>JAERRO010000013.1 GCA_016735395.1 Alphaproteobacteria bacterium | reverse complement strand
ATCACAGATATATAATTGTTATGCTTATGATGTATAATTTTATAACCTTACAGGATAATCATCATATCTCGTGGGTTTAATCTTATTTTCTATAATAGGTTGAGTGGGTGTTTTTTTGCGGTGTCTCTGTGGGAGGAGAGTGGATTTTTAATTTTCTTCGCCGTTGATTATGTTAAAAAGTCTGCAGATTATTCTGCAGACGGGTCGTTCTAAAATTATTTTATAATTTTATCACTCCGTAGAATACATACATATTATAATATGTATGTATGCTTATAATGTATAATTTTATAACTTCGTGGAATAACAATTATATATCATAGATATATAATCGTTATGCTTATTATTTTATGAGATGTCTATATTACTATAGGTTTAGTAGGTGTCTATTGAGCTTTAATTCTTGTTTGTCAAGTTTTGTGCGGGGGCGGGGTTGAATGATTGTGCGGGGTGGAAAGGTTGAGAAATTTTCGTGGAAATAGAAGTCGGAGGGCTGTGAGTAGGAAGTTTAAAAAAAGTCTGCAAAGGGTTTTGCAGACGGGTCGTTCTAAAATTATTTTATAATTTTATCACTCCGTAGAATACATACATATTATAATATGTATGTATGCTTATAATGTATAATTTTATAACTCCGTGGAATAACAATTATATATCATAGATATATAATTGTTATGCTTATATAAATTTTACAATTTTATTACTCCGTGGAATACCTATATATTATATTACATATAATATATAGGTATGCTTAGTCTATTTTTTTACTTTTTTCTTTATGAAGCTCGCTGAGGCTCGAGAAAATCTTGATACCCCTTTGAAACTTTTTATAGATCCGACTGTTATATTATGTATATTGCTTCTGTTCTGCCAATCTTTGCCTAATAATTTAGATAACTGTTTGTTCTTATACGACGATAGGTTCTTGTCTAACTGGACGATGCTATTGTCTAACTCTATGTTATCTCCAGATTCGTTAAACATCTTCTCAATTTTAAAGTATAAAAATAGACTTAATAATGGACCGAATAATAGCATCGTCCAATGCTGACTGGCTCCGAAAAATTTATCCGAAAAACCGTTTTTAACTTCTTCATTCAATATACCGTCAATATATAATATCGAATTCCTGTCAATCAATTCTGTGATAATATATCCGTTTCCTCCTATGTTTAGACCTGCTTTAACTAATATCAACATCATAACTACATTTAAACTTAATAAGACTATGTAGATAGTCGTATTTACCCAATTAGATATAACTGAACTATAATTTTTCGTCTTTATCATATCTAAAATTTTTGGCAATATATACATCTTGCTCTTGCTAAAGCTTCCTTCTCCTTTCTCTAAATTGCTGAAGGCTAGATCTAAAAATGTTAACGGCAAAAACATTATGCCTAACAATAACGAAAATATTATTTTTGAGAGAGTTACTGTCAATCTTAATAATAAGAACGATAAGATGATAAATAGAAAAAATCCTACAAAGGAAATGCCGATAGAACTAGATAAAAAATATGTTCCTATTAACCACCAACTGAAATCTAGCATACTAATAATTGGACTCAAAATTTGATCTGAAAGACAAGCTATATTACTGCTCAATATTGATGTCTCCGTGTTAGACGATATAGAACAGTCGCTTATAAAAAGGACAAGGTCAGTGCTACTCCAGATAACTCTCGTAAATAGATTAGATATCATCAATAAAGGTTCTACTAATAGGTTCGAAAGGACGAACGGGTTCATATATAATAATAACACTGATATGCTCGTCCAGAAACCCATCATTATAAATGTCTTGAAATCTTTCCTAGATGCCTCTCCGTCAATACTAGAAATGGTGTTCCTAAATATAAGAGATACCGACAACTCGTAGGTAGCTATTACGACTCCTAATACTATTATCGTCAATACGAAAATTTGTAGAAAAGGATATACTAAAGAGATTACCTCTATCATTAGATCTGCTAATGTACCGAATAATCTCAAAATGATGTTACTGTCGCTTATACTCGTCGACATTAGTGGATCTGAACTGACTGCCCCAGATAATAAAGTTTCTACGGCGACTTCTTTCTCTGTCATACCGTTAGCTTTGACTAGCCCAGTTTGACCGAATAAAGATATAATTAAGATTAAAAATAATAGCCTTATAGTCATTTCTTCGCTCCAGTACTACTTTTAGCAGATGTTCTTCTTCTAAAATAATTTATGCCCCGCTCGATCGTTTCACTCAACTGAAAAAAACTCGTATTACTCCTCTTCATTAACCTCTCTGTGAAAAATTTACTCAATCTCTCTATAAAAAATAGCCCCAATATCAACATAAAGAATAGACCCCAGATGTCGTCAAAAAAACTAAAGGTAGACGGGTTCTCCTTTATCTCCTTCAACATACATTCTCTATATTTAGAATCATCCATAGCTCCCGTCTTTAAAACTCTAGCCGTCTTCGAACATAACTGAATAGTTGAGTAGACATTTTCCTTCACTATAAGTTCAGACTCGGATTTTTCTAGCGAAATAGGGGAGAACTGTAAGTAGTCGTTAGGTATTACCGCAGAATATCCGTCTATAGGAGCAGGGAAGTGTGCATCGAAGATAGTGAATAATAGTATAAAACTTATTGTGATTTCTAGGCTGAATAAAAATACATTTTTACAGGTGTCTATTAAATTTTCTACCCCTTTTTTCCACACATAACTCGCCTCGCTGAATGCTATACTTAATATATACAACGGGAAAAATAGTATCAACATCAATATAGGACCTATTATTCCTATAAATTTTATACAATATTTGAAGAATAATTTTAGTGTCATATAAAAGACTACACATCCCATCACCAATAATAATGGACTGTATAATAAAGTTCCATAGTTTAGTAAACTTAAAGAGACTGCCGTCCCCAAAAAATATAGACTAGAGATATAGGTAAGAATACACGATAAACCGCCGAATATCTCCGAACTAAATAGTAACGGATTTTCTGTTCCTGTTTTTAAAACTCCTGAAGCCTCTCCAGATAAGCACATACCGTCTTTAACTCCTAAAAATAGTTGAGATAACTCGCTACTAATACCCAAAGATAGACCTATCGTAATGTCCCCAAGGCTTCGCATAAATATCAATGGATCCGTAGGAGTGCCTAGTAGTAGTATCGAAACTAACATTACTACTAATACTCTCTTTAACAACGGTGCCCAAAGGTTAGATTTTATATCGTCGTCTGTTATGTCTCTAGGTATAATACTCCAACCGCTGTCCCCGCCTTGAAATAGCCCGCCTAGATATAAGTACACTTTATACAATAACCAAAAACTTAATAAAATAGATAACATCGGTAATAATAACGGACGAAGTAAAGTTATAAAGTCGCTGGCTACATAATTTACTATATTATATAGATCGTTAAAATACGGGCATATAAAACATATCCTCCCCTCTAAACTTTGAGAACTTTCAGATCCAATGCCGACTAACATATCGTTAAAAGATAAAATGCCCCACATCGTTTCTCCGAAGATTCTAGACGAAAAGTAAAATATCAATACAAAGACTAACGAGTACAAAAATGCCTTGCCAATTAAAATATATATGTTGTTCTTTGTAAGTTTACTCGCGAAGATACCTGTCTGCTTTTTTATAGATATCATTTTTTACCTCCGCTCATTTTTCTCTTTGCGACTGCCTCTAGAATGTTTCTGTAGATGTCTATGCGGATATGATTTGCTATCTCTATCGTTTTAGACGAGTATTTGTTTTCACTAGATCCTGCAATAAGACCGCTCATAGATTCTTGTATATATTTATACACATACATAGCCGTTATACCTAGCCAACTCAATAATAATATGTCGTTCCAATTTGGACTAACTAATAGACCCGTCGCACCCTCTATATCTCCTTTTTGAAGATACTCTAATAATACAGTACCACCTCCGCCAGTAGAACTGTCTACACTTATAAAGCCTAAATATAATACTTGTATCACAACCATACTTATACACACCCCGCTTATATTTATCATCGTTTGTAATATAGGTTTAAATAATCTCTCATACGAGACCATCCCTTTAAATGTTTTTAAGATACTAAAATCCGGAAATACTAGAGATAAAGCTATAAATGGAAATAGTAACCCTAATATACACATTTGTAATAGTAGATCTATAAAGAAAAACATAGACTGTAAAAATATCTTTCCGTAAGTTCTAACTATTATATAACATATGATAAAACTCATAAATAGTGTAGCATATGTTGACCATAATAGAAAATTCCAATTTTTTAAACTAGTCAATAATAGGCTCAATGTAGTTGATAATAATGTAGATAATAGCCCGAATATAAACTGTAATGATGTGAAGAAAGTATCTCTGAAATGGTTGGAGAAGAAGGCTATATCGTCGTTTAAACGGCTCAAGTCGTAGCTCGTCGTTAGACCGCCATCATAATACTTGAAGAGTGTCCCCTGTGTGTACAAGGTTATTAGATCTATTGCAGGTACCAAGGTTATGTCCATTAAACTTCTGGGAAATAGTAGCCCCATTCCTAAAAATGTAGAGACTATCATAGCCGTCAATAATGTAGGTAATAGACTTTTTATCTTCTCCGGCTCTTTTAAATTAAAGCCCACCGTTATATATATTTGTACTACCAATAATATCCCCAATAAGACCAGTACCAATTTAGAAAAGTTGCTATATAATCGTCCGCTTATCTCGCTGACAGATACAAAAAGATAGTCGAAGATATAGAAAAATGGTACGAACATTATGCTCAACTCTTCGCTAGAATCGTTTTTATATAGTTGTATAGAATCTTGATAATCATAGCTAGGATCTAATTCGTAGTGATAACTATGATTATCAATATTCGTGCCGTTCGAGACGACCTCTCCTATGCTCCCAAGTGAGAACAAAATAAATATAGAAATAAATATAAATAATTTCTTCACGACTTCTTCTTCTTTGGAGAATTACTCACATTTTTATAGACACTCTTTCCCATCATATAAAATTTACTCATACTATCTAACGGGTTACCGCTCATTTTATAACCTTCTACACTGCCTCCAAAATTTTCTATCATCTCTTCCAATTTACTGTAAAATTTGTACAATATTATTAACACAATACACCACGATATAAAAGTTATATGACTGCTAGATAATAAATATTCCAATAGTCTATCGTCTTCTAACGATATTAACCATAGCTGTTGACTAGAACCTGCAATGTTTAAAAAAGATATATATATTAGAGTAGCCAAAGGTAATACTAAAAAAGTTAAAAATGTTTTCTTTAAGTCGCCTATAAAGCCGTCCAGTCCTGATACTCCGCCCCTGAAAAAGTCTATGATAATCTTTGGGTATAATATTAGATTTTTACCTATTCTGACTACACCAGTTATTATGAAAAAATACATTCTTATGCTTATCCATGTCATACAAAAACCTACTATTAAAGAATATAGACTATTAACTATGTTTAACTCTTTTAACTGTATCCAAGCTATGTTGAAATGTATATGAAACTGAACATATAATAGATCCGTTAGATAGTTCGCATATGATTCTATAACTCGTAAGGTCTCCGTGCTAAAATATAAGTTGTCGCTAAATGTTATAGTAGAACTCTGTACCAACTTCTCTCTAACCCAAAAGTCCGAGATGCTTTCAAATATGCCGTTTCCTAATAATAACGATAGCTGGATAAACGGATCAAATATAGTTCTCATTATAAAGATAGGATCAAACGGTAATATCAATGCGAATATTATTAAAAATCTGAATATAGGTTCCTTTAAACTCTTTATCGACTGTGAGACTGTTTCTATAGAACTCTCATCGCCTCCGATGCCTAGATAGTTTTTTAACCTGATAGGCATAAAACCTATTCCAACTTTTTTGTATATCTCTAATATCAATAGAAAACTCAATATAATCACCAATAACGGTTTTATCACTTCCCATAACTCTATCGCTATCGTCGAGAACGACTCTACTATTAAATTTATTAGTAATGATAAGACCCCAAACTGTAAACTGTTAGAATCTTTAAACGAATTCTCTGCCATCTGCTTTTTCTCTAAAAGTTCTGTACACGAAAGATTAGGGTAATGTAATCGTAAAGAACTAGATAACATATAATAATTAGACTCCGATAGACTGCATCTTGAGATGTCTCCGCTTGCTAAAACTGGACGGGTAGAGAATATCATAAATATAATTAGTAAAATGTGAAGTACATAATTTCTCATTTACTCCCCCTTATTTTATCTGCGATTTTTGTGTACCTGTTTCTTATAAATAGTCCTCCAGAGTTTATCGCCCCTTTAAAGTTGAAACCTGTCTGCTTTTTTATACTTGCTATGCTTTTGTCTATCATATCTTTGTATTTTACATCATAATTGTTGCCGACATCAACCGATAAGAAAGTTGGAATGAATTTTGTATAAAAATATATAGAAAAATATCCCATAACCATAAATCCTAGTAGGTATCCTATAAGACTAATGTCTGTGTTCATAAGTTCTAACAATGGACGAGAACTTTGCCCGTTTATACTCGCCGATATAGCTTCTAATGTAGAACTATCTCCTAATGTTAATAAATTAGCCGTCCATATATATATTAATGTCATTCCGAAAAAGGACACCGTAAGACCTAACATATTTCTTGCAAATTTTTCTACTATCTCCTTTAGATTCTCTTCGCTGAACTTGAAAAAATTGTTGGTATCGTCCTTGAATATCCAATTTAACAACGAGAATGGTAAAAATACTAGACTCCAACATAGATCTATAAATATGCTAAATGTCAATACGAACGGAGGCAAAAATAATATGCTAAATATAAATAATGTTAATAGACCTAGTAATAATATCCTGAAGCTCGGTAGTATCGGTAGAAGCGAATATGGACGAAAATCTTTGTCGAAGGAATCTTTTATCAATAGACTTCCCAAAGTTAACCCGAACTCGGTGCTCTTGTTTAATATCTCTAACTGACACGAAGAATGAGATACAAATGTCGAAGAAAATATAGAAGTGTCTTCTTGTAAGTCGTTCGTTGATAACACCATAGGAGAAGATACCTGTTGCATCGTTTGATAATGTAGTACACATGTGTGAAAGTCGCTGACGACATAACCGTCCTTTTTATTATTCTCTATGAAATTGCCTTTAGTCTGAAGAAATATTCCAAGAGAACTTATAGGTTCTAAAAATGTTTTGCTTATAAAGGATACCGAAGGTAGACTGAATATCGCTATCACTATCGCTCCCCTGAATATGTTTGTCCTCAAGAGTCTGTCTAGTACTTTTCCGTCAAATGGTGGCTTTATGTCGCCAGTAGATAGACTTTTAAACATCGATTTTAGATGCCCCCAGAAAAATAGTACTACCATATACAGGGTTATTATATATATAAATATATAACCTAATTTAACGAAGACTAAATGAACTATCTTCCCCATCACTACTAGAAAATTGAATAGTAGTTCTGTTCCCCAGAAATAACCGCCGACGGTCGCTAGAGAATTTGTAATCAATGTGCTTGATATAGCAGGACTAGATAATAAAATTACTAACATAAATAATATAAAATTATTTATCTTTCCACATATCACACTATTTCTCCTTGCCGTACTAGACTAAAACTTTGAGGTGTAAATTGCAATCACCATTTGACTTAATTGCAATATTCAATTATAATTTCTAATAGTACATACACATGGTGAAATATGGCAGACAATAATATTATTAAATCTATTGTGGAAAATGAGTTGCATAAGACTATCAAATCCATCTATAAAGATCCAGAAGATTTTAACCAGTTTTTTACCACAGATGAGACCGCAGAAGGACTACCTGGTGCAGATAGTCATAACACCGCTAAAAAGGTACACATCAAGGCTAGTAAAAATTTTATACAACATATCTATAACATCTCTAAAGACAATATCATAAAGAAGATAAATGATGATCCTGAAATCCTCCAAAAGAGAGAAGCCGTAGACAAAGTTGAACGATATTTTTATAAGACCACAGGACAACATAATGTCGGTATGACGGCTCCTTTAGAAGAGGCTTTTGCTTCCAATCTTGATAATCTGTTTATTATTCAATCTCCCGTAGATATTCTACTGACGGAAATTCAAAAAGATAAAGCTGACACTATAACGATACAAGATTTTATAAAAATACTTTCAGAGACACAAAAGGATAATCCGTCTATAGAATTAAAAGAACTTTGTACGGACTCTTTACAACTTATAAACACTGGGAAGGTACCAGTAGATGTTTCTAAATATCGAAGAGAGAATTTAAAACTTTTTGTTAATACTATAAATAACGAAAATAATAATTATTCTAATATCTTTAAACCAATATCTAAAAATCTAGAGTTAGAAAAAAAGTCGGGCTTTAAAGAAAACTACGGTCTCTCTTCTCTCATTAGACGATCTCCTAAAACGGCCGACAAAATTGTAGGAAAACTTACTAGAGGATCTACGACTAACAACTTTCTATTGAATGAAATCGCCACAGATATAGGTCTGGAAAAAACTTCAGGTCTCATAGGTCTCGCAGATAAGTCCGTCGAGATCGAAGATATTTCTAGTAGTATAGCGAACCTTGGAAAAAGACTGGAAAAAGAACAGAATGGAGAACTTCAACATAGTCCTGCTATCTCCCATAGAGTAAAACTGCTATCTACTTTTTTTAAAGATAAACTTCCCAAATTGACCGATAAAAGTTTCTTCTCTCTAGAAGGTAAAGATTCAATAGCTAATCAACTAACAGAGTTTTCCTATGCCGGAAGTGTCGCTAGATCTATAGCTATTCAAGAGTTCGATAAATTTGTCAAAAAAGAAGCTGAAAGTTCTAATTTGATGTTCGGATCTGTAGACGGCAAAATGAGTTCTAAAGATATCGCTGAGACTAACGATCTGATGAAAGCCACTTTGCAATACGGTATGTCCTGTAATGTAGGTGTAAATACACAAAAGTTCGAAGCAGATAATATCACTGGAGAAAAAGAGATCGACTGGATACTGTCCGCAGGTTTATACGGACTAGGTTTTGGAATTAAAATTTCTGCGGATCTGGTTAAAAGGTTATTTACATCATACGATAGCCCTAATCATAGTTCAGATATAGACATCAAACAAAATGATTTGTCTCCTATAAATAACTTAATTGATGAACCTATTAAAAAGGTTCTAGAAAATAAAGTAGATAACATCATAGAACTGCCGTTTAAAAATAAGAGGCAATTAGAAAAGACTGAAGAACAGGTGATAGAAGTTGATGCTAAAGTAGAAAAAAATGATGCGAAGACCGCTGTTAGACACCTCATGATAGAGATGAAGAAAAAAAGAAAAAAACTTTCTATGTCTCCAAAAAATAATCAAAAAGACACAGAGAATGAAAGGTAAAGTAAATTTTTTATGCTATCTTTGGATATTCGTTATCCTTCTAGCGACCGTCTTTTTAGTATACACTTTAATGCTTCTGGTTTTTAATATCGATATTTTCTCCACTACAGAAGTTAAACAGATTGTCAATATATTTCACTCGCAACATAAACTATTTGTAAAAATGTTTATAGGACTATTTATCATCTTCTCGATGACACTCGCGACGATAATTTTAGTATTCTATAAACTCCACCTTAATGTAGAAGAATTATCCGATATAGATAAAGTAGATGAATTAGTAAAAGATAATCGAAAACAGATAAAGAAAAACGACAATATAGCCAATACAATTACTGCTATAGATAAGATAAAAATCGCCCTCATAACTCAACGATTTAAACTTATATCTCCGCCGAAACTTGTTGATCTGCAATTAGACTTTTGGGCCCTGTCTCACCCACTCAATTTAGTTTTTGGCATAGTACTAGGGGGAGACTCGAAAAGGAGGTCAGAACAGATAACTCTTTTTAGATATGTAAATAAGACTATGATAGAGTCCTGTGAAAAAGCTTTCAATAATACTAATGTAGAGTTTGCCATAACTCCTATCATAGTTTACACAGGCAACGATATTGAAGGTCTAGATGTACCAGAAGAAATTCACACCATCAAAATAAATGACTCTAACTTTAAAGATAACTTTAACAGTATTTGTCCTGCGAACGGAAGTAATGAAAGCTTCGACTCCCTTGTAGAATTTTCTGATACCCTTATTCAATTTTTTAGACAATCTGTAGAAAAAGTTGGCTCGTAATGTTAAATAAAAATCGATTAGAATCATTGCTCAAAGAAAACGGTATAAATAATCTAGATATTAAACAAGTAGATATTAAACATCGTAAGGTACCGCACTCAGAAGTACTAAAATATTATAACTCTCTTTCAGATTTTATCCAATTCGTAGAAGGTAATTACGGGAAACTATTACATTCACTAGGAATACCTGCCGATACCATGAATAAAATGGTAGATGGTATCATATCTCCTAATATTGCTGTAAGGTTGAAAATTCCTCTAGAATGGGGTGGGCAGGTAGAATTTAGTAATATGGTTCTGTTGCAATCTCATCCTGTCGGCGATATCATAGATCAATTCTATATAAGGCAAGTAGCAGACGGTGTCGGTGAAAATAACACCGTCATAGTTCCGCAAAGTCTGTTTGTTATAGATACAGATCGTCCTTTTATTATATCATCCTCTTCGGGATCGTTCTCTCCTATGGGAGGCCTCGCAGTAGATAACGAACATAAATCTGACGGAAACTTTTTATGACTGACTTCGAAGAACAACTAACATATTATAATTTATTTCCGCCAGCAAAAAAATTAGATCTAGAACTAACAGTCGCTTCACTCTCTGCAAAAGGTATCCCTAATCTTAATCAACAATTAAAAGATTTCTACTCGAAAACAGACGGGTGCTTTCATCTTTCTGCAGAGATCTCCGGACTTAAATCGCACAGGTGTCAAACCGATAGAGGATACTATATATTACAAAATCTGCAATCTCTAAACGATCACTTCTCTAATATAAAAGTACTAGAAGGTTGTCTGCTTTTTGGAAACTCCTCTATGTTTTTTCTCTACTGTAATAAAAATGATACATTCGTAATCGCAAGGAAAATTTCTATGGAAATTATTTTTGAAGATAAGTCTCTGGAAAAAATAATACCGCTGTTTATGAAGTTGATATGATCATATGAATAAATACTCTATCACCATTAACGAACATCAGACTAGTTTTTCGCTGGAGAAACAATTCTACGATGAACTTAAAAAAATTTCAATAAAACAAAAGATATCTATAGCAAAAATTGTCGCATCTATAGATAAGAGTCGAGCCGAAAATAACAAGAATAAAGAAAATCTGTCTTCGTGTATCAGAATTTTTATTCTAGAACAACTAAAATTATAAATTTAATCTTGTAATTAGACTTTTAAAATTCTATATATAAGGTGTAGCTTCACAAATAAGGATACTCTATGAGTCAACGGATGATTTCTTTTCAAAATGGTTTTATCTTAATATTGATAATGTTTTTTCTGGCATCTATAGGCTTGGGGTTTTCCTTTTGGTTCAAACTTAATCAGCTAACCGTCAATCATCAAGATCTTTTAAATAACTCTGAAGAACAGATAAAACACAAAGTGATAGCTATCAACTCAAAGAATAGCTCCATACTGAAAGAGTCTACTACATCATTTTTATCCCGTATAGAAACTCTGGAAGATAACCTTATTACACAAAGAAAACAGATCCTGCAATTGGAAGCCGGTATTGAGACTATTTCTAAATATGATAGGATAATTACTAAAAATTCTCTGAGTAAACTACTAGCAATTCAGATGCTAGAGGACTCTATTTCAGGGAATGGAGATATTAAAGATACCTTTCTATATATAAAATATCTGCCGTTGAACGACGAAAGTAAAGCCGTCATAGAAGAACTCAACGGAATTCAATATAAAGGTCTGAAGACTTATACAGAAATCAAAAATGACTTTAATAATATTTATAAGTCTATCGTTCTCAAAGATAGATTTTCAAAATCTGACGATAAATCTACTGTAAGTAAGATTAGTAGATGGTGGCAAAATACCGTTTTTGTAGAAAAAAAGGTAGATGAAATGTTAGACAATACAGATACAGTCGAGTTCAAAGGAGAACAGATTCTGGCAACCCTCAAACAGGGATTTATAGACGACGATACTCAAGTTATACTGAATTCTTTCGTAATCATCGGGGAAGCTGAATATATCTGGAACGACGAAATAGAGCCCGTTAGATCCGCTTTTTTTGATCGACATAATATTAGAAAACTGCAAAATGCTATTATGAAAGATGTTATTAACTCTCTAGAACCTACACCCATAACGACCGTAAGCAAATAATATGAAGTTCACTTTTATAAAACATATTCTAAATCTTATGTTCTCTCTTCAATTTTTAATTCTGGTAGGGCTAATCTTTGCCTGGAATTATAACAGCGGTATGACTAACATCAATCTCAATAACTATACCATAGAACTACAGACAAATCACTTGATAGTTTTTACCGTCATAATAGTTATCTTTATGAATCTAATTTATAGAGTTCTGTTTTGGCTAAACCGATTATATAGACGGTGGATCATAGGAACCTTTAAGGCTCTTATACTGCCTCTCCGTAGAAAAAATAAAATAGGTATTAGTAAAAAATAATATTTAAGAGGGATTCTGTTGCGAGGTCCCCTCAAAACCCCACCCTAGAGGTTCTAAGTCCAAGGAATTTCGCATTTATGACGAGTTGCTTACGCAGCTATGGCCAAGTTTGCTTGAACGTTATTGTTTGCGTTCGTTTTTTCTATACTTTTTTAACGATGACTTATAAACATCGAATACATTACTCATCTTTATCTCATCTGTCGATTCTAGTTCACCCCCGTCAAAATTTGTGGTGGAGGTGCCGGGTACCGCCCCCGGGTCCATAATGACTATTCTATGAATAGGTTCAGTATTATCTCCCATCTCTGGGCATATATAATATAACTTCTTTTTGAAGTTTTTCAACCCTCAAATGAAATTTTGTTAAAGATATGATAGTAGGAGTAACCCGTCTCTACTAGGTGGGCTGCTTATTTCTACCTGACCCATTGCCTAACGAGGGCGTCTACTCCTACTCAATATATAACACCCTTTATCTCTTTTGTAAAGTATATTTTTTTGTTAGACAAAATAGCCCGCAAATGCCTCTTGACTTTAGATTTTAACCGTGTTATAGTTTTAATATCGTTTAGCACTGAGTCGTTCTAATGGTTTTAGATCATAGAAATTATAAGGTTGCTGGTTCTCTATAAAGGAGGACAAGACGGTGATTATTTGCGAAAGGAATCTACATGACTAACAAAAGACAAAGACCTAAATTTAAAACAGTTAGACGATACGGAGCAGGTAGACTCTGGGGAAGTTCTAAAGAGACCGGCCTTCGTAAATATCAACCTGGACAACATGGTCCTACTATTAGAGTTAAACTAACGACTTTCGGAACTCAACTTAAAGCTAAACAAATGCTGAAAGCATACTACGGTAATGTCTCTGAAAAACAACTGTCAACTTACTTCCGTAAGGCGACAACAAAGAAAGGAGATACAAGAGAACATCTTATACATTTCCTAGAATCTCGACTAGATGCCGTCGTTTTTAGAGCTAAATTAGCTTCAACCGTTTTCGCTTCTAGACAATTTATTAACCACGGACATATTTTTGTAAATGGTAAAAAAGTCAATATACCATCTTATCAAGTAAAAGTTGATGACATAATTTCTGTCAATCCTAAAGCTAAAGATCTGGCGATAGTTAAAACCGCTATGGAAAATCCTGATCGTGAAGAGTGCGACTATGTAGTCCTCAATCAGGAAAAACAAGAGGCTCTTTTCTCACGACTGCCACATTTCGATGAAGTGCCTTTTGGAGCCAAAATGGAACTCTCTCTAGTAGTTGAGTATTACTCTAAATCTTAATTTGCAACTTTAAAGTAGAAACAGGGGAGAAATAATTCGCCCCTTTTTTTATTGTAGGTATATAACAAAGAAGATGTCTTCTGGAATAAAATTTTGCTAGAAGTTGACAAATAAATATTATGCTATAATATATTATTATATTTATAACAAAAAGGATAATATATGTCTCTAAAAAAACTTGAAAAATTTAGTTTTAATCTTATAGGCCTTATGTTAGCTTCAGCCATAATGTCAACAGGTTCAGAAATTTCTGATCTTGATAATATAAAATCAGAAGCCTCTTTAGAAGAATATCTTCGGACTATGGATATTCCAGAATGGAACGACTTTATCACTGAAAATTGCCAATCTTTTATAGGTCTTAATAAAATTAGATGTCTCAGCGAAAGTAATCGGAGTCAAGAGATATTTCTAAAAAGTGTAAATGAGAGACCTATAGTTGTCGATCGTTTTTCAGATAATTTTCTTAAACCTCCTGCAATCTATAACGATGTAGACGGAGTTCGAGATATACTTTTAAGATGCATGAATGAAAATTTAGATGTCATTGGTTGCTTTTCAAGTGAAGTTTTTAACTCCTATAACGATGTAGACGGAGTTCGAGATATTTCTTACAATAACGGAAAATAAAATTTTGCTAGAAGTTGACAAATAAATATTATGCAATAATATATCATTGTATTTATAACAAAAAGGTAAAATATGAATTTAATGCATAAAATTTTTTATATAGGTCTAGCAGTTGTATCTGCGACAGTATCCTTTAAGATAGCTTCAAGTCTTGACGACTCTGTCAAGGAAGGAATTTCTAATACTATCAAATTTAACAAACAGACAGAAATAACTATTTCAGGAGATGCATTAAAAAAACATCTACGGAGTATGACGATTTCAGAGTGGGATAACTTTATTGCTGATAGTTGTGAGCTTTCTACTAATAAGGAAATGTGCTCCTACGATAGTAATATAAATAGAAGAATACTTTTAAGATGCTTGAATGAAAGTTTGGATGTCGCCGGTTGCTTTTCAAGTGAAGTTTTTAAGTCCTATAATGGTGCAGACAGAGTTCGAGATACTTCTTATGATAACGAAAGATAAGTTTTGTCTCATATAAGAGACATACTAGACGAGTTTGAAATAAACCGTATGTCCGATTGCAAATTTACTACTACCTTATTTTTGTTTTGTCCCCCCTATAGTAGACAACTAGGTAAGGTAAAATAATGCTTGTAATTTTTTTTTAAGTTCTGTAGAATAAATTATAGTGTTCTAAAGGGGTCGTAGATGTCTGTTTTTTATCGTGTAAGTTTATGTTTTATTATGACTTTAATTTATGCCAACATAGTAGTCTCTAAACCTCCTATTTGGCCCGATGATAACTCTCAAAGACCTAGATCTATAAACAACAATATAAATAAGTTTGCGGTGATAGATAAAACTTCTAACGATCTTAGTAAAAATGCAAAAGGAAAATTCGCAGGTGGGGCTCCATCGGCAACACATAATTCTAAAGCAAAGAACTTTAAACCGCAATATGTGGGGAATCTAGTTACTATATCCGCTCAAGATCAATCTAATACAACTCAAATTCTATCAGCCTCAATCGCCGAAGATACAGTAGAATACAATGAATATAGAAGAGAGGATATTATAGACCTAAAGAGTTTTACGGGAAATAGTAATGTGTCTAAAATTGATGTTTGGATAGTCAACGAAGGAAGTACACTTCATCAAGTTCTAGTAGACTGGGCTTCAAGGACCGGTTGGGAAGTGATATGGAGATCCGCATATGAATATCCTATTATGGCATCCGCCGTCTTCGAAGGAAAGTTTGAAGATGTCTCTGCGGCACTGGTTAGAAATTTTGCTAGAGCATATCCTTCTCCTTATGGTAGATTTTTCTATGGGAATAAAGTACTGCTAATTTATAATTCAGGAGGAGATAATGAACTTTAAGTATTTGTCTTTTTTAACAATTGCTCTAATTTGTCTGCAAGGTTGTAATACACACGAAATGCAACAAGTAAGTAAAGGTATCGACGACGATTATATCGCAACTCAAGATGCTTATCGACAAGCACATGAATCTGTAGAATTTCAATCGAACGATGTGGTTTCTGCAACAGACGATGTTTGGCTCGGTAATGTTTCTGCCATTAGAGAAAATAAAAATTATCTGCCACAACGGTTAGAAACAGAACACGGTTTTACTTTAATGCTCGCAGAGAAGGTCAATATAAACACTCTTGCTAATTATGTAACTTCTATAACTGATATCAATATGAGGATAGATACTAAAGTTAGTCAATCTAATACTTCGACTCTTTTAGATGTAAAATACTCTGGCAAATTAAGTAGATTCCTAACGGAAATAGCTACCTCTCTAAATATGCTCTGGGAATATGATCGTGGAGTGATTACATTCTATGAAACTCAAACTAAAACTTTCTTGATTGCATCTCTAGCCGTCGATCAAAATTTTCAGTCGAAGATTAAAGGAAGTGATTCTAATAGTTTGTCTCTAGATTTTCAACGGAAAGAGTGGGAAGAAATCGACCTCACAATACAATCTGTTCTAGACGGAGTTAGTAATGCCAAATATGTAGCAGCTAGAGCAACCGCTACTATAACTGTAACGGCACCGCCAGCAATTCTGCAAAGGATAGAGGACTATGTTAAAAATCTAAATCAGCGGTTGTCTCAACAAGTAGCCATCGAAGTAAGACTGCTACAGGTTACTCTGTCGGATCAAAATGCAGTCGGTTTTAGTCTCAGTACTATTACCGATATAGTAGGAAACTCGGGGCTAGACATAGATACTGTTTCTAATTTAAGTTCCGATATCGTCACTAGTGGGTTCGGAATAGGAAAAGTTGATAGTAGTAAATTTCTAATAGATGCCCTCGCGAAGCAAGGAAAAATCTCCTTTTTAACTTCTGCGAATATCACTACTAGAAATGGAGTTCTTGCCCCTATTTCTAATATGCAACACATCGAATATATAGCCAAATTTGAGACTAAAGATTTTGAGACGAACTCTACTTCTACAGTGCAACCGGAGACTCTTAATGTAGGTTTCTTTATGCAAGTATTACCACATGTTCTTACAAACGGAAGAGTGATGCTTATGTTAAATGTCGATATATCTGAACTTATCGAACTGCAAAATAGAGAGGTCGGTAAAGTCATCGTGCAACTTCCTCAAATAGAAAGTAGATCTACTTCTAATGAGGTCATTATGAAATCGGGTGAGACTTTAGTACTGTCTGGTTTTGAAAGAATGAGAAACCTAGATACAAGATACGGAATCGGAGATCCTAGCTTAATGGCTCTCGGTGGTTCTAGACAATCGCAGACGGAAAGGTCCATCATCGTAGTTCTAGTAACTCCGAAGATACTCGTTTCTCCTCTTGATCCGGAAATTAGAACTAGAGATGGATGGGGTGCACCTCTAAAATAATAAAAAAGCTGGAGAGATGAATAAAATTTTAGATGAACAAATTATTACCATAAATAACAGGCCTTTTGCGGTCGGTATGTTTTGGCAACCTTTCGAACATAATAATGTTCATAGTAGTGCAGAAAATATCTCTAAAATGATCGCCGGAGAAGGGGACTTTTATACCGCTAGAATGTCTAAACCGCAACAGATAGGTATCGGTTTTAAATCTAAAGGACACTCAAATAGTATCTCATCCGCTACTCTACATATTTTACCCGCTCTTATAGATAATAAGTCCGTGCTAGCCTGTTTCAAAGTACCACAAGGGTTTTGGATCCTGGCAATTAGAAATTCTTTGATACTACCTGAAGAAGATTTTTTATATCAAAATGAAGAGAAAGCTAAAAAAGTTTTTGACGATCTACTGTCCCTTCCAGACTGGAAGATGAAAGTCGCCCCACAAGACTGGAAAATCGAAGGGACTCAAGAACTCTCCGTAAACGATATCGCTGGTAATACAGATGACTCTAAACTGAAAAATATTTATACCGCGAAAAAGACTGCAATGAAAGTCTTTATCACTAGTATAATTTTTGTACTCATATTCGCTGTAGGGTTCAACTGGTTCGGACAATATAAAGAAAAGAAAGAAGTCGAAAGGATAAAACAAGTAGAAATCGAGAGAGTAGAACGGGAAAAGAGACTGGCAGAAATTAGACAAAGTCAAATAGATAAACCGAAATTAGTGGCTCCTCCTCAACCATATACTGAAATCTATGATAGACTTCAATTTGCAGAGTTTTGTGAAAAATGGATAGCACTACTCTACGAACCGTTCGCCGGGTGGACAGTAGATTCTGCTAAATGTTCGAAAAATGCCGTAGTAGTGAAAACCGTTAGGACTAACGGGACTATCAAATTTTTGTCCGACTCAGTCTATAAAAAGTTCGGAAAAACTGTAGAAGTAAAGGTCGGTAAATATGGTAATAAAATTTCTCTGATTAGAAAAATGCCGTCATTTATAACTAAACTGGACGAACCACCTAATAGAAATAAATCTCAATGGATCAAAGAACTAAATCTGTTTTTCTCCGCATTAAATACTAATGTGTCTATGTCCGATAGAAACGAAGTTCTAACTAACCCCGATCAACCGAGCCTCAAGACTAATGTAAGTTTTATAGGTGTGGAAATTCAATCTAGTATTCACCCTTCAGAGTGGGGGAAGGTTTTTAAAGACTTGAATTCCTTTGAGTTTATCTCTATAGTTTGGAATGTGAATAATTTTGTTTGGTCTTACGAAGGGAGAGCTTATGTCAAATAACTACTTAATTTTAATCGCAATTTTTTTGCCGTTTTTGGTTTTTAATGTCGTAGTCGCTGACGATAGAAGACCAGATAACGATGATAAATCTATGACAAACCAGATTTTAAAACAAAAAGATAACGGAAGTTTAGATAAAGCCAATATAGAAAAAAAGGTAATAGATATATCTAAATCTGTCAAAAATGCAGAAAAAAAGGCGGAAGATATCGAAAAAGTTGCAGATGCTCAATACAATCTAGAAGGGACAATATTTGAGTCTATTATAGATCTTGAAAAAGATAAGATCCTCGCTAGAATTAGTAATGAAAGAGAGAAACTAGAAGTAGAAAAGAAGAGAATGGCTGTTGAACATTTGAGGATAGAACAAGAACTGAAAAAGCTGAACGGTGAACTCGAAAAAGAAAAGCTAGACACTCTAGCAGAACTCGAAAAGGCAAACGAAAAGTGGAAAAGTTCTATAGATAAAGATATCAAAGATGCCATAGCTAAAGTTAAGAAAGATGTTATTAAAGATCTAGATCGAGCTAGTACTTCTAACACCAAAAATTTTAATAATGAAAATAGTGTAAGTAAAAGTAGCAACACTTTTGTGCCTAAAACTCCCGATTCTGTGAAGGCATATACGATCGTCAAAATTTCTGGAGCGGGAGAAAAGCTGACTGCGACCGTTCAAAATATCAAGAATAAGAGAGAATATCTGCTTACAAAAGGTAGCGATCTAGACGGGTATCATGTCGATAATATTTCTATTCGTGATGGTATCGTTCTTTCTCTAGACGATAAGAAATTTTTAATCGATTTTAAATAAAGTTAATATGATGATAGACAAATCGATTAAACGAAGCCTAAATGATAGTATCCCGGAAGATATAAAACTTCTCGGTAATGACGATATTATACAATATCTTTTTGATAATAATAAACTACTAACTACCGATAATGCAGAACTAGCTCAATCTGACGATCTCAAAAATATTTTGGCATACTTTCAAGATGGATCCATCGTGATTTCTCAGACTCATAGGTTTGACGGTAGGGTATTAAGCTTTCAGGCATTAGTAGATAGAAAAAGACTAAAAGTTAAGGAACCATATTACGGAGATCTAGGACTAATCGCAAATATATATAAACATGATGATTCTTCTAAAGAAATTTTTAATAAAAAGGGCGATAAATTCGATAATAAGATGCAGAGAGATCTCGTCGATATCGTAAGTAGAGCGGCTAATTCTAGAGTTTCCGATATTCATGTAATAGTAGCAGAACAGACCAGTATTTATTTTCGTGCCGACGGAGATATGAAACTTATTTTGCAATATGATAATCTCTGGGGAGAATCTTTTTTAAGATCCGTCTTCGCAAGTGCTGATTTATCTGATTCTAATTATGCACAGAACGATTTTCAATCTGCACAAAAATTGGGGAGTACACCTTTACGAGGCTCTAAAGATTTATTTTTGCCGAAGAATATAAGTGCCTTGAGATTGCAATTTAACCCTATCGCTTTCGGATCTAAATATCTAGTAATGAGACTCCTCTATTTAGAAAAACAGACTGTAGTCAAAGATCTATCTAGTCTAGGATTTTCACAATATGAAGAAAATATATTTAAAAGAATGAGACGGTATCCGCACGGTCTCTGTATAGTCGGTGGACCCACGGGATCTGGAAAAAGTAATACCCTTCGACAAAATATGATAATGATGCTACAAGAAGCAGACTATACTATAAATTTAATCACTATAGAAGATCCAGTGGAAACTCTTATCGCCGGATCTAGACAACTGCCCGTTACTAATGCTATGGACGAGAAGGAAAAAGACGAGCATTTTACTAAAGCACTGGCATCGTCTTTGCGATCAGATCCCGATAGTATAATGGTCGGAGAAATTAGAACTATGGCGGCGGCTAACTTGTCAATTCAAGGTGCCTTATCTGGACACAATGTTTGGACTACTATTCATGCCAACTCTGCAATAGGTATCTTGTCTAGAATGTTAGATATGGGTGTGCAAGATTTTAAACTTCAAGACGAAAGCCTCATTAGAGCTCTTATGTCTCAACGACTTTATAAAAGGTTGTGTCAACACTGTAAAAAACCTCTCGCAAAATTAGTAGAGTCAGAGGAATATAAAAGACTAGTAAAAGTTCTAGGGACTCATGCTGTCGAACAGATATTTTTGCAAGGAGAGGGCTGTTCACAATGTGGATTTAAAGGAACTCAAGGACGGATAGCTGTAATCGAAATGATAACTCCAAATGCAGAATTTTTAACCCTCGTAGGACAGAATAAATTTGCAGAAGCGACAAGCCTGTGGGTAAATAAACTCGGTGGACGAACCATAAAAGAGGCTAGTATTTCTATAATGCTACAAGGTATCGTCGGAATAAATGAGATAGAAAGGTGGTGCGGACTGCTAGACGAAGACATCATATTATGAATAACAAGCCCGTAGACTTTAACCTGATTTATGCTAAAACTGTAGTGAAATTTTCGTCAGAAAAAAGACTCAATATATATAGAAAACTTGCTTCGCTCCTAGATAATAATTTTACCGTAATGAATGCTCTAGATCGTATCTATAATATAGAGTCTCATAACGGTAAGAAAAGTATGGAGCCTTTTGCCCTCGCTGTAAAAAGTTGGCAACGGGATCTAGAGAGGGGACAGACTTTTTCTTCCGTCATCAACTCTTGGGTGCCTCAAAGAGAGTCCCTCATGCTTTCCGTTGGAGATATCTCTAAATTTTCTCTAGCACTGAAAAATTTGATTCAAGTTATAGAAGGATCAAGAGAAATTACTTCGATCTTAATATCTGCCACTACATACCCGCTTTTTTTAATGCTCATGACTATAGGAGTTTTAGTCATGGTAAGTTTGTATCTAGTTCCGCCGTTGATGGAGGCGGCTAACGATAGCATCGTCTGGACGGGTTCTGCGAAAATTATTATAGATCTCTCATACTTTTTTGAGAACTACTGGTTTTTGTTCATAATCTTTTTAATATTATCTATTATCTTTATCATAATTTCACTGCCGTGGGCTAGTGGAAATTTTAGAGTGCTGTTAGACAAGATGCCACCTTGGTCCCTATATAAAATCTTTACAGGAGTCAGTTGGTTGTTATCTCTAAGTGTCATAATTCGGGCAGGGACTCCTCTACCGAAGGCTATGAAAATTCTAGAAAATCAGGCATCCCCATATCTAGCTTTCCACCTTCGAAAAGCTCTACGACATATTACGAACGGTGATAATTTAGGACTAGCTCTTACAAGATCTAAAGGACATTTTCCAGATGATGAAATTATTGGTGATCTTTCTATATATTCTGAAATGGAACATTTTGAAGAATCTCTAACTCAAATATCTCACGGGTATCTGCAAAATTCTATTCGTAAAATGAAGACAACCGCATCGACACTTAATTCCGTAGGAATCCTTATGATGAGTCTCGCTATCGCCTGGGTCGTTTTCGCTACTTTCGATATGCAGAACCAAATAACCGCTAACTTCAATTAATCTTTGTCCACCACATACTTGATTTTTGTAAGCAACTAATTCATAATAATATATACGGAGGAATAGTATGATTAGAAATATTTTAACAGCAAGAATTAAAGCAGAATTCGATAATATATCTAGTCGCGAAGTCCTCGATCTAGTAGACTCATTTTGGGGTGTCGTAGGATATAATTTGAAAAAAAGAAATAGAATAGAAATTAGAGGATTCGGCGTTTTTAGTCCTAAACGGTTGGTCGCTAGAAAAATAAAAAATCCTATCTCCGGTAAAATTATCTCTGTTCCTACTCGTAATAGCATAAACTTTAAGACAAGCCCAGAGTTGGTTAAAAAACTATCAAGTAAAGAAGGCCTCTCATAATGTGGATCGATGCGAAAAATAAAACAGATAAAAGAATTAAGATAAACTCTAAACCGTGGGATAAAATAAATTCTAACTTATGGTCCCTCTGTAAAAAATGTAACGAGATGATCTATACACAAGATCTAAAACAGAATAATAATATTTGTACCAAATGTAATTTCTATTTTCCTATGTCTCCGATAGAACGGATAAATCTGATTATGGACGACGGGTTTAAAATTTTAAAAAATTTGACAGTCAAAGACGATCCGCTAAAATTTCCAGACTATCAGTCTAAACTCGATTCATCTAGAAGAAGAAATAAGACAGACGATATTTTGACGATCGCCGTAGGTTCCACATTCAACGAACCCATAACCGTAGCAGTAATGAATTTTAAATTTCTAGGGGGATCAATGGGAAGAGCCTTCGGTGAAAATTTTATTAAAGCAGTTTTAGAATCTCAACGGAGAAAACAGCCTCTTTTAATAGTTACCTCTTCAGGAGGCGCAAGGATGTTTGAAGGTATCCTATCTTTAATGCAGATGCCAAGAACTTCTCTTGCCGTTCTAGATATGAATGAGTCTAGTTTTCCTTTTTTAGTTCTATTTACCGACCCCACATATGGGGGAACCACCGCCTCTTTCGCAATGCTCGGTGATGTTTCTATCGCAGAAAAAGGGGCTAGAGTAGGATTCGCAGGTAGAGAAATTATCGCGAAAAATACACAAGAAAAGCTTCCAGATAATTTTCAAACTGCAGAATATTTACTAGAAAAGGGAGCCATCGATAGAGTTTCTTCTAGAGAAAATTTAAAGAAAGAAATATCTCTTATCGCAAAAATTTTAATGCAGAAAAAGGTGAACGATGACATCAATTAACTTCGATGACTTTCTAAATAAGCCACTCACAAAAGAAAAACTCGAATCTTATAAAGATGCCTTTTCTCCGTTTCAGAAATTGCAAATTGCTAGACATCAACTGAGACCTAAAGCCCTCGACTATATTAACGGAGTTTTCTCCAATTTTATAGAACTCCATGGCGACAGGATGTCCGCAGACGATCAAGCTATCTTGACCGGACTAGCTTATATTGACGACATTCCTGTGATAATTATTGCTCAAGAAAAAGGAAAAGATACCGAGTCTAGGATTAAACATAATTTTGGAGCCCCTAAACCTGAAGGGTATAGAAAAGTTTTGAGGATGATGAAGATGGCTCACAGATTCAATTTGCCTGTAATATCTCTAGTAGATACTTCAGGTGCATCCGCAGGAAAAGATGCCGAAGAACATAATATTTCTGAATCCATCGCGAACTGTATGTTATTTAGCTTCAAAATGAAGGCTCCTTTTATCTCAATTATCATCGGTGAAGGAGGGAGCGGAGGAGCTATAGCCACTGCGACCGCAGATGTAGTATACATGCTAGAACATTCTGTCTATTCAGTAATAGCTCCGGAAGCATGTAGCATAATCCTCTGGAAAGACAATAATAAAGCCGAAGAGGCTGCTAAAGCACTCAAAATTACTGCACAAGACCTCAAAAAAATGAAGGTAATCGACTGCATCATACCTGAACCTGTCGGAGGAGCTCACAGAGATCACATCGGAACTATGATCGTCGTAAAAAAAGCTGTCTTAAAAAGTATCAAAACATTACAGAAAAAAACTGTCTATTCTCTCGTCCGAGACCGTCGAAATAAATTTAGAAAAATTACTACTAATTTTTAATTGTCCATATTTTAGATAATAAAAAACCCCCATAAATTTATGGGGGTTTAAAAATATCAATTTTAGTTAGTTCCAGTTTTCTCGTAGACTATATTTTGCTGACGAGATATATGTTTTTGAACTCTATCGAAAACTAACCCTTTTACTCTAGTTCTCAAGACAGAATCGCTCAAATCTTCAGTGTCTTCAGTAAAATTCGGTGAGACGACTTGCAACGATATATAAGATTTTTCTAATATCTCTCTAGACAAATCTGCAAATCGTACTGCCGTGCCATCTCGGCTCGGAGTACTGAAAATATCTCGTAAATTACATAAAGCACCGCATCTATTCATCCAAGTAATTTGACTCAATACATAGTCAAATGCCTCTTCTATCGGATTTCCTAAGTGTGTCATTTTGAACCTCCTTTATACATTATCTCCATAACTTCATATTTATACTCTAGCAGTCTTTTATACCTCTTGTCAAGATAAATTTAGTAAAATCCTATAAAATCCTAGAAAATCCTAAAATAATCTACTCTCTCCTATTGATTTTCTGTAATTTAGGGGCTACATATAATCTATAATCGAACGATAATGAGATCCTATGTTATTTCTTTCTAAATTTAATGCTTCAGTAGACAAAAAATGTAGAGTTTCAGTGCCAGCATCTTTCCGTTCAGTCGTCGCAGAAGATTCCTTTGCCGGAGTCGTGATTTTTCCTAGTACAGACGGAAAACATATCGTCGGTTGTTCCATGAAAAGGATGGAAGAAATTTCTACCGCCTCCGAACAACAGGTCGGTATATTTTCAACTCAAGCAGACTCCATTCAACAACAACTCTTCGCTCAAGCTAGACCGCTCGCTTTCGATGTCAACGGTAGAATTTTACTGCCTCTGGATATCGTTCAGAGATTCAGACTGGACGATTCATTGATATTCGTAGGACTTGGGAAGTTCTTCCACATATGGAACGAAAATCAATACGAAAAATACACTAGACAGCAGAAGAAGACCGCACTGCCAACTATTAAGATACAATCAGAACGATAATCGATATCATAATTTCTATAGAAAATTTTGAGAAAAATGATTTTTATATATTACTATAGGTTGAGTAGTGTTTTCGCGGAGTTTTTTTTATCTTGAGTATCAATTTTGGGACTAGGTTAAACTTATGCTTTAATTCTTGTTTGTCAAGTTCGCACGGGGTGTGGCGGAGGAGTTTAGAGACTCTCGAATATCTCGGAGGTAAAACAAAAAGTCGGGAGATCGTGGAAAAAATCTAGAGACAGCGGTGGAAAGGTCGGGAGATGGTGAAACGAGGAGTTGAACTACTGTGCTAGGCGGAGAAAGGTTGAGAAATCGTGTAGGGTGGAGAAGAAATGGGGGAAGTTTGTAGAAGAGAATACGAGAAATTTTTTCTCATTCTGTCGGATCTAGTATAGGGTGGGTGGACATTTTTCATCTTTTATATTATTGAAGATCTGAAAAAGTCTGCAGATTATTCTGCAGACGGGTCGTAATAATAAAAAGTATTTTATTATTACTCCGCGGAATACCTATATATTATACTGTGTATAATATATAGGTATGCTTATTATTTTTTATTACTTCGTGGGACGATCTTTATATATCATAGATATATAATTGTTATGTATATAGATATTTTATAATTTTATAACTCCGTGGAATGACTATCATATTACTATAGGTTGAGTGGGTGTTTTCGCGGAGTTTTTTTTGTGAAATTTTTTCGTTATTGTGATATCTGTCTGTCATGTTTGTTCGTTTATTGTCGTTATGTTCTTTATTCTTTCGTCTGTCGAACTAGGTACGAAGTGGAAGACATTTTTAAAAAGTCTGCAGATTATTCTGCAGACGGGTCGTAATAATAAAAGGTATTTTATTATTACTCCGCAGAATAACTTTAATATATCTGTGATATATAAAAGTTATGCATATTATTTTTATAATCTTGAAGAAAGTTTAGAGAGAATTTTGCAGATGGGTCGTTATAAAATTATTTTATAATTTTATCGCTCCGCGGGATAACTTTAATATATCTGTGATATATAATAGTTATGTATATTATTTTTATAGATCCGTGAGATAATCGTTATATTACTATGGGTTGAGTAGGTGTTTTTTACTAGACTTTTTATTTGTAATATTTTGATAGAGGTAAAACATTTTGAAAGGTCTAGCGAAAAAGTCTGCAGATTATTCTGCAGACGGGTCGTAATAATAAAATGTATTTTATTATTACTCCGCGGAATACCTATATATTATACTGTGTATAATATATAGGTATGCATAAAAAGTTTTATAATCTTGAAGAAAGTTTAGAGAGGATTTTGTAGATGGGTCGTTCTAAAATTGTTTTACAATTTTATTACTCCGTGGAATAACAATTATATATCTATGATATATAATAGTTATACATATATAAATTTTATCGCTCCGTGGGATAACTATTATATATCTGTGATATATTAAAGTTATGCGGATTATTTTTATATCTTCGTGAGATATATATTAGAGTTTTTAATCGTCGAGTCTAGTCCAAAATCTAACTTTAAACGGAAAAAGGTATATAGGATCTATTTTGTGTTTTCTTACTATCTGTAGATTTTCGTTGTCCGCTGGATAAGATATCAACCGGAATCTATATTCGGCAATCACCGTTTTTAGTTTGTGTTGACTAATTTTATCGAAGTATACCAATTCGACTTTTGCTCTGACATAATCTAATTCTTCTAGTCCTATCGTGATTATCCTCGGACGAACGATAGTCTCCGTTTTTTGACCCTCTAAATAGTCTACATACTTAGAGTACACCTCTTTAGTAGACATAAGTTTAACTAGACTAATAGCCCCAGGATTATCTTTAACCTCTATTTTTTCTTTGCCAGTTTTAAGAGATAATAATGAATCGTCCGGGATATATGTTAGTCTGTCTAGTATGTATCTCCGTGATTGATAAAGTTTTAAGCTATTTGTGTTTAACTCTTCTATAGGTGTTAACTTTGAAAGTTTCTCCTCGCTTTCTGTTAAAGATAACTGAACGAAAAATGGAGTTATGTCGCTCAAATTCTTGTGCTGACCCCACAATAGAAGACCTAGACCTAACATTAATATGTTAATCATAAATAGAAATGATAATAATAAAACTCTAACTATCATAGCAATTTTGCCTCTGTTATATCAGACACATAATAGCCCGGATAATCATAATCGGGACTTTTTCTTATTGTAATATATATCTCCGATATTGAACTGTTCGTAAAAGAGTCTCTCCTTATTTTGACGATCCACAATGATTTAAAAGTCCCTTTCTCTATACTAAATATCTTGTTCATATCTAAAATTTCTACAGACTGCGATAGACCGTTGAACTCAATACTTTTATAGATATCTAATTTGTTATCTTTAAAATAGGTGTAGACTTCAGTGCTACTATTACAACATATAGAACATCTATCTTTCTCGCCATATACTACACTAGAACATATATGTAGCTCTCCGTTTCTATCGATGCCTTTACTACAATCACACCATACCGAAGCATTATCTTTCAACTTAACCCTAAAAAAGTCGTCTATAAATTTAATTATCAATTTCTCTTGGATTAGATCTAAATTACTTATACTGTCTAAAAATTTATGCTGTTGAGGAATATCTATTTTCAATCTTTGCGATAGCTCCGAATCGACTTTCTCAGATGAACCGAATGTGAGAGGTAGAGTTAATATAGCTGGACTAACTCTCTGATGACGAACCCATATATATGCCCACGATAATAAAAATATGTTTAATATACTCAATAACGATAATAGATATATCGCTATACGATATTTTTCAAAAATCACTACCCCTTTAATAGTCCCTTTCGACATCAATAAAGGATTATAATCGTTCTCTCTCAAATTATACTCCTACAGGGTTAACCTTGGGGTATCAACAGACAAGCACATGGAGATTGCGATAAACCTCCAGTTACAGTTCTGGTATCTACAGGGTCTCTAGAATATGTGCTTTGACAACTAGATAGACCTGCTAATAAAAATAATCCGACAAATATTTCTTTTACCATCGTTTCTCCTTTTATACTTGTCTAGTATAGTTTCGTATTATGGCAAATGTCAATCAATATATTTTTGTAGTCAATAGAGTTTTTTTGACTTGACTTTAGAGAGTTTTTACGATACTATTTTTAAATCCCTTCTGATAGATCTGCTATCGGAGAATGCACCATAGGAGATTTTATGGCTTTTTATGAATTAGTTCTTGTCTTGAGACCCGAGCTATCCGATACTCAATCTACAGAACTTATCGAAAAATATAACTCTATTATTGTCGGAGACAAAAGCTCGAAAGAGTTTAGAATAGTAAAGCAAGAGGCCTGGGGAAACAGAGTTTTAGCTTACCCTATCCGTAAAAATAAAAAAGCCGTCTTTTTTCTATTGCAAATTTCTATAAATCAAACGGTTATCCCGGAACTCGAAAGACGGATGAACCTCGATACAGATGTGCTACGATCTATGCTCGTAAAAGTCGAAGAATTTGATCAAAAACCTTCTCTTATATTGAAGGAAAATCATAAACCAAGATACAAAAAGAACTAAGGAGATACCTATGGTCGTTAGAACCGCTATTTTTAGAAAAAAATCTAATTCCGTTAAGAGTGATGAAATTACATATAAAAATCCAGAATTACTACTGACTTTTTTATCTCAAAGAGGTAGAATTACACCTAGTAGAATTTCAGGAGTCTCCGCAAAAATGCAGAGAAAACTCGCCGTCGCAATAAAAAGAGCACGGTTTCTAGGGCTTATACCTTATGTCAGAAACAATGACCTTAACTAAAAAGGAATCACTATGAAAACCGCGAAGA
Organism: Alphaproteobacteria bacterium; assembly: GCA_016735395.1. Lineage (GTDB taxonomy): Bacteria > Pseudomonadota > Alphaproteobacteria > Rs-D84 > JAERRO01 > JAERRO01. The sequence continues at coordinate 18,734 of JAERRO010000013.1, read as the reverse complement.
ACTCTAAAAAAATGAAAATTATCCTTAAAAAGTCTGATAAAAAATTAGGGCAGATAGGAGACATCGCTTTCGTGAATAAAGGATATGCAAGATACTTTTTGTTTCCTAACCGATTTGCGATTCTGGCTACACCTGCCAACATAAAGTCCGTAGAAAAACAAAAAGACGAACTCTTAAAAGAAGACGACAATGCGAAACAAATTGCTAGGAAAGTTCAAGATAATATCGAGAATGTTAAAGTCGACATAATTAGAGCTAGTGGAGATTCTGGGGCCTTATATGGTTCTGTGACCGCTAGAGATCTCTCCGCATTTTTCGCAGATAAAGGTCTAGATATACCTCCTTCTATCATAATGATTAAAGAACCTATTAAAGCCGTCGGTGTCTTTCAAGCTATTATTAAATTACACTCGGATGTAGAGATGAATGTCAAAATTTATATAGCTTCCTTTCAAAATGATATCATACTTCTTAGAAAAAATCCTTTCGCATTACAGAAGACAAACCTCGAAGAAAGTAGAGCCGATACATCAAGCACTGTATCTAAAGATGAAGTAGAAGTCGATTGCGAAGAAAAAATTGAAGTCGAAAATAGTAGCGATGAAACTGTAAAAGTCGACAACAAGACCGCTGAATCTGTCGGCGAAACAGGTGCCGATGAAAGTGAAAGTTCTGAAGATAAAATGACTGTAGAAGAAAGTAAATAACAGGAGTAGTTATTTTGATTTTTAATATAATTTATAATTGATAAGAACCTATATGAAAAAAAACAAGTTTTACTTATTCTCTGTACTGCAATTTTGTAATAAACATATAATTAGATTATTCGTGAGTATTAAAAGAAGGATTAAAAAAAAATTAGTTAGTCTTAAAAGAAGGATTGTCAGATTCGTATATATGATTATAAGGTTCTTCTTAAAAGAAAAAAAATTTATAATATTACATGACGATATATGTAGAGGAAAAGTAGAAAATTCGGAAGCTTTACCTCTTTTTAGATACTTAAAAAGTAAAGGTGTGAAAGATGTTAAATATCTTATACACAAAAATCATCCCCAAAAAGTTGCTCTATTAAAAGAAAAAGATGTATTGATATACGATAGTAGATTTTTCTCAAAAAAAACAGTGTATTTCTTAAAAGCTAAAGCAATAGTAACCTCTTTCGAGTCTCCGTTGAAGTCATATCTCCCCGATGTCGATATCATTTTCTTACAGCACGGGATCTTTTGTTTTAAAACAAAAATTATAAAGACAATATATCATAAAGAACAATCGAAGTTTAAGAAAGTCGTTATTAGTAATAAAATGGAGGCAGGTCTGTTAAAGAAATACGGGGGATACGATGACGACGATTTTATAAAATGTGGGTTAGTTAGATTCCAGATTCAAAAAGAGAAATTAAAAGGGGCAGAAGAAGAGAATTTTTCTATCTTTTATTTTCCAACCTTTAAAAAGGAGGATAATAGCCTACTTCTAGAGTCTTATAAAACTTTTATAAATAATACACGAGCCATCGTTAAAGATAAAAATATAACTGTGTATATAGGTAGACATCATGGAGCTTTTGCTAGAAATGACTTTATACAAGAATTTAATAAGATAGAGATGCCCGAAAATTTTAAAGTTCTAGGACACAATCAAATTGGTAGCTGTGTCGGAAAATGTGATATGCTGATAACAGATTATAGTAGCCTCACTTTCGATTTTATGATTTTAAAAAAGCCCGTCATATTTTATAGAACAAATTTGAACTTGTATCGAGGAATAGACGAAGAAGAGATTCAATCTGCTATGAAAGAGGACGATAAAATTTTTAACATATGTTACGATGATAAAGATTTTGTTAAACTTTTGAAATTCTATATTAAAAATAAATTTAAACTAGAAAATGAGAAGATAAATAAAAGTGAGAAGTTTTTTGAGTACTGTGATAATCCGCTGAAACAACTGACAAAATATTTAACGGAAAGTAAATAATAGAAGTAGTTGTTTTGATTTTTAAAAGTTTTCTATCGTTTGGACTTTTTTCGTAATCGGAGCGACTTTATATAGTTATCGTCCCATCGACTTTCGAAGTGCAGAAGTACTGAACCTGTGGGTCCTTTTGTTGAAATATAGCTCTATCTCTTTTCTTTTGCAGATATCGTATCCTGTAAATTCTGTCCCCTTGTATTCTTCTCCTAATATTCTGACATCAATTTTGCGAGACTCCAAAATATCTTTAAGATCGTTTTCAGTTTCATAGGGTATAATTTCATCTACATATTTGACCGCTTGGAGTTGAGTATATCTTTCAAAAATAGACTGTAGAGGTTTGTTCTTTTCATCTCTGTCTAAAGATGGATCTACCTGAAGACCAGCTATTAAGTAATCGCAATATTCTTTCGCCTCTTTTAACATTATAATATGACCGCAATGTAAAAGATCAAAGGCACTACATGTAAATCCTGTTTTAATCATTTATAAATTCCTCCGTTTTATAGATTTAGTATCAATATAACTAGTATAAAATAGAAGTCAAATTTGAAGTTTTTTATTCTACTACTAATTTTGGAGGAGGGGGAGGCATATTTGCCTTATGATTTTCAATTAGATATTCTGGGATAGGAGGGGCAGACGGTATTTTAGACTTTTTTATCATACCCTTATCTTTAAACCAAGTCGGTGCATCGGCTTCTATGGGTCGTTTAATAGCATTTTGGTATATAATTACCTGTTTCCCGCTCGGTAATTCCATAAGATCTTGAGGACTATATAAACTCCTATCATCTCCAGATTCTATCTTGTATTTTCTAAAGTCTTTTAGCTCTTTCGTCTTAAAAGTTCCCATCATTTGTGAAAATGTCTGAGCAGTTTGAAAATTGTTTTGAGTTAGAATTATTTTACAAGCCGTCGTAGACATCAATGTGTTTGCCTCATTTTCACTATATTTATGGGCTATCTGTTGTAGATCTTGAGCTATCAATAGATACGATATCTTCTGCCCTCGACCTAAAGCGGGCCCTTGTATCACTGTCTCTAGTGCAGGCATTTGTGGAAACTCGTCTAATACAAAGATAATCGGGTAAGGTCCTATTTTCTTCCCGTTATGCTCGGCACCTGGTAATCTCGATAGCAAAAATTTGTTCATAATGTCTATGAACATCGCTGAAATTGGGTACAAAGCTAATGCATCCGCTTGATTGATACTCAAATATACCGTTACAGGTTTGAATTTCCCGTCTTTAGGATCTATCATTCCTCGCAAATCTAACATCGTAAAGTCAGAGTGAGAAGTCCTGTTCCTAACAGCTTGGTTAGAAAATATTTCTATGGCATTTAACATAACAGATAATATACTAGCTCTCTCTTTTCCAGCGGCGGTTAATAGTCTGTTCATATCTAGAATAACCCGTCTATTATACCCGAACTCACGACCTTCTTGCAACATAGCCTTTATCATCTGCTCTAGATCATCGTAGAAGGCCGTATCACCCATAGCACGCTTGTCCTCTATCTCTTTATGTATCGTCATATTCAATATAGAATACCAATCTAATAACATCGGTATAGATGCCTCTTTGCCTCGCCAATCTTTAGGTATAGTCTTCCAACTTCCTATAGGGACATAATTGTCTTTGTTTAGATCTCCGTTCTCCAATATGTATATCGCCGTCGTAGCATTTATATCTTCCATCTCCATATAATACTGCTTCAATGTTAATATATCTATCTCTTCTAACACACCGCTTGCCAATTTATTATAGAAATAATCGTTCGCAGTCGCTCGCTCGCACTTAGAAACCATAAAATGTAAAAATGCACCTAGAGCAGAACGACCAGACTCCTGCCAATAGGTGTCTGAGGTTCCAGAATTTATCGGTATCAATATCTTGACTATCGTACCTATATATAGATCTCTGTCCGCTACATTCTGCGGTATCTGACTAGGTGATAACGGATTCCAACTAGGGTAATACACATTATTAGGTACATCGTTTTGAGAACCCCAATTTAATATAAATACTGGACCTATAGTAGATCTGTAACCGCTCGTAGTAAAACATAACTCGGGCTTTGGATCATTTATAACCATACTCATTTCATCACACTCAAATATCGTAGGGACGACTATAGCAGTCGTTTTACCTGTTCCTGGAGGAGCTACCGCTAGAACCGATAGAGTCTCGTTCATTTTTAAAAACTTCCCCTTGAATTTGCCTAATACGATTACAGTGCCCTTAAATAGATTTCCGCCTATTTTTTGTATGTCTAATGCTCTCGCCTTTATAGATGCCCCAAAGGCGGTATCTTTTATATCGCCCCCAACTGCAATGTCTTTATATGGATTTAACCTTAATATCGATTTTTGTAGATAATAACTCGTAAGTATAGGTAATAAAAATAGCCCGTGCCCCCAATGTACCGTGTGTATGTTGAAAATTTGTACCAATAAATCTATAAACATACTGACTAACGATAGCCCTCTAGTCTCTATTATAAGAGCTAGCTGTAATTCTATATATAGTCTGGAGCCTCCGCCCCAACCGTTTTTTAATAGGTATATATAAAAAAATAGTACTATGCATAATGAAAATAGTACCAAATTCATCTGATAGATAAATAAATATAACTTTTGAGTTATCCTAAATATCGATTTTGCACTTTTAACCAGGTCTCCCTGTTTAAAAAACGGTTCAGTAAATTTATTCATTATCATACCATAATATACTGTATTTTGTAAATAAAATCAAAAAGTTTCGTGTCTACTACTTGATTTTTGAATAGCTCTGTCCTATAATTATATTTATGTAATGCTAACACGGTAGGGTATACCTTGTAGCTTGCTTAAATTTATACCGCGACTTGTGTCGCTATCTATCTAAAGGATTCAAAATGCCCATCAAAAAAAATAGAGCTTCGCAAAAGCTCAAGACGAAGTCTACTTTAAAAAAACGATTCCGTATTACAGCTTCAGGACTGATTAAAACCGGTACCACAGGTATGACTCACATGAAGACTAAACACTCTAAACGGGCCAATGTCGCCGGTAGAAAAGTCAAATATCTTTCTAAATCTAATCGTAAAAAAATTAAAGATATTATCCCCTACGGTTTATCTTAATCTAATAAATATATATGAAAAGGAACTTATATGACAAGAGTTAAAAGAGGTACTACTACCAACGCTAGACATAAAAAAATTATCAAACTTGCCAAAGGGTACAGAGGTAGAAATAAAAATGTGTTCACTGTAGCTAAACAAAAAGTCGAAAAAGCTTTGCTATATGCTTACAGAGATAGACGAAACAACAGAAGAGACTTTAGAGCACTATGGATTCAAAGGATAAATGCTTATGTTAGACCTATGGGATTAACTTATTCTCAATTTATTCACGGACTGAAACTCGCAAATGTAGATCTAGATAGAAAAATTTTGTCGCAATTAGCTTTTGATGATGACGATTCTATGAAACAAATTGTGCAAATATCTAAAGATGCTATAGATAACAAAAATAGTAAAAATTAATTATAGTTAGAGTATCTTCTATGACCCTAGATGCCTTAAAACAAAAATGGATAGAACTTAATTTAGAAGGTTCCAATTCTACGAAGGATCTAGAGAGTATCTCTAAAATAATGCAAGTAGATGTTTTGAGACCTATGAGAGATTTAATAAAATCTGCCAGCCCTCAAGATAAAAGATCTGTAGGTATGCAAGTAGGAGAACTAGAAAAAAGTATCCTCGCAGAATTTAAAGAAAAACAACTTAATATCAAAAATATAGAAGAACGACAATTTCTGACAGACGATAGAATAGACATAACTTTGCCCATAGAAAATGTGGACAAAATAAAAAATCTTCATCCTACTACTAGAGGGTTTAGAGAAATATATAAATTGCTTTCTTCTCTAGGATACCACTATAAACAGTCTTCGCTAATTGAGACAGATTTTTATAATTTTGAGGCTTTAAACTTTTCTAAATCGCATCCCGCTAGATCTATGCATGATACTTTTTTCGTCGCACCTGTAGATAATCTTCAAGAGAGACGGGTCCTCCGGACTCATACTTCGAGTACTCAAATTCACATAATGCAACAATTAGACGATAAACAGAAAAAACAATTATACTCCGGCTCCCACTCTCTCAAAATATTCGCCCCTGGTGCAACTTTTAGAAATGAAAGCGACTCGACTCACTCGCCTATGTTTAATCAAGTCGAAGGACTAGTCCTCGGGGTAGATATAAATTTATATAGCCTTAAACTAGCCGTAAAACAATTTATACACGGCTTCTTCCAAAATGACGATATCAAGTTTAGATTTAGAGCTAGCTATTTCCCATTCACTTCGCCTTCTTTTGAAGTCGATATAAATGCTACTCCGAAGGACGGAAGTTGGAACTTTGATATAGAAGATAACTGGTTCGAGATTCTCGGTATGGGAATGGTACATCCTAATGTTATCAAAAATGCCGGACTAGATCCTGAGAAGGTCAAGGGCTTTGCTTTTGGTATGGGTATAGAAAGACTGATGATGATAAAGTACAATATTACAGACATAAGAGAACTGTTTCGACCTTCGCAAAATTTTAATGGAAATTTTGGATCTTATCCTGTTAATCTGGATAGACGAAAAAGGTGTAGATCGTGAAACTGTTTCTAGATATTTTGGATCACTATGTAGATCTAAAATTAAACTCTTATCAAGATTTTTACGAGCTAGAAGCTCTCATTAGTCGGCGAGGATTTGAAGTCGAACAATGGATAAAACCCGTTATAAATTTTTCTAAATGTGAGACCTTCGACCTTTTTAAAGTCGGGAAAATAGTCTCCGCCGTGCCTCACCATAATGCAGATAAATTACAGATATTAGAGGTGGATACAGGTAGTACAACTCAACAGATAGTTTGCGGAGCAGATAATGCTAGAGAAAATATATTCGTGGTCGTCGCCTTAATAGGAGCCGTCATCCCTAAATCGAAAATGAAAATTGAAAAGGTATCTATTAGAGACACGGAATCTAACGGTATGATTTGTAGCCTAGATGAACTTAATCTAGGGACGACCTCTGGCATCATAGAACTGCCGTTATGTAATGACGATGACATAGGAAAACCTGTCGATAAGTATCTGGCTAAAGTTGCACCAGTGGAAATCGATGTAACTCCTAATCGTGGAGATGCACTTTCTATAGTAGGAATTTTGCGGGAGCTAATCGCTTCAGGATACAAAAAGAGATTCGAGTTTTCTCTAGATATTAACCGCGAAAACTACTTCTTAAAAAATAATTTCTGGCAAGACGATTTTATAAAACTATGGACAGATAGTAGATCGGACGATGTCAAAAGTGTCAACTCTAAAATATGTGTAGATATCGTAGAGACGATCTCCGATGTAAATTTAGAAGGACTTAATGATGAACTTTATTCTAAAAATTCTCCCGCCTCAGGAACTAGATTTTTTTCTCTCTATCAACTAAACGGTGTGCGAGGTAGCAAACAAACAAATTTTCTAGTTAGACAATTTGTAGAACTTTGCGGAATGAAAGACCAAAATAATATAGTAAATTTGACTAACCTAGTTATGCTGTTTTTTGGAACCCCAATACATACATTCGACTCGGACTCCATCGTAGGTAATAAAATTTCTGTTCGGAATTTTGATAACTGTAAAAAAGTTAGTGAAGAATTTACCTCCATAGGAAATAACAAATTAGACATAAAAGCCAGCACTTTTGTATCTGTAGATGATGAAAAAATTTTGGCTATCCCTGGAATAATCGGTGGAAAATCGTCTGCCGTAGACGACAAAACGGCAAACATTGTGTTAGAGATCGCCTGGTTCGAACCGGAATATATTAGAATAAATAAGAACGAACTTAATGTTATATCTGAAGCCGGATTTAGATTCGAACGAGGTGTAGACTTCAATGTGTCTGTAAATATTGAGGCGATAATCGTAGAGTTATTTAAAAAGGTGCTAATGCCAGAACAGATGTCTGAAAAGATAAAGCCTGTTTTCGTCAAGGATGTAGACAACAAAATAGATGACTTTTCTTCTATAAATCAAGAGATGTTTTCTCTAGATAATATAGAAAAATTACTCGCCAAAATGACATTAAAACAAAATTCTAGTAAAGTTGTCGAAGATGTTTTAACGACTTTAGGATACCGTATTGTAGGTGATAAATGTTATACCCCATCTCACAGATTCGACTTAATCGTGGTCGAAGACATCGTATCCGATATCATAAGATTTTTAATAGAATTTGACGAGGACGACGATGATTTTAACCTGAAGATTGAAAAGGTATCTGACGATTTTAATCGGTTGCCTTCGGTTCTACATAATTTCGAGGATACATGTGAACGAAGTTTCGTAGTAGAACAAAAGTTGAAAGATCTACTCGCAATAAGAGGATTTATAGAAACATATTCTTTGGTTTTTACTAGTGAGAAATCTCCTGTAAATGTCCTAAATGCTTTGCACTCCGAACAGAATTTTTTGAGAGATAATCTATTCGTGTCTTTGACTAAACAGATAGATCGACTGATAAAAAAAGGTGTAAATAGTTCTAAAATATTTGAAGTCGCCAAAGTATTTAAAGGCATAGATGAACAAAATCAAAGTAGACTTGAACCTACATATTTAGGTCTCGCTAGCTTCGGTAAAGTTAAAACTGAAAATATACTCGCCAACACTAGAGTAATAGATCTGTTTGATTTAAAACTAGAATTAGAAAATATACTGTCGTCTTTTTCTTTAGATAAAAATAATATTAGGTTTGACTTAACCGTACATAACGAATTTTTGCATCCAAATAGATCCTTCGAACTGTTCTACAATGATACGAAAATTGGACGGATAGCAGAACTTAACCCATTCAATTTAACGGCGGGGTGGAGTAAAGATATTCGGTATAATCTTCTAGAGTTAGATATAACCGAGCTACAGAAACTACAAAATAATTTAAAATCTGACGGAGACTTTTCAATTCTAGGAGCAGGTGAAGTCTTTAGAGAATTTGAGATATCTCTGTTAATCCCTCTAGAAATGCAGGCAGATACTTTTCTAAAATCGTTCAAAGACGACTTGATTTTTGATGGCTTTAAACTCGTAGATTTCTTCTTGTTAGAAGAGTTCAGTTTCGATAATCAAAAAAAATCTATTAGCCTAAAGTTGATATTTTCAGTTCTGGAAGATGTGAGGTGGAACTCAAAAGATAAACAACTCATCATAGATAAATTAGAAAAAATATTACCCCCTAAAGTGAGTTTGCGGACGGCAAAAAATGGTGATAAATAGTTCTGACTTAAAATCTTATAAGACTAATACTTTCGCGATTTGGGTCGCAGGAGCAAAACTCCCAAGCTATACATACATAGCCGACTCTGACATTGCCCTTGGATCTGTCGTAGAAGTCCCCTTGAGAAATAGAAAAGTTCTAGGTATCGTGATGGAAAAAATCGTTCTAGTCGAAAAGCCGTCGTTTAAACTCAAGAGTATAAACAGAGTTATTAAAGAAAATTTTTTTACAGAAGATACTAGAAAATTTATAATAAAAGCTCAAAAGTATCTCCTAACTACCCCCGGACAATTTGTCTTTGCCGTCCTCTCATCTTCTATGAAAATTGTCGAAGGTTTACCAGATGAAACGGTTTTGAAAAACTTCTATAGGGTCAATGTAAAATCGTCCGTCGATATTCTCAAAGTAGATGAAACAAACGGGGAAGATGATAAAACTGTGAAACGGATACTGAAAAAAGTCTCTACTAGACGGATTATTTCTATGATACAAAAACAGAAGAATTATCCACTTGGCTATCAAATAGCCTTGCAGACGAAGGCAAATGTAAAAGATATCATAGCTCTAGAATTGTCTGGAATTTTATGCAAAATGGACACAGGGGAACTGATGACACCCACAGATGTCAATTTGAATTTAGAACAGAAAAGTGCTCTAGATAATATACTAGAAAATGGTGATAACTTTAAAGTTCATCTGTTAAAAGGATTAACAGGTTCAGGGAAGACCGAAGTCTATTTTGAACTTATAGAAGAAAAAATTCGACAAAAAAAACAAGTTTTGATTATGCTTCCGGAGATTTCTCTGACGGCTGTTTTCCTTCAGAGATTCGAAAAAAAATTCGGGTTCGCCCCTTTTATTTTTCACTCTTTAATAACTGAAAACAATAAAAAATTGATTTTACAAGTAGCTCTATTAGGAATACCTTGTGTTGTCATCGGGACTAGATCTTCGTTGTGGATACCGTTTCATAATTTAGGTCTCATAGTTGTGGACGAAGAACACGATTCTAATAGCTATAAACAAGACGAAGGGCTTTTCTATAATGCTAGAGATATGGCCGTGTTGAGATCCTCTTTTGAAGATATTCCCGTGCTACTTGTCTCTGCAACTCCTTCTTTGGAGACTATAAATAATGTAAAACAGAAACGATATAAATCCGTCATACTGCCATCTAGATTTGGTAACGCTAGACTACCTGAAATAATCGTCGTTGACAAAAACTCCGTTGAGATGAAAGCACTGAAACAACATAATAAATCTTCCCTCAATTTGATGACACCAGAAGTTATTATAGCTATAGAAAAACAACTAGAAAAAAATGAACAGACTTTAATATTTCTAAATCGAAGAGGATACTCTCCTGTTATAAAATGTAAAAGTTGTGAACATATACCCTCCTGTGAAGACTGTCAAGTGGCTCTAGTATCACATAAAAAGAAGAATATTTTGCTTTGCCATTACTGTGGTAGAGAATATAAAAATTTAAAAAATTGTCCTAAATGTAATGCGAACGAGTTCTCTAATGTCGGTGTCGGTGTAGAAAGATGTGGGGAATTTATCAATGAAATTTTTCCAGATGCGAAAACTCTGCTCGCTTCGTCAGACACGATGAGTTCTAATAAAACTTCGGAAGATATCATAAATAGTATAATCAACCAAGATGTAGACATTATAGTAGGAACTCAGATTATTTCTAAAGGCTTTCACTTTCCTAATTTAACACTCGTCGTAGTTATCGATATTGAGGGAGAACTCGTCGGAGTAGACTTTCGTGCTAGAGAACGGTTGTTTCAGACTCTAACTCAAATTTCAGGACGAGCCGGTAGAGAAGATAAAGTGGGAAAGGTAATTATTCAGACTCTACAGACACAACATCCGTTGCTAGAATTTTTAAAAGATAATGATGATGACGGTTTCTATACTCAAGAACTTGACTTGAGAAGACGAGCCGAGATGCCTCCTTTTACAAAACTTGTAGGTATCATTTTTGAGTCGAAAAATCTAGAATCAATAGAAAATTTTATGGATAAAGTTTCTGCCATTATAAGAAAATACAATAATAAATTTAACTTCGATATTATGGGACCTATACCAGCTCCTATGTTTAAAGTTAGAAACTGGTTCAGGTTTAGATGTCTGATTAGACTAGATATAAAACAGAACCATAAGAAGGCTACCGCAGAATTTTTGAAGGCTATAGGGACTCAAAATGACTGTAATATTAAAGTCGATGTCAACCCTCTCAATTTTTCATAATCGACTATGACAATTAAAGAACTACTCGATAACTCTTTTAAAATATATCACGACAGACAACAGACCATCTGGCTGTTTGAAACTGTTTTTGATGTCAAATTTAAAAATATAATCCCGTTCGAAGATGACATACCGCAGGTAGATAAAATAAGTTTCTTTTTAACCGCCGTAGGAAAATTAAAGGACGGTATTCCGTTAGAAAGGATTCTACAACAGACAGAATTTTGTGGACTAGAGTTTTTATTAAACAATGAAACTCTTGTCCCTAGACACGAGACAGAAGGTGTAGTCGATATCGTAAAATCTATATACGATTATGATGACGGTTTCTCTTTTTTAGATTTAGGAAGCGGTTCCGGGAATATTCCTGTTTCTATATTATCTCAATTTCCGAATGCAACGGCGACCGCCGTAGAAATCTCTAAAAGTGCTTGTGTAGATATTTTTAATAATGCCTTCATACACGGGATACACCGTAGGTTGAAAATTAAAAATAAGAATATGTTCGATATAAATGAAAATGAAAAGTTCGATCTGATAGTATCGAATCCCCCTTATATCAAAACTGCCGACTGCAATATTTTGCCAGTAAAATTTTTTGACCCGCTAATAGCCCTCGATGGGGGTAAAAACGGACTAGAGTTTTATGACTTTATTTTTAAAAATATAATGGAAAATAGAGACGATAAAATTCCTAATATAATTTTAGAAATTTCTCCTGAACTTGTCTCAGATGTTCTAGAATTGACCGAAAGATATAAAATCAGTGGGGCAACTATTGAGAAGGATCTATTTAAGCGAGATAGGTTTCTTGTATATAAAAATAACTGAATTTATCTAGGAGTTGATTTTTAATTCTATCTAGACTAGTATCTTTTACTATCAGTAGAATACATCGAGGATGAACATGGCTTACAATAATAAAAATAACTATAATAGGTACAAAAAAAATAATAATAATGCCTCTCAAGAACTCAAAAGGAGTATAGATCTCATTAGGTCCGCTAAAACTTCTGCAGAAAAAGAGATGGCAAAACAACGGGCTGAACATTTTCGTAGAATAGTCTCCCTGGATAACGAACGGAGAAATGTAGTAGCTAAAGACTATAATGAAGATAACACAGACTTTGCCGAAAATTTTGACTCTAAAAATGATAACGACGAGTCAGAATATTCACAAGAAAATAATGCTCCTCACAATTTCGAAGATAAAAGACAATCGTCAACACAAAGTTCTATAAATAAAATAGATAAAGTTATCGCAAAGTTTAAGAGTAAAAAAATCTAACATATTATGTTTTCTTATAAAACTGAAAATGATAACCTTCCAAAATATATTCGACGAAAACTCGATAAAAAAGGTGTAAAGGATACTGCCGGATTTAAAATCTTGAAGTTTAGAGTAGTTAATAGTACACAGACCGTCGCAAAAAAAATCGTAGATAATAGAGTAATACAGAATAATGTAGCCGTACAATCTTCTATACAGACTAACGGAGTCGGACAATTTCAACGAAAATGGAAAGGGAAAAGTGGAAATTTATTCGTGTCTACAATTCATAAAATTCCAAGAAGTTTAGACTCCGTTATCTCTGTCGCTGTATCTGTCGCTGTCCTCAAGACTATAAAAGTATTCGATGTTTCTAGTGTAAAGTTAAAATGGCCTAACGATGTACTTGTAAATATGAAAAAGATTTCCGGTACTCTGATAGAAAGAGTCGGCGACTACTTAATTATAGGGACCGGTATAAATGTTAAAAATTATCCAAAAAAATTGGCATATAAAGCTACCTCTATGAAAGCCGAAAATAATAGCAAAAAAAATATAACTCTGGATACCGTATTTTTGGAATATTTAAAACAACTAGACGAAGTAATTAAGTTCGCTCAGATAGATGCAAAAAAAATAACCGACGAGTGGAATAGTTCTAATGCTTATAAAGGTCGTTTTGTACAGGTATATTCTGCCTACGATAAAACATATAAAGAGGGCATAAATCTAGGGATAGACGATAAGTCAAGACTCTTATTATCACACAAGGATGAAAAAATTACCTGCATATCTGGCAATATTATTACTAATTATGTCGGTTATGATGGGAATAAGATAAATTGATGAAGACAATGATTTTTTTAGGTTTTTAGTGTATAATTGTTTATATGAGAAAATTTTTTAATACCGTTTTTAGATTATATGCTACTTCAATTGCCGTTTTAATGGTTCTGGCTCTTGTCGTTATAGTAGAAATAAATCCGGAAAAATTTAAAAACGATATTAGACAACTAGAAATAAATCAGGTATCCCACTTCATAGATCAAAAACTTATTTCGCAAATTATTACAAAATATGCGAATGCAGATTTGAAGAGGTACGAAAAACTTGTCGCTATCGCTAACGAACTGCATAAGATAGATTTTGTAAATAAATATTATCTGTTTAAAACATATTCCGGGACTCTGAAATTAAAGTTAGTAGAGTTCGAAAGGACGATGTTAATTAAAGACGGTAGTGAATTTTTCTGGGTAAATGAATTTGGCGATATAATTCCAGTCCCCGTAGACAACTCTGACGAACTTTTTTTCGTCGACTCAAAGTCTAATAAAGAGACTAGAGATTTTGTAGAATTTATCTCGCAGGATCAATGGGTAGTAGATAATCTCTACTCTATAACTCAAATCGAAGACAGAAGATTTGATCTGGTTTTTAACCCTAATCGTATAAAAATAAAGTTGCCGGAGTTCGCATCTAATCAGACTATATCTCGGATAATTCAATTTCTAAAAGATGACAATGTTATAACGAAAGATATCGTCGTCGTCGATTGTAGAGACAAAAAGCGGATCATCATTCAGACGAAAAAGAGCCTGCGATGAAGACTAGATGTTTCTTGGATATCGGTGCTTTTTCTATTAAGGCTATTTTAATAGTCAAAAATAAAAGAGTAGCCTTTATCAAAAATCATAATGTCGGTCTAGATAAATTCGACATCGCCGATAGAAGATTAGAAATAACCGTCGCCAAGATAATCGCCGATATAGAAATTTACCTGAAGAGATCTATACAAAATGTAGATGTATTCGTAGCACCTAATCCTGAAATATTCTTTAGAGATTTTCCCGTTCTAAAGAAAAAGTTTGAACGAAAAAAATTTTTAACTAGATATCATCTGAAGTCTCTTTTTAAAGAAGTCGATACTAAATGGCCGTTTGTAGATTTTCCTAATATAGTCCACACTGTCCCTTTAAAATATGAAGATATCAATTATTCTTTCAGTAATCCTACCGTTCATAAATTTGATAATATCTCTACACAAATGTTTATGAGTGGGATAAATGATAGCCATTTTAATTTTTGGATGGAACTATTTAAAAGGCTTTCTATTCATCCTATAACTATCGTAGATCCACTATTTATGATACAACTGGAAATGTCCCGACAGATAAAACCAGAAAGCCCAGTTTTAATTTTAGACCTGGCACATCAACATTCTTCTGTGTATTTTCTTGACGAAAATTTCTTGTATTTTTCGAAGACAATAAAAGTAGGACAAGGAGAATTCGATAGTAAAATGTTTCAAAAATATGGTATAAAATTAGACGAAATACATACAATAAAAAAGGAGGCGATTTCTACCGCTTCAAATAAATCTCGTCTCGATAATCTCGCAAATAATAAAATTACCGTAGAAGAATTTAACAGTCTCGCAAAGATAAATATACTCAATATATTGGAAACTCTGTTTCTAAACGATGTATTTAACTCTATCAATAAAAATTGTGGGGGCAAATTAGAGGTTTTTCTCATAGGAGGAGGTGCAAATGTGTCCGTCAATTTTGATGCATTCAGAGAACTGTTCGACATAGATCCGATCTCTTGGGATCCTAAAGTGCAGATGTTAGATAAAAATGGATCGCCGATATCTCTGTCTAATGAGTGGACAGTTTGCCTCGGAATGGAGAAATATACTGACAAATAAAGACTTGACAAGGGCTTGTCTCTATAATACAATGTAATCGTACTATATTTTGTAGTATCTTTTACTGTCTTTATTTAAAAGGATTTTTCGTGGCTAAATATTGTCAAATAACTTCTAAAAAACCTCTAGTTGGAAATAATGTCTCGCACTCTAAAAGAAGAACTAAAAGAGTTTTTGAACCTAATCTGCACACCACCACTTTTTTCTCTGAAATTCTAAATAGATCTTTCTCTATGAGAGTTTGCCCGCAAGGATTAAGAACTATCGATAAACATTCCGGAATAGACGAATATATTAAAAATTCTAAAGATGCTAACCTCTCTCTTGAAGTTAAAAAAATTAAAAGACTTATCAAAAAACACCAACTGAAGTCAAAATAACTTTCTGAAAATATATAACTACATAAATTGATTGCTATTGTGAGTCGTGTTAGCGTTCTCGAGAAGTTTATATTAAAGGAATATTCAATATGAAGAATAATCAAAAAACTGAAGAAATTAAAGTTGAAGATTTAACATTATGGACAGAAAATCCTAGAGACCCCATTGATACTACTGCAAGCGATAAAGAAATAATTCTACGAGCAATGAAAAAAGAGACTACAGGTAAATGGAAACTTAAGAAACTTTTAAAAGATATGGGAACGATCTACGACCTTAGTGAACTTCCGACTGTTGTGAAAATAGATGGCAAAAATATTGTGTATGATGGTAATAGGCGAATGGCTATCTTGAAATTAGCACAAGATGATACTTTATATCAAGATATAAGAAATAAGTTATTTAATAATGAGATTCCGGATGATTTTAAAGAAAGAAAGACAATTCTATGTAATGTTTGTGATAAAGAAACGGCTTTGAATAATGTCGAGAGAAAGCATAAAAATAACGGGAGTTGGGAGCGGTTAGAACTAGATTATTTTTTATATCAACATAGAAACAGGCCTAAGAGTGATTTTTTAATACTAAATGAAGAAACAAAAATTATCGAAAATAACGACTGTATGAATCAAGGATTCATCAAAGATGAAGTTTTTTCTGTGCAAAATTTAAACGACCTAGGAATATATATTGAAAATGATAAAATCAAATCAGATCATGATTATGCCACCACAAAAAAACTATTTGATGCCGTTATAGACTTAGTTCAAACAAAAAAAATATCTACTAGAACAAATAATAAGAGTACAAGAGTAAGTAATGGAAAATTAAAAGATGTTATTATAGAGCATCACCCTGATCTTTCACAATATATCGCTTCAAAAGGCGAAGAGTCAATAAAGCCTTCTATAATTAGTAATATAGAATACCCCAAAATAAAAAAACAGAACATAGCGAAGAGGAAAACGAAAGTTAGTTCAAATGAGGATACTCTTTTTGGAGAAAAATTAGTACTTGAAGGGGGAAGAGTAAATGAATTATATTGCGCTATAGATAAAATTTATATAAAATATAAGGACGATATCAATATTGAATTTTTTAGCATTATAGCTATGTCTTTAAGGCTCTTATTAGAGACCGCGGCAAGAGTTAAATTTGAAAAAGATAAGAAAAGAAAAATATCAAATGAGGATAATGATATCTATAAAAATTTCATGAGTGAGGCAAAAAAACATTTCTCTACCAATGAACAAAACTTATTTGTACTTACGGATAACTGGTTAAAAGGGGAATTCAAAGCAGATGCCATTTTACATAAATATGCTCATGGAGAGTTAGATTGTGATAAAACTAATATTATAAAATTATCTAAAATTGTTGCTACTATATTAAATTTATATTTCAAAAGAGATGCAAAATAATTTTTTACTGGCCATTTAATCTATTATATCGTATACTAGTTTAAAATAAGGAATTTAAAAATATGAAGAAAATATATTCCCCGCTTAGATACCCTGGAGGAAAATCAAGAATTTTAAACTTTATGAAAGATCTCATCGATAAGAATTCTTTTAAAAAGAACTTCACATATATCGAACCATATGCCGGTGGTGCTGGGGTTGCTCTAGGACTCTTATTGGACGGCTATGTTTCTAAAATTTTTATAAATGATATAGATCCAGCTGTCAATTCATTTTGGAACGCGATAATAAAAAATCATGATAAATTTATAAAAAAAATTGAAAAGACCGAAATAACAATAGACGAATGGAAAAAGCAAAAAGAAATCTATAAAAATGGTATCGAGGGCTTTAATTTAGGGTTTTCAGCATTTTTTTTAAATAGATGTAATAGATCTGGTATTTTAACTGCTGGTTGTATCGGAGGATTACAACAAAAAGGCAAATATAAAATTGACTGCCGTTTTAATAAAAAAGATTTAATAAATAGGATCATAGAGATATCTAAATTTAAAAATAAAATAAAAATATATAAAAAAGATACTTTAGAATTATTACAAAAGAAAGAAATTACCCAAAAATTGAAAAATTGTTTGCTATATTTAGACCCACCTTACTATGATAAAGGATATCAATTGTATAGAAACCATTACAAGCACGAAGATCATCAGAACCTTGCTAACTTAATAAAAAAAATAGAAGGGTATTGGGTCATTAGCTATGATAATACTATTCAAATAAAAGAAATGTACAAGGAATTCAAAAATAGAACATTCGGATTAACATATTTTGCTGGAAATATAAAAGAGGGTAAAGAAATTATATTTTTTTCAAAATCAATAAAGAAAATACCACCTATATCTTTAATATGATAATATCAATCTTGATTAAGAAAATAATATAGAAATAAAATTTATACCGTCTATATGTCTACTAGCGAAAGCCAATTTGAATCAGGAGATATGAAGAGAAAAGCAGAAAAAATATTTTCTGGTGAGATAAGTCTAGTTTTTTGATTACAAGACAGTTTCGTATAATAAAGTTTAATACAGATCCTTTCCGCAACCCCGAATCTAGACTTATCTTCGTTCTTTGTCTGGTGGAGGTTTTATGGCGATTACACTACCTCCGTCTGAGACACATTCTCCGTTGTGGAAGACGAGTCCATCTATGCAGTCGTAATTTCCCCAGCAGTTTAGTTCTGTGTTGTAGTTATCGTCTTTTTTTATGATATTAAACATATTTACCGCACAGTCTGTTCCTGCCTTGCACATATTATTGTATACTCTATAACCTGTCTCGCACGATGGATCTATCCCATAACAATCTCCTGGATCTCCTATAGTTCCGAGATCTTGCCAGTCTATG
>JAERRO010000010.1 GCA_016735395.1 Alphaproteobacteria bacterium | reverse complement strand
GGAGTATAACGAAAGAACATACAACAGACGAGAAAGGGAAGTTTACAGTTCTTAAATCTAATAATATTCAAAAAGAAAGTATATTAAATATAGAAGATTATGATTCTTATATAAATAACATTGATAATTTTAGTGTAAAAAAATATATTAACTCTAATTCAATTTTAATTCCTAATCTTACTTATAAAACAAGAGCTTCTTTTTTACCAAAGAATTGTATTGCTGATGGTTCTATTGCTATATTACAGCCTAAAAATGGTTTTGTTATAACGAAAAAAGATTTAAAATACTACTCTTCAAAAGAGTTTCAAAAGTTTTATTTAATAGGTAGAAACTTAGGAACGAGAAGTTTAAATATAGATAGTAATTCAATTAACTTATGGGGAATACAAAAAGAAAGGCATATTGATGAACATCAGTAGCATAGAGAATTTTTTAAAAAATCAAAACTTGGATATTAGAAGAAAAGGAAATAATCCTAGATTTTTAGACCAAAAATGCACACCAGATGTTATTAGTTTTATAGTTGACATGATACTTGATTTTGATCAAATGCCTTTTTCTAGGATAAAAATTCAAGAAAAAAATAATTTTGGAAAATTGGCAACTTTTGTATTTGGCAAACCCTCCTCTAAAAATAGTAATCTTAAAAATGAATATGATAAATTCATAGGGCAGATATTAGAGTTACTTTCTTATGCTGGAATCTTAGTAAAATCTAAAAAAGGTAGAAGTAATGTTTATAAAATAAGTGAAAAAGAAATCTTAGAATATATATCTATTAGACCGATGAATGCTTATCATTTCTTAATAGCTTATTTTAATGAATTTTTAAAAGATAGTGGGTTCAATGAATTTAAAACTTTTTTTCAAAATCAGACAAAAGAAAATTTTGAGTTATTAAAAGATAGTTTTGAAGTATTTATATTAAAGTATTCTAACATAGGAAGTAGAGGAAGTGCAACAGGTGGAAGTACTGAAATAAGAAGAATTTTTCCTAAAATATTAAATCCTCTTGCACTAGAAAATAGCTCTAGGGGAACTTTTCGCGGACATCTATCCAAAGGAATTATTACGAGCTCTGAGCTTATGTATAATAGAGTTAATTTTAGAGATAAGAATAAACTTAAAAATATATCTAGAAAAGAGAAAGAAAAAATAAAAAGAATTGATGGGTATAATAACTATCAACTTACAAAAGCTAAACAATGGATTAAAAGATTGCATCCAAATAGTGAAATTAATGATAATTTATATGGTAAAACCGCTGATGCACATCATATTTTCCCTAGAAGTCAGTTTCCTATAATTGCAGATTATATAGAAAATATTATTGCTTTAACAGGAGGACAGCATAAAGACAAAGCTCATCCAAACGGAAATACTCAAAAAATAGACATTTCATATCAATTTGTTTGTTTAAAAGCAAAGTTAAAAACAATTCAAGATTTTATTAAAGATTCTGATTCTTGTTATAGTAAGGATAACTTTATTTATGTGTTAAATACAGGTTTTAAGTGGCTAAATACTTCTAAGGCAATTGAATTAAAGTCTAAATTTGAGGTTATAGAGCAAAATATAAATTTGTATTATAAAAATTTTGGATCTTAGTACCCAGCGAAAAGTTAAAAAAATCTAGAACTATATCCCCTGGTTGAGTAGCGATTTGTAAATAAAATTCAATTAATTGCTCTGGCTTTGGATTAGAAAATTTATTCTCATTTCCAAATAATTGTTTAGAGTGTTCAGTCCCCTGTCTATTTCCTATAAGATCTATAATTGTTCTAGCTTTCAATCTTCTTTCATTTCCATGATCATCTTGTAAAAAATATTGTTTGCTAAAAACTCGCCAGCCATTTTTTGTTTTTTTAAACAAAATCCTACCTTCTAATTTCTTTTTTTCAAAAGTTGATCTACTCCATCTCCTAAAAGATTATTATGAAGTTCAAGAGAATATTAATGCTATGAGTGATATTTGACACAACATGTATAAGTTGCTATTTTTTATTAAGATAAAAAGGTAATATTATGAAACCCTATTCTGATTGGATAAAAATAGACTTACATATACATACTAATAAAAGTAATGAAACTAAAACAAATGATTATAAGGGTATCTTTGATGTTGATACTCTTTATACAAAATTAAAAAATAATGTTGATCTTTTTTCATTAACAGATCATAATATTATTAATGTTGATGTATATGAAAAATATCTATCAGAACATAATAAAGATGATGATCCTCAATTATTATTGGGTATAGAGCTTGATGTTTTAATAAAGGAAGAAAGTTTTCATACTCTTGTTATTTTTCAAGAATTGAATATTGAAGAAATTAAAAATATTTCTACAAATTTAGAAAATAAATATGTTAAAAAAAACCAAGATATAAAGGAAAGAAAATTAACCTTTGATGATATTCACGATTTATTTAAAGAATATGAGTTTATAATTATCCCGCATGCTAATAAGAATGAAAATTCAATTGTAAATGCCGCTCAAAAAGATGGCCTATTAAAAGAAATTCAAACAATGGTATTATTACAATATTTTGGATTAGAAAAAACAAAAGAAACGCATAAGGAAATATTTAATAATGGATTTAACAATAAATTAAACATAACATTTCAGAATTTTGATGATATTCCTTATATCAATTTTTCGGATAATCATAATATTAATAAATATCCTTGTCATCATAAATGGGAAAATAATATAGAAAATTACAAAATTTGTTATATTAAAGGAAAATCTAATTTTGAAAGTATTCGATTTGCACTTATTGATCCTAAACATCGTATAAAAAAAGCATGTGATATTGAAACAATAGAAAAAGATAATATTGATTATATTCAATCATTAACTATACCAAATTATAACGAAAATGAATGTAATTTTGAATTTAGAAATCAATGTAAGTTAGAATTTAGTCCACACCTAAATGTTTTTATAGGTGGTCGTTCCAGTGGTAAAAGTTTATTAATGTCGTTAATAACATCAAATATTGATTCTTTAAAAAGTAAGATATATAGCGAAAAATTAAATAGACAGGTGAAGTTAAAATTAAAATCATCTTCTGGTGTGGACGGCACTGTGTCATTGAATGAAGATAAAATTATTTATATTAAACAGGGAGAAATCGTTGAGTATTTTGAAAAAAAGGATCTAACTACACTAATTCAAAATAAACAGGACACATATGATATATACAAAAATGAGTTTAAAAATCATTCATCTGAATTAGAAGACTTGTGTAATAATTTGGTGTCGTGTTATAAAAGAATATATGATATACACTCTAATAGAAAGTATGAGGTTATGAAGTCAGATTTGGAAAATGGTAGTAGAGAAAGTTTCACAATTTCATTAGATATTCATTCATTAAAAGCTAATTTAATTAACAAAAATGAGATTAATACTTTAGAAACTCAACTTGAAAAGATTCTAACTTTTTTAAGCGGTAAAAATACTTTGCTTAAAAATAATGATGACGACGAAATAGTTATAGAATCATTTAAAGGTTGGATTAATACAAAATTAAAAAATTTAAAAAATAAAGAAATATTAATAAAAAAGCAATCTGAGTTTATAGATCAAATTACTAATATTCACGAAAAGGGTGTTAATGATTTGGATTTAAAAAGTGTATCAAAAGCAAGATCAAATGAAAATTTGGACGGTGTTATTAACAATATCAGAGATTTATTTCAAAAGGCTTATAACTTAAAAATTAAATCTAAAGAATTTGATAATTTTGATTATATTTATAAGAAATCCTTGCAATTAAATAAAGATATAGAATTTGTTTTAAAAGTTGATCAAGTAGATGGGCGTAATACTTTAACCGATTTTTTATGTAATGATGTTTTAAATACCAAAAAAGAAAATACTTATTCAAGTTTACTAGATCTAATTAATAATAAATGCGATATTAAAAATCATTCAAAGAATTCTGATGTAGAATTAAAAAAGAAAATAGAAATAACCTTATCAGATATTCATAAAAAATTAAAGAGTCCAGACAATATTCTTAAATATTCAGATGGGACAACATCTGAAAAAAGCAGTCCTGGTGCAAATGCTGAAAAATATCTCGATATATTGCTTGGTAATGAATCTGTTAAATTTATATTTATTGATCAGCCTGAAGATAATTTAGGAAATAATTATATATCAAAATTTTTAATTAAAAAGCTTAGAGAAATTAAATTTAAGAAACAAATTTTTTTGGTTACTCATAATCCATCAATTGTCGTTTATGGTGATGCAGAAGCCATATTTATGGCAAACAATGATAATAAGGTTATATCATATAAACCTATTATATTAGAAAATGGAGAATTTCAAAAAGAAATATGCTCAACGCTTGATGGAGGTGAATATATTTTCAAAAATCGTTCAAACAAATATAACATTAATCGATTAAAAAGGAAATAAAATGACAAAAATTATTTGTAATTTAGAAGCTTGTCAAAGCTCAAAAAATATTAAGATTAGTTTTAAAAAAGAATTACATTGTGTGGGTGACGGTGATGAAATTTATAATACAACTATTGATACAAGTTCAGATGTAAATTTAACAGAATTAGTAAACAAATTATTAGAATGTATGAACGATTATGACAACATTGAAATTAAAGATATTACCACTCGTACTGGTATAGATGTAAATACATTAAAAGTTTTAGATATGATTAAGGACATTTTAAAAACATTTAATGAAGCTCATAGTGAAAAATTTGATAATACTGATGATATTCTATTTTAGTTAATAAACAACTTGACTAGTGGTTGATTGTAAGCATTACTGTTGGTACAGGTAGTCAATGATAGTCAATTTGAATATAGTGGAGGGGTTTATACGAGTCTATCTGCGATAGCTCAAAAAATTACAGGACATCAAACTAGCGGTATTAAGTTCTTTGGTTTGAAGAATTAAGTTAAACAGTAATCGTTATGATACAATCTATTTTGTGAATTGTTCTTGGTGCACAAAAATAGGCAATTACTTTGCCCGGCACGCTTTCCAAGCGGGCGCGATCGACCACTCAAACGATTACATCACACTGGATCTATACTCTCATATCTCTTGACAGATTATTTTTACAGAAAATATTTAAACATCAATTCTTACGGTTAAAGCATTGTCGTAAATAAATTTCTTTCTAGGACTAACATCGTCGCCCATAATTGTAGAGAATAACACATCTGAATTTGTATCACTGTCTACTTTAATTTGTAGCAAAGATCTAGCATCTGGATCTAATGTAGTTTCAAACAGTTGATCGGCGTTCATCTCTCCTAGACCTTTGTACCGTTGTACAGAAGTCCCGTGTCTTCCAGCTTTAATTATTAGATCTATACATTTGGACGGGAGGATATTCAAAAAGTCTTTTCCGTCAACAGAAAGAGTAGGTCTTTTCACGAATATTTCGTAAAATTCGTCGGAAATATTTTTCTTCATAATAGTCTCGGATTGTATCAAGGACTTTTCGAGAATATGCACTGTTTCGACAGATTTTACGGTTCTTTTAACTATAAATTGACTTTCATCCTCTTCTACGGACCATTTAAAGATCTCTCCACGGTTAATGACATCTTCGAATTTTGCGATCTCAAAATTACCTTTATGAGATAAAAGTAGAAACATTTCTACTAGATTGACTAATTGAGAATCGACGACATTATTAAGATGTTCTGTCCAAACGATAGCTTCATTGACAAATTGTAAAAGATCGGCACGACAAATAGTTTCATTACCGGCATGAATAACGGACTTTCCGACACCTTCTGCTATTAAAAAATCTGTAAGAGATTGTTCATCTTTCAGGTACAATTCTGAAGAAGCTTTTTTTACTTTAAACAGAGGCGGTTGAGCTATATATAGAAATCCTCCGGAGATAATTTCTGGCATATATCGATAGAAAAATGTAAGTAGTAAGGTTCTAATGTGAGATCCGTCGATATCGGCATCCATCATCATAATTATTTTGTGATATCGTAATTTAGTTATATCGAACTCTTTTCCTATACTAGTCCCCAATGCGGTTATAATAGTTCCGATAGTCTCATTTAAAATAACTTGATCGAATCGTGCTTTTTCTATGTTTAAAATTTTTCCTCTTAATGGCAAAATAGCTTGAGTTTTTCGATTTCTACCTTGTTTAGCAGAGCCTCCAGCAGATTCACCTTCGACGATAAACAGTTCTGATAATTCGGGATTTTTTTCTTGACAGTCAGCGAGTTTTCCAGGGAGGGAAGCTATATCCATTGAAGTTTTCCGTTGTGTTTCACGGGCATGTCTAGCGGCTTCTCTAGCTTTTGCGGCGACAATAATTTTGCCTACGATCTCTTTAGATTCTGTAGGATGTTCGGCTAGCCATTGAGAAAATTTTTCGGCGACTATTCCTTCTAACACGGTTCTAACTTCGGATGAAACAAGTTTAGATTTTGTCTGCGAGCTAAATTTAGGGTCGGGCATTTTGACGGAGATAATAGAATATAGCCCTTCTCTCATATCGTCCCCTGTGAGAGATACTTTTTCTCTTTTTAGAAGATTTTCTTCTTGAATATATTTATTTATAGATCTAGTCAAGGCATTTCTAAATGCAGAAACATGAGTCCCGCCGTCTGGTTGTGGGATATTGTTAGTAAAAGCTAGTTGATGTTCAGAATGATATCCGGTAGTCCAAGCTAGCACACATTCTATACTTATGGCCCCGTGGTTTCCTTCGATAGAAATAGGTTCGCTGATTTTACTTTTAGCTTGAATTAGGTAATCTATGAAGGAAGTCAAACCGCCTTCATAAGAAAGATTGATGGTTTTTTCCTGTCCTTCTCTTTTATCTTCTAGGACGATATTTACTCCTGTATTTAAAAAAGATAATTCTCTAAACCTATTTTCTAGTATATTAAAATTAAAATCGTGGATAGTAAAAATATCTTTATCGATAGCAAAAGTTATCTGTGTTCCGGTATTTTTTATATCACATTCACCGACGACTGTTAACGGAGAAACTGTATTTCCGTGTTCAAATTTAACTTGATGTTCCTTCCCTTCTCTCCAAATAGTCAATGTCAATTTAGAAGATAAGGCATTGACTACAGATACACCTACCCCGTGTAGTCCCCCGGAAATTTTATAGGAATTTTGGTCAAATTTTCCGCCTGCATGAAGTTCTGTCATAACTACTTCTGGAGTAGATCTGCCCGATTCTATATGCATATCTACAGGTATACCTCGTCCGTTATCTCGTACAGATACGGAAAAATCTTTGTTAATTACAACACTAATTTTATCGCAATGTCCTGCTAAAGCTTCATCGATAGAATTATCCATAACTTCATATATCATATGATGTAGTCCGTCTAAAGAGTCGACATCTCCTATGTACATACCGGGTCGTTTTCTAACAGCATCAAGCCCTTTTAAGACTTTAATAGAACTTTGATCATACTCATTTTGTCCACTCATATATTTACCTTTAAACTAAAAAACTTTTATTTTTTTATATAATAAATTATACAAAAAAACTATCACAAAAGCAACTTTTTTCGGCATATAATCTATCTAGATAGTATCTCATTTAGGAGATAGTTTTGACAAAAATTCTGCTCATAATTTTTATATAGAAGATAAAATGTTCTATATGGAACATTTTGTCAAAGGTAGATTCAGGAAGTCGTCTATAGTAGATTGACAAAATAAAAATATAGGATGCAAGAAAGATACCTTAGAGATCCAAATCTTTAAAATTAGATGCTTGCGAAGTAATTAACAGATACCTAAACACGACATTTTTTCCCATTAGATTCTCTACAAATTGATCTGTATTCAGATGAGATAGTAGTTCTTGAAATTTATCGGGATTACTGTCTAGAGACTTCAGTTCTTTAGCTATGTCGATGTCGTCGTAGATCTTTTCGCAGGTATCATTTTGTTCTTCGATTTCTGTTTGAGTCTGTATATTATCATCAGAATTTTGACTAACGAACAGGTTATTTTCGTCCTCTTTTTTTACTACGGATATTCCGTCAACGGGCGGTTTATTTTCTATGTCGTTTATCTTTACCTGTAGAATTTTTCTATTTTGTTTATCCATTGTAGTATCTTTCAACTGTTTTGCATTCATCTCGCCTAGCCCTTTAAAACGGGAGATGGTATATTTTTTATTTCCAAACGACGAGATAACTTTTTCCATCTCTACATCGTTTTCTATATAGAAATTTTCTAGTCCGCATGTAATTTTGTACAGTGGCGGACAGGCTATATAAATGTGTCCTCGACTTATTAGTTGTGGCATAAATTGTTGAAAGAAGGTCAATAGCAAAGCTGCTATGTGAGATCCATCGACATCGGCATCTGTCATGATAATAATTTTTTCGTATCGAAGTTTTTTTATATCAAAATTTTTACCGATACCTGTCCCTATAGATTCTGACAAATCTGTTATTTCTTTGTTTTCTAACAATTTACTATAGGTAGCATTTACCACATTTAAGATTTTTCCTCTCAAAGGTAAAATAGCTTGAGTAGCTCTATCTCTCGCCTGTTTTGCGGAACCTCCAGCCGAGTCTCCTTCTACTATAAACAGCTCTGTTCCTTCGGCTTTTCGTTGTTGACAGTCTGCCAATTTATGAGGAAGTTTTAACTTTTTAGAAGGTTTAATTGCCCTATCTTTTTTAGCTACAAGTCTTCTTTCGGAGAGCCAAATGAGGCTATTTATCAGTTCTTCAGTTTTATCGCTCTCGATTAAAAAGTTTTCCCATGAGTCTAATACTATCAACTCGACTAGTTTAGATATCTCTATGTTGGTCAATTTATCTTTTGTCTGTCCTTGAAAATGTGGTGTCTTATAGAAGATGGAAATAGTCCCTATGAGAGTTTCAAAGATGTCGTCCATAACTAGAGATTCGACCTTTTTTATCCCTACCCTTTTTGCATAAGATTTTAGTCCTTTTACGATAGCACTTTTAAATCCTGTTTCGTGTGTTCCGCCCTCTTGAGTTAGAATAGTATTACAGAAAGAAACGAAAGCACCATTACTACTACTTTGTTCACTATTTACCCAGTTGACTGCCCACTCAAATGTTCCTAGATTGTCGGCTAGCTTTGAGTTCCCTATAAACGGTTCGTCAAAAATCAGAGGTGTATTTACGGCTAATTCGTCTAATAAATCGCCTAAACCATTTTTAAAATGAAATAGAGTTTCCTCTTTTGCAGACGGAGAGTCTTGTATAGTCTCTGAATTTTGGTCTCCATCGATAGTCGCACTTTCTATATTTGTTTTTATAGAATCGTCTTTCCAATAAATTTTTACACCTTTATATAAGAAGGCTTTATTCTTTAAAAATTTTGATAGGATAGTCTCGTTAAAAACGACTGTATCGAAAATTTCTGGATCAGGGGAAAAATAGATAGCCGTTCCATTTTTTATATTTTGATAGTCTTTAAAGAGGCTATCTTTATATTCTATTTTCTCTAATTTAGATATTGTCTCCCCTCTACTAAATTTCATAGAGTAGACGACGGCTTCCTTTACGACTTGCACCGTTAAATTTTGAGATAGAGCATTTACTATGCTAGCACCTACCCCGTGCAAACCTCCTGAAGTGAGATAGGCATCGTTATCAAATTTTCCGCCTGCATGTAAAGTAGAAAAAATAACTTCTAAAGCACTCTTCCCTTTTTGAGTAGGATGTTCGTCTACTGGAATTCCTCTTCCGTTATCGACGATCAGAATTTCTGTATCTGAGATTAGTTTAACCCATATGTCTGTGCCGAAACCTGCGACTACTTCGTCCATAGAATTATCGAAGACTTCACCGAATAGATGGTGGTATGCCCTTTCGTCTGTTCCACCGATATACATACCAGGTCGTAGTCTGACGGGTTCTAGTTTTTCTAAAACCTTAATATTTTTTGCCGAATAAGAGTTTTTCATTTTTTATATATACTCTTTTATTTTAAATATCTCAAGTAAAAAATGCGACTATTTTCATTGACTTATATAAAAAATTGCTTATATGAATATAAAATAGATTACAAAACACAAAAGACATTATTATGACAACCGATTATTATTCGACTTTAGGCATCTCTAAAAATGCTACGACAGCAGAGATAAAGAAAGCTTATCACAAGCAAGTGAAGGAAAATCATCCTGATAAAAATAAAGGCGATGTTAAATCTGAAGAGAAATTCAAGAAGATAAATGAAGCCTATCAGACATTAAAAGACGATAATAAAAAATCTGCATATGACAGAATGGGGCACGGCAATTACCGACAACAGGAGTCTCACGGCGGACAGTCTCAGCATGGCGGATTCCATCAGGCAGGGGGCGGACAAGGATTCGAAGATGTCTTTAGCGATATTTTTAGCCAATTCGGATTCGGCGGAAACAGTAGAAATCAAGGAAGCGAAAACGGCGACATTTTAAGGCGGGTAAATATCTCTCTAGCAGATGCATATAGCGGAGCAGAAATTGATCTAAATTTGCCTACTCATAAAAAATGTACTGGTTGCGGTGGAACTAAAGATGCAAAACGAAAGCCTCCTACAACTTGTTCGGCTTGTGGTGGAAAAGGGTTTACTGTTGCCGGCAACGGATTTTTCAATGTCAAACAACCTTGTAGAACTTGTCGGGGACAAGGAAGGACTGTAGAAAATCCTTGCAGAAAATGTAATGCTACGGGCTACGAGAGTTCTACCTCTAAAGTTTCTGTGTCGATTCCAAAGGGTGTAGAAACAGGGACGAGGTTGTCTTTGTCGGAACACGGCGAGATAGGGGACAACGGACCAGGGACACTATATCTAGAGATACAAGTAGAGCCTAATAATATTTTTGATCGCAGGGGAGACGATCTGTTTATCACAAAAAAGATCAACTTCATTGATGCCATTTTAGGTGGATACATAAATATAACTCATCTAGATGGTAAAACTTTTAATGTAAAAATTCCGGAACGGTGTCAAGTTGGAACCAAATTACGAATTAAGGGAAAAGGAATGCCTACAGGACGAGGCGATAACTATGGTAATTTGTGGATGATTACATCTATAGAACTTCCTAGTAAACTATCTAAAAAGCAAACGAAGATACTAAAAGAGTTTAAAGATGCTAGTTAAAAAAACTGTAAAAATACGGTCTTTTAAACTGTTTTTTTACTCCAACTAGGCCCGTAGGAAGCACTGAACTTTTATATATATAAGAATTGAAATTTATAATCTGATATAGTATTATGATGAATAAAAAGGATAAAATATGGCACCGTTTAAAATTTTCGTTCAGTACTTGAGCAACTTATCATTTACTAGTCCTATGGCTCCAGCTTTGTTCTTTAAGAAAGATACTAAAGCGAATATCAATGTTAAGTTAGATGTTAAAACACAACAGTCTGATGAGAATACATTTCTTGTCAGTTTAAGTTCTGTGATAGAAAATAAACTGGAAGGCGATAAAGATACAGCAACGATATTTACATTAAAAATAGAATATAATGCAGTAATACAAATCGACGGATCTATCACCGAAGAAGAAGATCGTAAAAAGATTTTATTAGTATATGTTCCTACAACAATTTTTCCGGCCTTTCGACAGCAGATATCTGACATCACGACTGCTTCTGGCTATCCACAATTTAATATGGAGATCGTAGATTTTGAGTCTATGTATACTAAAAATAGACAACAGAAAAACGATTAGGATTATCTATGAAAGATAGAGTTATAGTAATTTTCGATATTGAAACCACAGGATTTAGTGTCGTGGAAGAACGGATATTTAATATAGGTGCCGTCAAGCACGAGTTTAAAAATGGAGAACAGACAACTACTCAATATGATCAATTTATGAATCCTATGAAAAAGTTGAGCAGTGGATCTATTAGAATTACGAAGATGGAAGATTATATGCTCAAAGACAAACCCCTGTTTAAAGATGTAATCGGAGGATTTATAGATTTTATAGAGGGGGCAGATAAAATAGTCGCACATAATGGTCTACGATTTGACATTCCATTTTTAAATAATGAGTTAACTAGATCTGGGTTCGCAGACAAATGTATAGATGAAAAGATATGTATAGACACTTTACAGGAAGCTAGAAAAAGGCTACCTCTTCTACGATCGTTTTCACTAGATAATCTGGCCAAACATTTTAAGATAGATATTCAAGAAAGAGACGAACTAGGACATTTAGCACTACGAGATTCTTTATTACTTAGTCATGTATTTTTCGAATTAGAAAAAATAATAGATCATAACACAAATGAAAAATTGTACGAAAAGTGCGACGAGTTGATGGATAGTCTAGAGAGAAAGACTGTTGAGAAACCTATATTATTTGGCTAGAAGAAAGTAATTTTTTATCGTTAGAAATCAAAAAAGACGGAAATATACCGTCTTTTTTAATTTTTCTATATATTTTTAGTAATAAAATATTTCTATTTTGTTGTCTCCATCGCTAGCTTTACAGTTGTCCGGGATAGAGGTAGCTCCGCCTTTAGTCCCCCCTGATTTTATATAGCCTATAGAATCTTGATATGCTTTAGCTCTTAAAACTTCACAGATAGAAGTCGATAATCCTGTTATACGGATGACGAATTGTCTAGGATTTCTAGGGTCCTGTTCTACTTCATACTTTCCGCCAAAAGGATTTTGCTTTGTTATCTTCAGTGCATCGAGAATTCTGTTGTCTATATTACTATAGTCATTGTATCCGACGGACATTTCTTTCACTCCTTGATAAATTTGAATTAGATCTGTGTCTACTTGTCCCCTTTTTTGACTATCCATACCAGATCTCATCAATTCTATGGCACCGATAGTTATGACTCCCATAATTGCGATTACTCCTAACATTTCGATCATAGATCTACCTGACTCTACTATATTTTTTATCATAAAAATTCCTTTTAATTTATATATATAGTATTCTATAAAACGATAGAAAAAGCAACTATTTTTTATATTGCAAAAAAAGATATAATTTTATAGAATAATTTATAAATAAAAGGAACCTAAATGAATATCCCGACTATGATAACATTATGTAGAATTTTCAGTTTACCATTATTGGTATATTTAGCTTATCATTATAATTGGGTATGGTTCACGATCGTATTTTCTATAGCCGCCTTCAGCGACTTTATAGACGGATGGGTAGCAAGAAAATTTAACAAAGTGACTCGTCTAGGGGCAGTTTTAGATCAACTCGCCGATAAGATTTTCTTAACTCCTGTTATGATGTTATTGTTAATTTTCATAGATCTACCGATTATAATTTGGATACCGTTTATAATATTAGTAATAAGAGATTTATGGGTGATGGGTCTACGAGATTACGGCAGTTCTAAAAATTATGTGATACCTGTAAATATAATAGGAAAATCAAAATTTGCAGTTCAAAGTATTGCAATCGGTATGATAGCTTTTCTAAATCATAGATTAGAGTTAACATTATTCCCGTTGATTAATATTTGGGATTACCTAGTCCTACTGACATTTTTCGTAGTTATCGTCGCCACGATTTTGTCTATAGTTAGTGGAAGTCAATATAGTATAAAGCTGTTAAAATTAGTCCGAAGAGACATCAAAAATAATTAGTTTTTATTATTATGGATATCTTTTATATCTTCGATAGATTTATTGACGGTCAAAATTTCACCTTTTTCAGACAATAAAATTGCTATCCACCGCATAGATTTTGTCTCCGCAAAAATATAAGTTGTCAACATCAATATAGGCACACTAAAAAACATTCCCCAAATTCCCCAAACCGCTCCAAAAAAACTAAGACCTAGTAATATAGCTAGCGGGCTCAAGTTAAGAGTTCTTCCTAAAATTTTTGGATCTAGGATATTTCCTATAAGGATTTGTACTACCCCTAAAGATGTTCCTAAAGCTAACCAGAGATGCCAGTTTTCGAATTGAATTACAGACCACAATAACGGTAAGACCACGGCTATTATAGATCCTATGAACGGGATATAGTTGAAGACGAATAATATAATCGCGAACATAGATGCAAATTGCAGACCAAAAAACAACATTATGATATAGGAGACTAAAGCTACCGTCAGACTAATATAAGTTTTTCCGATTAAATAGACTTTCATACTGGCACTAATTTTTGTCAGTATATTGCTGATGTTCGTCTTTTTATAGTGTCCTTTGATGGCTTTAATTTTCGTCCCTATGACACGACTTTCTAGGGTCAAGAATGTAACCATAAATAATATTAGAAACATTTCTGCTATAGAAGAGGTAGCAAACGAGAAAAGGTATTTTGAAAATGCTGAAATAGGATTCATATGCGAATTTAAATACTCATGAATTATAGACGGATCTAAATTTAACTGCATAAAAAAGTTTTCGATCCGATCTATAAATAACTGATTATAATGATCCGAATTTTGCATAAACAGTTCTATATTATTTACGAAGCCGACACGAATTACTATGTAGACTCCGACGATTACGAGTAATATTGCCAAAAATGTCCCGACGATCCGCGAGTATCTTTTATTATAAAATTTGCCGACGGTCTGTATATAAGAGCTTAGAGATTCTATTACATACCAGATAAAAACTGCCTTTAAAAATGGCAAAATCAGTTGAGCCCCTACTATCATCAGTAGTAAAATTAGACAAAAGGAAATCAAAAAATATCCAAGCATAAAAATTCCTTAATTATTTACCGACAGTTTCTTCAAGCTTATTATTTTTCTTAAAAATTATCTGTTCTACGGTTTCGTTATAGTTCTGTTGATTCTCGATATTTATTGTTTGATCTCGGTAAAATATATAGTTAGCAACGATGTTGATTACCAGAACTATATTGCACAGGCTACAGATTAAAATGACACTCCATACTAATATTTTTCTATTTTTTATCAACCATGCTAGGAGAGTTATGACTAGAGGAAATAATGAAAGAAATAGATGTATACCGCCATCTTTGATAGATGCAAAGGCCCATAGTCCTGCTATGGTTAACATTACGGCGAACAATATTCTCAATAACCAAGGTGCAGATTTTGTGTAGATAGAATTTATTTTATCTCGTTTACTTTGCATCAGAGGTTTATCTCCCTTTACGAAAAGCCCTAAAATAATTATAGGAAAAATCAAAAACGGGAGTGCTAGTACTATCCATTTAGGGTGAATTTTCACATCGCGAAATCGTCTTATCTGTAGAATTATTAAAGAGGTAAAAAGCAATATTGCAACGATGGCCGTAGCATATAAATTGATACTGTCTTTAAAAGACAAGTCTGTTATCACGGATACAGAATTGAGTCGAGTTAGAAAAACTATATATATTATTAGCCATAAACTGGAAAGCCCTATATATGCATCTCTACCTAGAGGCAATAGCCACTGTTTTAAAGAAATTTGCTCTTTAATGAAGTCTAATAGATATTTAAGTTTTTTCATTATAATATTTTAGTTCAAGGTTATAAATAACATAGAAAGGATCAAAAAGTAGAGAGGTACGAAGTACAAACCTACTTTTAAAAATTTTCTAATTACGACGATATTATCTTTAAATTTCCAAGAGTATAAAATCAGTATTAACCCTAGTATTCCAAAAAGCATAGCTATAAATTCTATGAAAGATTGTATATTGACGGAGATGACTAGTTGCTCTATTACAGAAAAAATTCCGAATGCGAAGAACAAGCAGAAAACTTGAAGTCTATATTTGGCTATAAATTTTCCGAGTTTATTTTCTCTTGTCGACGGCACCTGTTTTTCGTCTTTATGGAGCCAAAGCGAGTATCCTAGAAAAGTTGATAACGGACTAAAAATAGTCAATATATACCACCTAGATAAATTCATAGTTTTCAGTCTAGAAATCATCAACCTAATTGTATATATGGCTAAAACGATGAAGAGCAATAATATTACAGAAAACAAAACGATATTGAGAGAATTGGTATCGTTCTCTACACCTACGGGAGTCGTCGAATATATTAAGGAAGTCAGAGATAATAAAATGACAGAGATAAATATAATAAATAATTGTTGTATATAGTTTGCTTGTCCTATCGGTTGTTTTAACTTTTGGAACAGTCTAGATCTACTATTGTCTACAGATGCTACTTTCACGATTTTCGCAGGAGATTTTACAGCAATTTTTTTCTTCGCAGAAGTTTTAACTTTACTTACAGGTTTTTTCGCTACAGGTTTCTTTACGGCAACTTTTTTAACAGGAGCCTTTTTCACAACCTTATTGATAGCAACCTTCTTAACGGGAGTTTTCTTCACTACGGTTTTTTTTGCAGTGTTCTTTACAGATTTTTTTAGATTATTAGATTTTTTTGCTGGCATAATGATACTCCTAGAATAATTGTTGTTATGTATTATAATATAGTATGCAATATTTTACAAATAAAATTTCTTATTTTCTATTATAAATTTCTTCTAGCAGAGTTTTGTCTCCAGATCTTTTTACAGTTTGATTTTCAAGCAAAAAAACTTTTTCTATATTAAGTTTGTCTAGCAGATTTTTTTGGTGTGATATAATAAAAAAAGCAGTATTATTTTCTTTATTAAGTAGTTCAATTATTTTCACAATATCTAGCATTAAATTTGCATCGACTCCAGAATCGATTTCGTCTAGTAAAACTAATTTAGGACGAAGTAAAAAAAGTTGTAAAAGTTCTAGTCGTTTTTTTTCTCCACCGGAAAATCCCACATTGATAGATCTAGTTCTCCATTCGTCGGGAATATTTAAAAATTGAAATCCTTCTGCGACTTCTTTAAAAAATTCCATAGCAGAGAGTTTTGTTCTCTCCATAAAATTCGTCATTGCATATTTTAAAAATTGCATAATAGATAGCCCTTCGATTTCCACAGATTGTTGCAGAGATAAATAGATACCTAATCGTGCTCTATCGGAGGTATCTAATTTTAGTAAATTTTGATTATTAAAGTCGATTTGTCCGTCAGCGATTTCATATTTATAGTGGTCCATTATGGCTAAAAACATAGAACTTTTACCGCTCCCATTTTGACCCGCGAGTACATAGTTTTTACCGACATCTAATTGTATAGATATGTCCTCTAGAATTATATTATTATCAACTTTTTTCGGTGTTTTTAGACATATTTTGACTTTTTGCATATTTAAAATAGTATTCATATTTTTCCTTTAAGCATTAAATTGTAAAGTTTTATCTAGACAAATATGGATTAACTGTTTGGCTTCTAGAGCAAACTCATTAGGTAATCTTTTTATGATATCGTCGAAGAATCCAGAGACTATTAAACTGACGGCTGTGTCTTCCTCGACCCCTTTTAATTTGAGATAAAAAAGTTGTTCGTCGGAAATTTTTCCGGTGGTAGCTTCATGTTCGACTATAGCATCATCTTTACATATGTCGATCGTCGGAACAGTTATAGACTTCGCAGAATCTAGAATTAGAGAATCACATTTTGTAAAGTTTCTCATATTATCGGCATCCGTTCCACACTTAACGAGACTCCGAAAAGTTTGATTAGAGTTATCTGTTGCGATACCTTTCGATATAATTTTTGATGTAGTATTTTTTCCGATGTGTATCATCTTCGTCCCCGTGTCTGCTTCTTGCATACCTACAGAAACGGCAGTCGACAAAAATTCTCCGTATGAATTGTCGCCTTTTAAAATGCACGACGGATATTTCCAAGTTTTAGCGGATCCTACTTCCATTTGGAGCCATTGCATTTTACTATTTTCTAGACAAATTGCCCTTTTCGATACATAGTTTAAAATTCCGCCCTTCCCCGTTTTAGAACCTTTATACCAGTTTTGTACTGTTGAATATTTTACATTGGCACCGTTATGCAAAACGATTTCTACAACTCCTCCGTGTAGTTGGTGATTGACCCTTCTAGGAGCAGAACATCCTTCTAAATATGACAAAGTCGAATTGTCTTCGGCAATAATTAGTGTCCTCTCAAATTGCCCTATTTCTTGAGTATTGATTCTAAAATACGATGCAAGATCTATAGGACATTTTACACCTTTAGGAATATATACGAAAGTTCCGTCAGAGAAAACTGCGGTATTTAAACAAGAAAAAAAGTTGTCTGAATCTGAGATAACTGTTCCCATATATTTTTTGACTAATTCTGGATATTCTTTAATAGCTTGAGAAAACGGGCAAAAAATTATACCTAATTCTTTAAGTTCTTTTTGGTATGTAGTTCCAACAGACACACTATCTAGGACGATGTCGACGGCTACTTTATTTTTATCTATTGTCGCGATGCCTGCGAGTTTTTCCTGCTCGTCAAGAGGCACCCCTAATCTATCATAAATTTGTTTTAATTCAGGGCTGATTTCTCCTCCTCTACTCTCTGATTCTGGCTTTGCAAAATAAGAGATTTTATTAAAATCTATGTTAAGTTTTTCCATACTACTCCAGGTAGGATTTTTCATCGTCAACCAATTTTTATAGGCAAAAAGCCGTCTTTTTAGCATCCATTCAGGTTCATCTTTTAATCTTGAGATCTCTTTTATCACCTCGACGGAGAGTCCTACGGGAAGAGAAATAGTATCAATATCGTCTACGGCATCTACTTTTTCGTTATGGATAGAACTGATTTTTTCTATAATATTTTTATTATTTTTCATAGTCTATTTTTTGGCGAAAGAATTATTTGCAGTCATATAAATATTCATAAAAATTTTAGACAAATTACCTAGTGGTCCATCTTCTAAAAAGTCTGCTTGTTGTTCGTCGTCTGCTTTAATTTCGCTAACAATTTTGTCGCTTACTATTAAAAATCTTTTTATATTCGGCAACAACTCTTTAGAGGTTTTAATTTTCAATAGTACACCGCTCTTCCACATAGGGTTCTCTAAAACTGTTTTGTTTACAAATCTTGCGACATCAAAAAAAGTAGAATTTTCGTTTAACCCGTAATTTATACCAGGATGTGTTTCTCTGATAATAGATAATAATATGGCTTTTAATTCGTCTAGATAAAAAGGCAATTTGTAGAAAAAAATATTCTTTTTCTGCGAGTCTCTAAAACTGTTTAAAGATCTATATAAGTTGTCTATCACTCTAATTTGTTCTTTATTGTTTGCTTCAACATTTCTAAAAATGTTAGTCAGTCTTTCATATAAAAATCCTACAAAAATCAAAGAAATTATAATAAAAACAACGACTACTATTAACAACCACGACATAGAGCCGTTCCCTTCGATTATAGCCGTAGATGTCGCTCCTACTAAATCGTTATAAAATATTGTATATAAGAATAAGAAAATTATATATTTCATTTTTAAAATCATTTTTACTCACTTGTATTTTTTCCTTGTAAAAGTATACTTCCAATATGACTAAAATCAATAGTAAAGGTCTCTTATGAAAAAACACATCGTAATAATAGGATCTGGTCCAGCCGGATTATCTAGTGCTCTATATTCAATCCGCGGTGGGCACACAGTCTCATTATTAACTGGAAATAATTTTGGTGGACAGTTGTCTAGTATAACAGATCTAGGTAATTATCCAGGTGTTGAAAATGTTTCTAGTGGTGTAGAGTTAGCGAAAATTATGAGAAAGCAAAGCGAAGATCTAGGGACAAAATTTATAACAGACTCAATGACCAAAATAGAGCAATTAGACGGTGTTTTTAAGGTATTTTTAGCCGACGATAGTTTTTTAAAATGTGATTCTGTCATTTTAGCGATGGGTGTATTACCGAGAAAATTAGGGCTTGCAGATGAAGAAAATTTAACAGGCAGAGGTATCAGTTATTGTTCTGTATGTGATGGTTTTTTCTATCAAAAAAAACCTGTTGCAGTCATCGGCGGAGGTAATAGTGCTATTAGCGATGCCCTATATTTGTCTAGACAATGTAGTCAAGTTTATATAGTAATTAGAAAATCTCACTGGGCAAAAAATGTAGAACAAATTTTAATCGACAAGGTAGATAATACTAAAAATATAAAAGTTTTATTCGAGACTTCTCCTCATAATTTTTTAAAAGATGAAAACGGAATCGTAGGGTTGTCTATTAAAGATAACAGAAATAATTCTATAGAAGATCTACAAGTCGACGGCATTTTTGTCGCAATAGGTCATATTCCAAATACGGAAAATGTCAAAAAATTTATAGATTGTGATGAAGACGGATTTATAAAAACCGTTATAGGCTCTACACAGACTGATAAAAACGGTATTTTTTGTGCGGGAGATATCAGATCCAAAACATATGCTCAAGTCATTATCGCCTGCGGTTTAGGAGCACAGTCTGCTATAGAGTGCGATGAATTTTTACAAACTTTGTAGGTCTATGTATCTATAAAACAATCTTTGTATAGATAATTTTTAGTTGTCTATTATCTTTTATAATTGCTCTATTTTTCAAATCTGTAATTTTATAGTCTAAAGCTACTTCTAATTTTTTCAGTAAAATATTTATCGGCAAAATTAAATTATCGTTTATATTATTTCTAGCAGTTTTAGAGGGTGCATAATTTTTATCGTCAAAGATACCTAGACTAGGATTTTTTATAGTCGATTTATTTTGATTATTATTACTCAAGAATAGGTAAAAGTTCTTTCTATTTTCAAAAGACCAAAAGGCACTAGAAAAACAGTCTTCAAATGTTTTTTCCGTAGGTTCCGCTATTATCCCCCAATCGTTGATAGAACTTTTCAGAATCAAATCTCTCAAGAAAAAGCCGTCTTTTTGAGAAAAATCTTCAGTTTTATACCAGACAGGAATTACTTTTGCTGTGTAATATTCTCCGTCTATCATTAAATTTATAAACTCTATAATCCTCTTCACTCCCCTTACCTTGATGTAGATTACATCTATATTTTTCGTATCTAGTTTATAGATAAGTTTAGCTAAACTTTCAACATCTAGATCTTCTGTAATCATAATCGCCTTATTTTTGATATCATTAAAAAGAGACAACTTAAATTGCAATTTAGGGTATATTAGATTATGGGACAAAATAATTTGATTTTTTTCTGTAGCTAGAGCTACTAGTTTATCTTTAAAATTTGTGTCTACTTTATCTATATAGTATTGTTCTTGAAAATTCATAGCGATTATCCTATACATTATTATATAGTACAACATAGGTAAAGACAAATGTCGATCAAATTTTTAATCTTTTCAATCATATTTATCTGCCCTTTTACTATGCTAGCGGAGTCTCATATGATAGCGGATCCTATGCGGAAGATGAACGAAAAGACTACAGAGTTTAACATCTTTTTTCATAAGAAGATATCGAATCCTGTTGCTACTAGCTACTTGAAGGTCGTCCCTAAACCTATACACAGATCTATTCGGAATGTGTCGGACAATTTGAGGGAGCCGTATACTATGGCGAATGCATTATTACAGTTAAATTTTGAGCAGACGGTGATATCTTTCGGACGATTTTCTACTAATACTGTATTTGGTCTACTCGGTATAATAGACATTTTCGAGTTAAGGACTGGAATAGATCACACAAAATTAACATTAAACGAGACTACTGCAAAGTGGGGGATTCCTAGCGGTCAGTATATTGTTGTCCCATTTTTGTATGGTATGAGTTTACGAAGTATATTAGCATTTAGCGGAGACATATTACTTGGCCCTGTTTTCATCACATTGAGATCTATGGATGTCAGCAGTAAAATTATATTAGCAGTTTTAACTGTGGACTTTTTTACATGGTATGTGGATCATATCTATACGATAGATTTTATCATCAACAGTTCTATAGATCCATATGAGTCGTTAAAAAGATTTACTAGTATATTCGAAAGTTCTAGAGATAGCGGGAGAACTTTTCAAGAGGTATATGACGAATTATACCCGTCTAATTTTGATATGGAGATAGAGATCGATACTGACGAATATTCTAGCGATTATTTCGACGATTAAATAGATGACTTTCAAAAAGTTCGCCGTCAAATTTATATATCTGCTCTACGAACTGGCATAGTGATGTATAGGGAAGAGTTATCTTCTATTTCTTGAACTAGTACCGCATTAAGTGATCCTAGAAGTGAGAATTTGACATCTTCACCCGAGATTTCTGATAAAATATCCATAAGTTGTCTAACATTGAAAGAGACTTCTAGAGTTTCTTCACTGCTAAATTTAGCTTTAACTTCTTCTGTCCCTTGAGTGACACCTCTATCCGAAGCGGACACTATAATTTTATCTGTAGAAATTTTCATAAGGACGGTTCTTATTTTGTCCATAGTAATAACAGAAACTCTATCGACTGCTTGAGATATTGCAAGTTTGTCTACTATAAGTTCTTTGTCGTTATTTTTCGGTATAATAGTTTGATAATTCGGGAAAGTTCCGTCTATAAGTTTAGAAGTCATAATCGCTTCTCCGATAGTAAGTCTTATTTTTACATCTGAAACTTCTATCTTGATATCTTTTTCTTTAGTTCCCTCTAGTAGTTTGACTAATTCCATCACGACTTTTCTAGGGATAATTACCCCCGGCATAGACTCATTGACACTGCTAACTTCTTGTTGTTTTAAGGCAAGACACATACTGTCGGTAGCGACAGCTCTCAATAGATGTTGTCCGTTCTCTTTAACTACATGCAGGTAGATACCGTTTAAATCATAGTGAATATCTTGGAAGTCCATAGCAAATTTGGTTTTGTTTATCATCACGATAAGTTCTTCTGTCGGTATCGAAAAGTTGAAGTCTAGTTTTGCTCCAGTCATAGTAGGAAAAGACTCTACAGATAAAGTAGGCAAATTAAATTCTGATTTACAATTTGAGGCAGAAATTTTGATATGTTCTTTAACTAATTTTAATGTAATTTCTGAATCATCTGGCATTTTTTTGACTATATCATGTAGTAAAGTAGCATTTACAGTGATACTACCGCTTTGTACTATGTCTGCTTTACAAGATTCTATCAGTTCGAAGTCGATCGTTGCCGCCGTCATAGTCAATTTATCGGTGGCTTCTATTTTAACATTAGATAAAATTGGAAAAGCAGTTTTTCGGTCTACGATAGATTGCATATGTCCTAGTATTTTTAAAAACTCTTGACGAGGAATTACAAACTCCATATTATCTCCTTGATATAATTTTAGTATTTTTTATATTATAACAAATTTACTAGATATAAACAAGTTTAAATTTATAATTTTTCTAGTAGTCCGAGGCAACTATCGTACCCGCCGAAGTCGGCAGAGATAATAACATCGACTTTATTTAGAGCATAACAGACAGAGGTTCTATTACAATTGAATATTTGAGCTATCGTTGCGGAAGATAGATTAAGTTTATATTTCATAACTCCCATAGCTACCCATCTAGCACGAACCCACTCCACTTTTCTCCTACTAGAAAGCATATGTTCTTTTCGTACGAGATAGTGCTTTGAACATTTCTCTATAACTTTATCCGAGTTCCACTCTACTCTGTCTTGATTTCC
This sequence comes from Alphaproteobacteria bacterium, assembly GCA_016735395.1. Lineage (GTDB taxonomy): Bacteria > Pseudomonadota > Alphaproteobacteria > Rs-D84 > JAERRO01 > JAERRO01. The sequence goes on along the minus strand of JAERRO010000010.1, from coordinate 48,654 downwards.
TTGAATATCTAAAATGATTTTTTCTATATCGTGTATTTTTATAGGTTGACTACTTATTTTTTGCATTAGTTCTATTTTGTCTATACTGGCATATAGGCATCTTATGTCTATAATTTTATCTACTAGTATTTTTAATAGAGCTGTTTCTATTATGATATTTCTCTCTTTACAAAATAATTGTGCTATCTGTAGTTTAAGTTCTGGAGAATGTTTAGAGATATCTGCGACTAGTCCCATTCCAAGGAAGCTTTTCATTTCCGAGTCGACTAGTATCTGTCCTGGAGACTGTGTAGAAGAGATTATAACTTGTCTTTTAGTTTCTATACAGACTTTCATAATGTTAAACAGAGTTTCTAGAGTTTTGACTCTAGCGATTATATGCTGGATATGTTCTATAATTATAGTATCAAAATAGAGGAAAGCCTCTTTAAATTCTGCTACTTGTTGAGATTGAACGGCCTTAATATAGACTTCTGAAAATTTTTGTGCCGTTAGGTAAAGTACCTTTTTGTTATTCTTTTGATATGTATTTCCTAGTGCATTTAAAAGATGAGTTTTTCCGGTTCCTATGGGAGCATGAAGAATTACAGGATTATATCTAACGGTATTTATATCGCTACAGACTTGTTTCATAGCGACTTTGGCAAATAAATTCGACGGATCTTCTATGAAGGCATCAAATGTCATTTTCTCGTCGAAAGCGGTTTTCGTCAGTCCTAAACTCCATAAAATATTTTCTCTTTCTTCTACGATGTCTCTAGAAGAAGAGTTATCGTCATTTCTATTATCGCTATCTGCGACGGGCTTTTTTAGAGAAGTAGTTGCCATCTTTATATCTACGGCGACTTTATATTTTACCTCATTTTCTACGAACATCTTACGGATAGTAGATAAATATGTATCTTCTATATAACTTTTAATCATAGAAGACTTAACTAAAATTATGATTTTATCGTCTTTAACTTCTATTTTTAAAGGTCCTATCCAAGTTTTATATTTTATGTCGGAGATCGATTCAGCTATCTTGTCTTTTATACTATTAAAAATATTTTCTATATTGTCAATCGCAATTTCCGTAGAATAGTTATCTTCAAAATGTTCATTTTTTAATTGAGCTACGGTCATAATAGTATCCTTATTATATCCTTTTAAGATAGGAAAATTTGCAGTAGATAATCCAAATCTATAAATATTTTTAGAAATAAATTATAAAAATCCTTTTAAAAGAAAATTATAACAACCCCTTTAAAACAGAACTATAACTATAACTATAAATATAACTATGCTTCCATCTACAGAATAAGATAATACAACAATTAACTTTTAGAATACCCCTACAAAAATTTTTATTTTTCTGCACAAAAAATTTGACTAACATTTACTCTACACAAAAAAAGCACGAAAAAACCGTTTTTCGTGCTTTAAAAATTCAAGATTAAACTTTTACGAGTATTACTTACCTTGACACATTTTTTTATTCGCCTTTGACAAACGAGAAATTTTTCTACTAGCAGTTTTTTTAGGCATCGTCCGCCCCCCTTCACTAGCAATTTTCGATTGAGTTTTAGGAAACTGTTTTTTGGCTCCATCTTTATCTTTAGCTTTAATAAGGGTATTAAATTTGACGATTATGGATCTCATTCTAGAAACCCTCATCTTATTTTGTTTTCCTTTCTTAGCATTTCTGATTACTCTTTTTTTGACTGAAGACATAGCCATATTATAACTCCTTTTAAATTATTGTTTTTTATAATAGTCTACTGTGCCTGTTATAGTCAAGTATTTTCTCTGTATTGAACTGTTATAGGAGGGTTGCAATAAAAAAAAATATATTGCAGTATGAATTAAAAAAATAAATAAGAGGTTTGTTATGGTTATGTTATCGACAGCTATATCATTTGATGTTTGGGTAATTATATTTTCTGTATTGTCGTTTATTATAGGTTCTATACCATTTGGCAGAGTTTTTACAAAGGTATTTTATAATATAAATATATATGAGGTCGGTTCAAAAAATAGCGGAACGACGAATGTTATCCGCAGTACATCATTATGGTTAGGAGTATTAACATTATTTTTTGATATCTTCAAGGTCTGTGGAATAGTTCTATTATTGAAGTTATTTACATACGATACCGTCAGCATTCCACTTTGGCATCAAGCTTTTGTAGGTACGGTAGGTATCTTCGGTCATTGTTTTTCTATATTTCATAAGTTTCACGGAGGTAAAGGAGTAGCGAGTACAGTAGGTCTATTATTAGTCATCGTGCCAAAGTTATTTCTAGCAATTTTACCGATATGGTTGTTATTTATAGTCTCAAGCAGATATATGTCTTTAGCAAATATAGTATCTTCGATAGCAATAATAATAGGGAGTTTCTTTTTTCTACCCCACAGTATTCCATCTATTCAACCGCTAATTATATTGATATCTTTACTGGTAATATATAGGCACAAAGATAATATAAAGAGACTAATATCTAAAACAGAATCTAAATTATTTTAATAGATGACAGATGCGAGAACGATATTAAATACACCAGAACTTTTTGACAGGCTCCGTCTATATAGGACTCAAGGCATCGGAATAAAAACAGTAGAGAGACTGTTCGACAGATTTAAAACTATAGACAAAATTTTACAGTCTAACCTCAAAGAATGGTCTAGTATAGAAAGTATTAAAGCCGAGTTGATGGAAGCGGAGAGGAACGACTATTTTTATTTTTTCAACCATATGTCAGATTTTCCGTTGAACGAGTTAGACATCACGAATGTGATAATGTGTGCTGGCGACAAAAAACTATTAAAAAGACCGTTAATTTCGATAGTTGGTTCTAGAGAGGCTAGTTATCATTCTCTACAGTTCACCAAAACTATATCTAGAGAATTACGAGAAATAGGTTATGGTATAGTATCAGGACTAGCTAGAGGAATCGATTCTTCTGCACATACTGGAGCTGGAGCAGATAATACTATAGCAATTTTATCTGGTGGAATTGATATGCCATGGCCACCTGAAAATAGGAGTTTATATGAAGAGATTAAGAATAAAGGTCTAATTATATCGGATATGCCACTAGGAGTTTCCCCGTCATCTTATTACTTTGTCAAGAGAAATAGACTAATAGCTTCTATATCTAAAACGACGATTATCGTAGAATCTAGAGAAAACTCTGGATCTATCCATACGGCAATGTTCGCGAATGAGTATAAAAAATTATTGTTAGCTTGCCCTTCTTTTCCTAATGACGACAGAAATTACGGTAATAATCGACTATTATTGGACGGTATAGCAAAACCTATATACTCTATTTCTCATCTTAAAAGTTATTTAACGGGGTCTCGAGAAGACGGAGGTAGAGAAACTGTTGTCAAAAAACTGGACAAATCTGCTCCAAAATTTTCGGTAGATGTTTTAAACTTAATTTCTTCTATCCCTACAAGTAGGTCAAATCTATATGAAGAATTCAACAGATCTATAACCTTACGAGGAGAAAAATGTGGTATTTCCGAGTACGATATTATTTTGTCTTGGTTAGAACTCTACGATTATATAAAAATAATCGGCGATGGAGTTATTAGAATTACGGACTAAAACACAAAACTCATACTCCATAATAGAAGTATGCTTTGATTTTTTAGATCGTATCCGCCTCCGAAGGAAAACAAGGTTTCACCTATAAGCCTATTAAATTGTGCTGTTATATTTTTTTCCATATTGAATATCCCGTTATCTTTATACTCAAATTTTAAATTAGCAGAGTTCACTTCATCAAATCGTATCTGATTATCTAGTGCTATGTCGAAAAAATATCTACCGTCTCTTCCGTTCCAGTCGACTATTATAGCACTAGTAAACCTTTCAAATTGATACCCCCCCCTTAAACCTACAGAAATAGTATTTGCAGAAGATTGCGGTAAAGCATCGTTTCCACCTAACTCATATTCTAGAAATATATCTAGTAAAAATTCATCACCTTTTGCTTCGCCGGTTCTATATATTAAAGCTAAATTAAAAGGTTCTTGTCCGTCTTCGTTATTGTCATAACTTTCCCTGTATCCGATTCCGGCTTTAAAGTTCATCCTATCGCTTATACCTACGGCAAATTCTTGTTTTAACAATAAATGTTTAGTCTGTTTAGATAGAGAAGTAGTCAGCAAAACATCTTTTTCGTATAATAAAAACAAAGGATCTTCATAATCCGCTTGTAGATTTTGTATAGAAAATACGGCAAAAACCGCTAAAAAATTGCTTATGAGTAGTTTTTTAAAGTTCATTATGTTTCCTATTATTTATTATGTTATTTTGAATTGCGATAATTTTTATGATTAAATATATCTATATTTTGCATAACAGTCATATCTGCATCTATAATTGTGTTTAAGAAGTCGAAGCATTTGTATGCAATTTTGCTACGATCTGAGTTGAGTAGTTCTTCTTCCATCTTATAGAATATTTTGTGCAGATATATTACATCTTCGCCTGCATAGGTAATTTGTTTAGTAGATAGAGGCTTTGACCAGTCGGAACATTGTTGTTCAGTATCTTTATCGATATTTACATTACAGTATCTAAAAATTATTGCCTTTAGAGAATGTGCAAATTCTTCTGGTGTTAAAAGTCTACTAGCGATCTTCGTACAAAAAACTGGGTTCATCATTACACCTAGATTCTCAAAAACTACGACTTTATCTGCTCTAGCGAAGTGCAAAAGTTTCAGTTGTTTTTTATCGTCTAACAGTGTTTTGAGATTTATAGGATCGACTTTTGCATCTAGTTGAACGACAAGGACGGAGCCGTCATCGTGTGCTATTTGTACGACCCAAAGCACTGCACCGACAAGATCTAGTCCGGAGTCTAGCATAGTTGTGTTAAATTCTGTATCTATAGCGATACATTTACTTTCTTGAAAAGATTGTAGTTGTTTATCTGATAGATCGCCGTAAACATATTCTATTTTATTATTCATAAATTACCTTTGTATCTTTATTCCGCCGTCGCGATATAGAGCTAATGACTTCGTTTAATATAAAAGAAGAGGCTACACTGTCAAGCCTTTTCTTTTTATTCTTACGAGACAACCCCGAACTTCCTAGACTAATTCTAGCGAGTTGTGTTGTGTGCCGTTCATCGTAAAGTAAAATAGGAGTCGTTATCTGTTCTCCTAGTTTAGAGGCGAAGTCCTTTACTCTCTTTGACATTTCGGTAGGTTTTCCTTGAGAGTTTATCGGATAACCTATGACTACAGCGACGGATCTTTTATTATTGAATAACTTTACTAGATCTTCGATTAAGGTTTTATTATCGGAGTCTATATTATTATATACATCAAAAGGTAAAGCGAAAGATTGTTCTTCGTTACTTACGGCTAATCCACAGTCTCGTCCACCCCAGTCGATACCGAAAATTACTCCACTATCAGGAATATCGTCTATAAACTCGTTAATATTTTCGTTGATTTTTGTCATATAATTTAGTATCATATAAATTAACTAATTACAACTATAAGGTATCGAATGGCATTCACGAAAGCAATGACAGACAAAATGAGCCGTCTATCTCAACTAGAGTTAACAGAGGCGGTAGCATCTAATCTCAAATTAGACTCCATTCTAGAATGGGTAGGAGAGTTAAAAGTTTGCGACACTGAAGGTATAGATCCGATGTTTAGTACTGCTCCGTTTAATATGAAGATGAGGGAAGACAAAAAGATATCTACACCTACTAGGGAGGAAATATTTTTTAATACATCTAATGTAGATGGAGATAAAAAGTTCTTTTCTATACCGAAAGTAATAGAGACAAAATAGAAAAAGCAATATAGGGAAATTAAAATGAAAATATCAAAATTAACGGTCTATTCGGCATTAAAATTGCTTAAATCTGGAGAGATGACGGCTACAGAAATCTTAAACTTATCTCTTGAGGCGGTCGAAGAGAAGAAAGAATTAAATGCCTTTATTACGACTACAATTGAGAGGGCTGGCAAAGATGCTATTTGTAGTGATACTATGTATAAAGATAAAAAACCTAGATTATTAGAAGGGATACCTATAGCCCATAAAGATATGTTTTGCACAAAAAACATAAAAACTACAGCGGGATCAAAGATGCTAGAAAATTTCGTCCCACAGTATGAGTCTACGGTATCTAATAAATTGAAAGAATTGGGAACCGTTTTAATAGGTAAGACTAATCAGGACGAGTTCGGTATGGGAAGTAATAGTCTCCACAGTTTTTTCGGTTCTATCAAAAATCCGTATAGTTGCAAAGAAACTTTATCACCAGGAGGATCATCAGGCGGTTCTGCGGTTTCTGTTGCTAGCGGTCAAGTTCTGTTAGCTACAGGTACAGACACTGGTGGATCTATTCGTCAACCTGCGAGTTATAATGGAATAGTCGGATATAAACCTACATATGGTCTAGTATCACGATGGGGTTGTATTGCATATGCATCATCATTAGATTGCCCCGGCATATTCGGCAAAACAGTTCTAGATACAGCATACGGGTTAACTTCTATAGCGGGACACGATGAAAAAGATGGAACTTCGTCTACGGAAGAAGCCGAAGATTATCTAACTACTCTAATAAAAATGGAAGAGGAGCAAGGGTCTATAGATCTAAAAGGCTATAAAATCGGTATTATAAAAGAGATAGAGTCTATGACTTTATCGGACGAAGTTAGAGAGAAATTATCTACTACAAAATTGAAGTTGGAGAAAAGCGGAGCAGAATTTATAGAGTTATCTATACCATCTTTAAAATTTGCTTTACCCGCTTATTACACTATAGCTTTAGCAGAATCTAGTGCGAATTTGGCTCGTTACGACGGGATCAGATACGGGCATAGCGACACTAGCGGAAAGACATTTATAGATAGGATGAAGTTATCTAGAACTCAAGGCTTTGGCGAGGAAGTTCAACGGAGAATTATACTTGGCACCACAGTTTTAGCTAGCGGTTTCTATGATGCCTACTTTATTAAAGCCTCTAAAGTTAGACGAGTATTATATAACGAGTTTCAGGTTGCATTTAAAAAATGTGATAGCATTTTGATGCCTACGACTCCTAATACGGCTCCAGTAATTGACGACACTATATCACCGTTAAAAGAGTACTCATTAGATCTATTTACGGTACCTATAAATTTGATAGGATCGCCAGCGATATCTATTCCTGCGGGTCTCTCCGATCGAGGTTTACCGATCGGTCTACAGTTAGTTAGTAAACAGTTCGAAGATGCAAAATTATTAAAATTAGCTTATAAAATAGAACATATTATAAAGGGACAAAAAAATGACGGAGTATAAAGCACCTACATATAAAGGGAAAAACGGTATTTACGAAGTAGTCATAGGTCTAGAAGTCCATTGTCAGATATCGTCTGAATCTAAATTGTTTTCTACTAGCCCTACAACATTTACGAGTGAAACTAATACCAATGTAAACTTTGTAGATATGGCTATGCCAGGAATGCTACCAGTTTTGAACAGTCATTGTGTAGATATGGCTATTAAAACGGGGCTAGGTTTTCACGGAGTTCCTCAAGAAATATCGAGGATGGCTAGAAAAAATTACTTTTACCCCGATTTACCACAGGGCTATCAGATCTCACAAGCAGACGAACCTATAGTCAAACACGGTCATTTTGACATATTTTTATCTGAGGACGAACAAAAAAGGATAACTATAGAACGATTACATATAGAGCAAGATGCTGGAAAACTTGTGCATGACAAATCTCCTAATAGTTCTTACATCGATCTGAATAGATGCGGAATAGGGCTAATGGAGATCGTAACTAACCCCGATATGAGATCTGCTGAAGAGGCCGTTTCGTTCGTCCGAGAATTACAGTTATTATTAAGAAAATTAAAAACTTGCGATGGAAATATGGAAGAGGGATCTATGCGAGTAGATATAAATGTTTCATTGAGAAAAGTAGGAGAGTCTACTCTAGGGACTAGGACAGAGACTAAAAATGTTAACAGCTTTAAATTTATGACTCAGGCTATAGATTACGAGATAAAAAGACAGTTAAAGATGTACGATACGGGCGAAGAAATTGCTCAAGAGACTAGATTATTCAATACGGCGAACGGTAAAACCAAAGCTATGAGGACGAAAGAAAATGCCGACGATTACAGATATTTTCCAGATCCCGACATCTTGACTATAAACATTAGTAGCGATAAAATTGCGAACATTAAGAAAAATCTACCGGAGTTGCCTCTAGACAAAAAAATCAGATTCAAGAAGTTATTCGGCATCTCGTTGAAGGAGGCAAATCTGTTAGTCTCTAATGAAGAGGTATGCAATTGGTTTGAACACTCTATAAATTCTACGGATAAATTAGATATTAAAGACAGAGCGAAGCTATTTATAGGCTGGCTTTTGTCGGACATCTTCGGTTGGTTAAATAAAAGAGAATTAAAATTATGCGACACAGGGTTAATTCCTGCGGTCTACACAGATCTAATGTTGAGGTTTCATAGCAAAGATTTACCGAGCAGAATTTCTAAAACTATATTGACGGATATTTTGGAAAACGGAGGAACCGTAGACGAGAGTATAAAAAGATTAAACATTACTATAGAGAACGACGACAGTAAATTAGAAAAGATAATCGATAAGATAATTATATCTAGCCCTAATCAAGTCGCAGAATATAAATCTGGCAAAGAAAGTATTTTAGGTTGGTTTATAGGGCAAGCTATGAAAGAGACAAAAGGTCAATGTGACCCACAGTCATTACAAAAGATATTTATATCTCAACTCACAAAAATCACTAACGAATAGACCTATGAGTTCAAAAAAATTCTATTTGCAAACTTTTGGATGTCAAATGAATGTCTACGACTCGTCGAGGTTAGTAGCACTATTAGAAACTGAAGGCTGGAAAGAAACTGACGATCTTCAGAGTGCTAGTATGTATATTTTGAATACATGTTCTATCAGAGAAAAAGCCAGTGAGAAGGTCTTTTCATTTTTAGGCAGATTACAGAAAGAAAAAGAACGAGCAAAAAAAAGGCTAAAAACACCGATATTTATAGGTGTCGTAGGTTGTGTCGCAAAGGACCAGTCAGATAATATTTTTAAAAGAGCCCCATATGTAGATTTTGTATTGGATTCACAAAGTTATCACAAAATATTTGACTTCTTGAAAGGACCTACAGAAAAATTTATAAAAACGAATCTTCCGTCATTAGAAAAGTTCGATGTCTTACCAAAAATTAAAAAGACACCTGCGAGTGCTCAAATTACGATACAGGAGGGATGCGACCATAATTGTACTTATTGTGTAGTCCCGTTTACCAGAGGCAGAGAAATATCTAGACCTTTTACCGACATTATAAACGAAATCAATCATGTCGTTTCTTTAGGTGCAAAGGAGATAGTTTTACTTGGACAAAATGTCAACGGTTATCAGTTTAAAGCAGATAATAAAATTTACAGAATATACGATATTATAAAAAATATCGCTAAAAACCCTAAAGTATCTAGAGTCAGATATGTTAGTGCTCACCCGTTAGAAATGACCGACGATTTAATTTCTTTATATGACGGGAGCATAAAATGTATGTTGCCCCACCTACACCTTCCTCTTCAAGCTGGATCTAATAGAACTTTAAAAAGGATGAACCGCGGATATACAAAAGAAGACTATTTTAAAATCGTAGAAAAACTAAAAATCGTTTCTCCTGATATAAAGTTTTCTACAGACCTCATAGTCGGATTTCCAGGTGAAAGCGAAGAAGAATTTTTAGAAACATTAGAGATGGTAAAGCAGATAAACTTTATAACCTCATTTAGTTTTATATATTCTGCAAGAGATCATACCCCTGCTCTAAAGTTGGCGGACGATATAGATTACTCTACGAAGTTAGACAGACTGAATCGTTTACAATCTGCTCTTACAAAAATTCAGACTAATTTTAATCTAGGACAAAAAAATACCAAAATCACCGTATTTATTGAAGACGATGCTATCGATAAGAACTTTATGCTGGGAAGAAGTATCTATATGCAAACCGTTTTAATCTCAAAAACTGATAGTCTTGTTGACACCATTATAATAGGAAAAATTTATATCGTAGAAATTACTCGTTCTACTCCGAATAATTTATACGGCAAAATAATATGATAGACCTTATAAGGGATGACATCTGGAAGGACAAATTTGACGAACATTTTTTTAAAAACATTACCGAGATAATTTTTAAAAAATTAAAATTGAGAGAAACCGATTTTTCGATTCATCTCGTCGACTCTAAAAAAATTAGAGAATTAAATTACAAATATTTAGGAAAAGACAAAACTACTAATGTGTTGTCTATTGAGACAAAAGATCCATTTTTATTGGGAGATATTTTCATATCGTATGAAACGGTAAAGTCGGAGGCGATTGCATTAAACATAAACCTAGAGGACCATTTATCGTTGCTCTTCACTCACGGTCTTTTACATCTTTTAGGATATAGTCATGATAAAGTCATAGATAATATAACGATGAGACACATAGAAAATAAAATTTTACGAAATCTAAAAATAGATAACGATCATTATGAAAAAAAATACACATATTTTAATGGTGCGAAAAATATAATTTTATATACCTCACTATTCTGTACAGGACTATTCGGAGTCTTCATATATTCACCGTATTCTTATCCTATATTATTATTACCGATATTTTTTCTATTATGGTTTTTATTAGAAAAGATAAGGAATAATAATTTATATAGTTTATATAGAACTCCAAAAAGGAAATTTTTTTTAACAGGGTTATGTTTAGGTGCCGGATTTTATTCTAGTCAGTTTTCTTGGCTAACGGAATCTTTTCTAGTTCAAGTACCGGGACAGCCACCATATTATTATCTAGTCTTACCGGTTCTAATATTGATAGGATTATTATTCGGATCGATTCTAGGTTTAAGTTCTCTCTCATTTTCTAGAGGGAGATCTTTAGCACAAAGGCTATTATTATTCGCCGTTATATTTACATCTTTAGAATGGTTAAGGAGTTGGATTTTTACAGGATTTCCGTGGAACCCGTTATCTGTATCTTTAATAGAATTACGGCATATTCAACTAGTTTCTGTCTTCTCGAGTCTAGGATTAACTTTTCTATTATTATTATGGTTAGGTCTTTTATTCATAGGAATTTATAGGCGGAGAGTTAAAATTATTTTATTATCTTTATTGATACTTTCTTTCAGTTGGGGTTTTGGAAATTATAGATTATCGTCAGAACAAAAGTTGACGGATATATCTGTTAGAATAGTTCAACCTTCATTATCAAATTATGAAAAATGGGATTATAAAAATGCCGACAAAAATTTGGGTCTTCAAAAAAAATTATCTCGTCTACCGACGAAGGACGGTACTGGAATAGATATACTAATATGGAGCGAAAGTTCATTTCCTTATACTATACCCATCTTCGACATTAAGACGAAAACTATTATAGACGAACCGACACCGATTTTATTTGGAGCCGTCGGCAGTCTAAAAAATTCTGAGAAACTTTATAACGGGCTTTTTATATCTGATAGAAATTTATCGCGGGAAAGTTTGCATCAAATTTCCGTTAAACATCATTTAGTTCCATTCGGAGAATATGCTCCTTTAAGTAGTGTAATACCCTGGAAAACCGTACTTCCTCTTCCGTCAGAATTTAGTTCTGGAGCTATTCCCTCTATTCAAACGATATTGATAAAAAGAAGTGGCATCTCGTTTTTACCTCTTATCTGTTACGAAATGATTTTTTCAGATTTAATACCGAGGAATAAAAAATTCGATTTTATTTTGACATTAACGAACGACAGTTGGTTCGGTATAAAAACAGGACCTTATCAACACGATGCCATCGCACGAATGTATGCGATACAATTTGGGGTGCCAGTAATTAGATCTAGTTATTCCGGAATTTCTTCTATTATAGATGGTCTTGGACGGAGAGTCCCTGGAGTCGTAAAATCGTTTCAAAATCCTATCGGTTATAAATCTGATTATATTAGACTAAATGAAAGAGGAGTTTTAGACAGCTATATTCCCGAACCACGAGGCGGAAATTTTGCCGGTAAATTTTCTCTCTCTCAGTGGATGATAATGATATTATTATTTTCTATATTCGTCAATTATAAAGTCGCCAAGTTAAACGATAGGAACCGTAGATAATTTTAATACAAACTCTAAATTAGGGTGTTTTCCGCTATTATTTTGCTCGAACTTATTTTTTAGAAGGAGAGATATAGCAGGCTTGTTATCTTTTTCGACAGTTATCAAAACAGATTTTATTTCCGTCATATTATGTGCGATACTTGTCATCTTCTTTAACATCCTAGTACCCTCCCCTTTTCCTCTATATAATTTATTTGTAATAAATTCATAAATTTTTAACTGATCCTTTTCTACTTTGTAAACGACTACATTAGTGATAACTTTTTCTTTTATAGAGTTGATGAGATATATATCTTCTTTGCCAATATATCTTTCACAGTTACGATCGAAGGATTTTAGAAATGCGAAGAAGAGGTCTGATTCTTGTACTGTTTTAACTTCGGAAATAATAGACGGGATAGATCCACAAATTCTACCGTACAAAGGTTCTAGATCTAATTTTGCAATTTTACTATTTTCTACAATTTTATGAACTGTTTCTAGAGACCACTCTTTATTTATAGTATAGATTTTTTGTTCTGCGACGGTGAGATTATTTTTATCTTTAAAATATATATCGCCATCATTTTTAATAAAAAAACCCGTATTAAATTCGTCTTCTATTTTAGCAATTTTGCACATATAGAGCCACGAAAATTCTCTTATCTCGATTTGAAAAAAACTCATAGCTTTAGCAAAACTAATTCCTAGTCTACTTCCCGTGAAAGATCCGGGGCCTACACAAATTATTATGGAGCTTATTTTTTTAAAGTCTCCGCAAACTATTTTTTTAATTTCTGGGACGAGTCTACTTTCTAGTTCTCTAGGTTGTAAAATAAATTCCAGACATTTTCCTTCTCGAACATCTTTACCTATTAGAGCGATTCGGAGAATATTATCGGTGGTGTCGATTACAAGTTTTTTCACGATTTATGGGACCTTATTATATAAGACATTTTAGAAGTAAATGATAACAGCAAATTGAGAAAAATCCAGGAAAATATTTTACTTGAAAATTGTGTTAGAATTGTTCTAAACTTTTAAATATATACAAAGGCAAAAATTAGTGGGGTCACGATATGTTTTTTAAAAATCAACCGTCACAAACGTTCTGCGATAATTTGCCTTTACAGACTCACGAATTTTCTAAAAAAATGTTTATATCCGTATATAAGAATGTATCTACACCGGTAATAATTTTGGATGAACTTGGACGAATTATATCTATAAACAGTATGTTCAGGAAAATTTTTCAGTATACTCTAGACGATTTACACGGCGAGTCGTTAGAAATATTGTTAGGCGGATATAAAGACAAAAGGAGGACTTATCACTCATTTTTTAATAGAATTTTAAAAGAGGAAAGTCATACGGCTTCTCTGTGGAACAGGTTTAAAAACGGGACTTTAGCAGAGGTCGAAATCCATGTCGATACTATAAAAGATATGAATGGCAAAACATCATTTTATACATGTTTTTTAAAAACAGGTTTAAAATATGAGGTAGACAAAGATCTATTTGACGGTATGCACGATCATGTTAGCAAGTTGCCTACTCGCCGGTTATTCGCAGAACTATTTTCACAGGTAAAAACAGAAATAGCATTAAATCCTAGTGCACTGGCTTTAGTAGTCATCGACATCAAAAATTTATATAAGATAAACGAAAATTTAGGGTTTTTAATTGGAGACGGTTTAATTAGATATACAGCGAATATTTTGAAAAAGTGGTCTCCAGATGGAGAAATCGTGGGACGACTGACTTCTAGTTCTTTCGGTATAACTTTAAGATATTGGAACGATCCTAACATTTTAAAAGACAAGATTGAAAATCTATATACGACTTTGCTAAAAAATTTACAGAGTTCGAAACTTCCAGCTACTTCGTATTCTATCGGTGTCAGTATTTATCCTTTAACGGAAGATATGATTAGCTCTACGATTAGTGCTACAAAAAAGGTGGAAGAGGGAATAATATTTTTGAATAAAATTTAATCGATGAGTTCTATAAAATCTATTTCATTACAAAATTTTAGGAACCATCTTTCATTTAGAAAAATTATTTCTACCGATAAAAAATACATTATAATACAGGGAAAAAATGGGGTCGGTAAAACTTCTATACTAGAATCGATTTCCCTATTTTCAAACGGCAACGGTTTACATCAAGTGCCTCTACATAGTATCTCGAAGCATAATTCTATTCAACCTTTTGGAGTTAATATATCTATGAGGAATAAGTCCGAAGATATATTCAGCGAGTTATCTATGTCTTTGGTAAACGGCAACAGAATTATAAAAGAAGATAATAACAAAACTACTTTTAAATTGGTCGAGAGCAAATTTTGTGTAATGTGGATTACCCCGCACTTAGATCATTTTTTTAGGGAGAGTAATAGTCAACAACTCAATTTTATACAGATATTTATAGCGAAGTGGGACACTAATTTTAAAGATATTTTGAGTCGTTATACTTCTCTGATAGAAGAAAGGAGATCCGTTCTACTTTTACAAAAATTCGATAATAATAAGAAATCTTCTCCGTCAGATTATTCAGATTGGTTAGACGGCATAGAATGTCAGCTAGTCCCTATCGCGACAGAAATAGCTCAAATTAACCGTCTTTATTGTAAAGAGATAAATAAAGTCCTGTTAGAAGACGGCTTTATTTTTCCATTAAAATTAGAATGTACGGGGCTATTAGAATCCAAATTAGAAACAAAAAAGGCCAGTTTAGTCGAAGAAGAATACGGACTTTATTTAAAGAAAAATAGATTTTTAGTTGAGAACAGACATAAGATAGATGGACCGCATAAAAGCAAAATAATACTAACAAATTCCAGCAATAATTTGCCAGGATCTTTATGTTCTACCGGTGAAAAAAGACTACTTATGATATCTTTTATAATGTCTAATGCAAAATTATTCGAAGATCGCTTTAATTTTTTACCGATATTATTGTGGGATGATGTGTTGTCATATTTAGATGAATCTTATAGAGTTTCGTTCTGCCGTTGGCTAGATTTTTTCGATACTCAACATTGGTTGACGACGACGGATTCTCAATTTTTCAAAGATAAATTTTCTAAAGAAGAGGGCGATATAATTTCGTTAACTCCGCAACAATTTTAGAACCTCTTCTCTCCTGATTTTTGGCCTGAAGTAAAGTTATAAATTCCACCGGCAGACTCAATAGACTTCAAGAACTGATCGGTCGCTATTATACAGTTGTTAAATTGAGCTGGTTGTAATTGACTAATCAGTCGAGTTAATTCTTGATTATCGTATTTTAAAATATCTTTAGTAGCATTTGGAGGGACACATTTAGACATAAATCTGAATTTTTCTTCACCTACTCCGTTGGAGTTCAAGTATAATAATATTTCGTCATAGAGAGAGGAAAACTCTTTAATTTCGTTGGCGGATAAATTTTTCTTTGAGGATAATTGAAAAAAGTTAGCTACTCTCTGAGTAAAACAAGAAAGCGGGTTAGCCTGAAAAAAGCACCCCGAAGAATTTCCTCCTCCGGCTCCGCCCATTTCGTTCATTAAGTTTTGACTATTTTTTTGTATCATTTCTTTATTGAAAGCAATTTCCATAGTCTCTGCGGAAGATTCAAAATACGAGATTCTGTCGTGAAGAGCACCACAAATGGTTTCTATTTTGGGGAGTATAATCTCAGTAATTTTTCGTTCTTCACTATAAAGTTGTCCTGTCTTAATTTCGGTAGAATTCCCTCGTCGAAAATTATAACTATGATCGCTAAAAGAATCGCAGAGACATACCGACCCGGTATCATAGCAAAAACTTCTACTTTCCTTACCGAATGAGCAGGTGCTATTTCTAGGAGTTATCCAACTTTTTATCTGCGATAAGGAGGAAGTCCCGGTATCATAATCGTTATAGTCGTCGCCGAACGAATTAGTAAAAAAGGAGACATTATTCTTTTTCAGTTTACATTTTGGTCTTCCATTACTATCTAGGACTACGACATACCGACCATTTTCATATTCTTTTTCGTATGTTAGACAGTCCGATTTTTCATTGATAGATAAAACTGCATCTGTCATCTCGTACCCTAATAATTCGGCTTCTCTGAAGACTTTTTGGATTTCTTTACCTGCCTTTTCTAGTGGAGTAATAGAAGAGTAGATATAGTTTTTAAAAACATTTAGACCTATAGGTATAGTACAATTTTGTTGAGAATTATTACAACTAGCATAATTATTGCAGGCTTCCGTGGCATCCTTTTGAGATTGTCCTATGAGGCTATATATATTAGAGAATCTTTGTGCAACTTTACCATCGGGTGCATTTTGTCTATTTTTCTGTTGTTCTAATTTTAGAAGTTCTCTTTGTTGTCGTTCGTCTTCTAATTTTTTACTTTCTATTTGAGAGGCTAACAGAGCCTGTTGCTGTTGACTTTGAGCTTGAACTTGTTGTTGTTGAAGTTGAAATTGTTGTTGTTGTTGTTTAGCTATTTGTTGTTGTTTTGCAGATTCTAATTCTTCTTGCCTCTTAAAGTGATTTAACTGTTCATTCGCTTGACCGACGACCTGTTGAACGATGGCATCGACGACATTCAGTCTGATACATCCCAATAATATATAATTATCTTTTTGCATACATCCCTGTGCCATAGATTTGACGACATTAGCATTTATACAAGAAGACGGCGATTGACAGACGGCATCTAAACATTGTTGGATTGTATTTTGACAAGTTTGGACATCTGGGCCATTAGATTGAAGACAATTGCTAATGACTTTTACACAATTTTTATCTGTCGTAGAGATCTCTCCGGAAGCGAGGAGTTTCGATCTATTTACCGTATTCGCACAATTTTCAAAAGTGACACTACACTTATTCGAGTACCCCGAACGAGGGATAACCACGGTATGCCCTATACTATATATAGACATTACCACGATAAAACACATTAAAAATGTTAGATGCGACAAAAACTTCATTCTCTACCTCTCTTATAATTATACTATATATATGCTCAACTTTCAACACTATATTTTACTAAAAATTATAAGAGGCTCGCGGGTCAAATTTACTTCTGTTAAGAAATATTGATATCGTCGAAATCAGTATTTATAAAGACTTTAATTATGTCGACCATTTCTTCTGGCGAAGTTGTTAAAGTTCCGAAGGTGATGGCATTTGCATTTATACCTTTTCTTCCCATAGTTGCATCTCCGTCATTTCTAGCGACGATCGCTAACACTTTGTCGAATCTGTTTAACATAATAGACATACCAAAACCACTTTTACAAATTGCTATTGCGAAGGTAATTTCCCCTTTAACGGTAGCCTCTGCTAGATCTTTGACAGTGTCAGAGTAGTCTGCTGTTTCACCTTCGGCAAGTTTCGGGCTAAAATCCAGCACTTCAAATCCGTCCTTTATTAACAGACTTTTAAGTTTATTTTTTTCTTCTACAGTCTTATATAAAGTTGTCAAACCGAGTTTCATAATATCTTCCTTTAAATTGGTGCCCCCAACGGGATTTGAACCCGTGTTTTCAGAATGAGAATCTGATGTCCTAGGCCATCTAGACGATGGGGACTATAAATTAGTATATATACTAAAAGGTTCTAAAAATCAATTAGAATTTTATCTTAAATTTTCTAGATAGTAGTCTATGACATGGGGACTACTGCCCGTGTTTAGAGTAGCTTTTATACTTGGGGCAAGAACTTTTCCTACTACGATATCTTTCACTATACTTTTTGTCTTTTCTCTATCGATAGATTTATTATAGTTAGTAGAGGAATTCATCGTATCAAAAAAAGTCATTAGGTCTTCAACTTTTTGTCGTTCTTCTAGGCTTTTTATCTCTAGATCTATCCTATATGACTTTATCGAGAAATGTTCTATATAGTAGAGGATATCGTCTGGTAAATTAGAGACATCGATTTCAAAGATTTCATTAACCTGTTTTCGTTTTTTGTTGTATATTTTATTAAAATAATTCAGTACACAAATGAGGACAAAATAGGAGAAATCGTTTCTTTGATTTCCTATAAACTCGTTAGCTGTCTTTGACAGGAGTTTATCTATAAAGGACAGGTCTTTTCTATTTTGTATTGCCGATATAATGGTAGTTATATTATTATGAAATAAAGTTAATAGATTTCTGTTAATATTAAAAACGGCTCTATTGTCCAATACAGCTTTTTTTATTCCTGTTATATTTTTATATTTTTTATTTATGTCTAACATACGGAGTCCCTTTTTATTTATTGCAGATAGAAATACTATATACTATACTTTTTATCTGTCAATATATTAAGAGCCTATTTATCGGTAATAACAAAGTTAGTCGGATCTTCGAATAATTTCTTTAGAAGTTTATTATTAGTAGAATGTCCACCCTTATAAGAATAGAAGTCAGCAATTATGAAATACCCGCAGAGAGCTATGTCCCCTATGGAGTCGATAATTTTATGTTTTACAAATTCTTTATCATAGTGAAGTCCGTCTCTGTTTATAATTCCGTCGCCGTCTTTATTTATCACTATTACATTATCTAGCGAGCACCCTTTTGCCATATTATTTTGTTTTAAATATTCGTGTTCATCTATATGTCCGAAAGTTCTAGCTTTCTGAACATTTTCTTTTACAGAGTTTAAATCTATTTTTAGAGAAAAAGATTGTTTGCCTATTATAGAGAATTTGTCGTAGACGATTTCGTTCGTTATCGTAAGATTATCTTTATATGACGAAGGCAAAAAAGAGGCAAAAACACCGTTTTCTTCGTCTACTTTTACCTCTTTTAGAACCCGTAAAATTTTTCTATTTTCGGTCTGTTGAACGATACCTATGCTGTCAATTTTTTTCAAAAAAGTATAGATAGAACCGTCCAAAATCGGAAACTCATCTCTATCAATTTCTATTCTCAAATTTGTTATTCCGTTGATATAGAGCGAAGCCATAAAATGTTCTACGGTCTGAATGTGAGGGCCATCTACTTGACCTATAGTAGTATTTCTAAATTTAGTTGTACCCACATTATCCCAGGTGGCAGGAATTTTAAAACTTTTATCTAGATCTGTTCTAACGAAATAAATGCCGGTATTAGCCTTTTCTGGAATACATTTTACGGTAGTATCGATTCCGTTATGGATACCTACACCCTTGAAAGTCATTTCACTCTTTATAGTTTTTTGTTTCATAGAATTTCCTATTTTACCTTTTTCCATCTCTGTTGCATCCACATCCATTGTTCTGGATGAAGTTTAATAATTTTTTCAATTTTATCGTTTATTTTTTGCATAGCAGATCTATCGAATTCTGTACTTTGAGTATTATCTAGATTGTCAGGTTTTTTGATAAAAAATGGCGGTTCAAAAGTAGAAACAAACTTCATCTTTCTAGAAGATGTTCTTCTGGTGTAGACTAAAATTAGAGGCAGATTATATTTTACGGCTAATTGGATTATCGAAGTAGAAGTCATAGCGGGTTTTCCGAAAAATTGCAGTTCTTGCCCCTGTGCAAAAGGGACATCTACTGTAATTGAAACAGGTCGTTTATGTTTCAACCACAGAATTATATCTCGCGGTTGTCCTTTAGGGATAAAATGCATATGTTTTAGTTGCCCTGCAAAAGTTCTTTTATTTAGTTCTATCATAAGCGGATTATTAGGAAATCTAAAAACCACCCCACAATTTCTGAGTCCCATATTATAGGAGGCTATACTTTGGATACCTATAGATCCATAATGGATATTGATAAAAATTGCAGGACGATTTTGTTTTAAAAATTCTTTTGTATTTTTATCGACGACGACATCAATGTATTTTTCGAACTTTTTATTTATGGAGTTCAGATAAAAAGTTTCGAAGAACGATCGCCCTAGATTTTCCCAAGATTGTTTAACGACATTATTCTTATCTTTCAAATTTGGCATAGCCAGCTCTATATTTTTTAGTGCTGTCTTATGCCCCTTTAAAAATGGAGAAATTTTAACAATCAACCACCCTCCTAAATTTGATGCCTGTTGCACGGGTAAAATTTTTAAAGACAAGGACAAAATATCTACGATAATTTTTTCCAGAGGATGTTTTACCCATTTATTATAGGGAGATCTGATATGATATTCTTGAACTTTTGAAGGGGCAAATATTACTAATCCGAGCAGTAGTAAATCTATTATTAGTATGTATTGTATGTCTACGAAATATAATGACAAAAGTTGAGTTAGAATCAAAATTACGGCGATTTTATGCAATAAAAAGCCTTTTGCTACTGCAACCCAAATAACTATAAGAATCAAAATTATATTCATAACGGCATTTTTTCTTTTAGCACGGAGTCTATATAACGATAGAACTTTTCATCTAAATCAGATTTTAATTTACTATGCACAAAGATTTTTTTGTACTTATATTTTAGTCTAACCCAGTCTTTTTCTGTAGTAATAGTTTTATATTTTGAGTTAATAAATTCTTCTAATTCTTTTTCTTTAAAGAGATGATGATCTGGAAATTCTTTTTTAAGATTTATAGATGCTACTTGTTCTTCGACGGCATCAAAAAATTGTTTAGGAAATGCTATTCCGGAAAAAACATTGATCTTCTCTGTCTTCAAATTTTCAGGAATAATTACAATTCTTTTCGCTTTAAATATAGGGATATTGATATCATTAAATAGTACTTTTTGTTTTGTCCCATTTAGAATAATTCCGGCGGTTCTTTTTATGGCGGGCTTAAATTTTTCTCTTAAAGGACCAGCAGGAAAAACTAGACCGTTTCCTAGTCCAATTTTGTTATTAAACACTAGAAAAGATCTAGTATATAATATTGACGGATCTTGAAATCCGTCGTCAAATATCCAGGCTGATGGCATTAGTTTCTCTGGTATAAATTTTCTACTTTTCACTTGAATGACCTTGACATATCTAGACAACATTATTGCTTCGTCATCACCTGCTCCACATTGTGTATTACCTGATACGGTTCTCCATTTAGTTTTCAATCTAGGCTGTTTTATGACGACTATAGAGTTAGGAATATATTCTGCGACGGCTTGTACTACGGGGGTTTTACCTACTCCGCCCGAAGTTATATTTCCGATACAAAAGCTAGGGCGATCTAGTGTCTTCTGATTTTTAGATCTATATAAAAAGTGGACTTTAGATGCAACTGTATATATGATAGAAGCGGGAAATAATAATAGAGATATTAAAGATCTATGGCACCAAAAATTAGGAGTTTTAATATACATATTAGTCTATTTTGTCTTGTTCTATTTTCATTTTTCTACTAGTCTCTTTAGCAATTTCAGAGATCGTTTTTTTCTTATCGACATTAGAGAAATCGATTTTATCTAAAAATTTAAAACGGATTTTAGAGAACGGTAGAATCAAAACAGTCTTATCCCATGTCTTCTTTAAAGTTAACTTATTGTTTGCAGAGATTACAATAGGGTAGACGACGGAATTTGTCTTCTTCGCTAAATAGAAGGCTCCCTCTTTGAGTTCAAAAGGAGGGCCTACAGGGCCATCGCCGGCTATAAAGAGGACTCCTTTATCTTTTAACACTCTGATAGATTGTCTTAAAGAGGTAAAAGATTTTTCTCCAACGATATTTTTGTCTGAAGATCCGTATATTATTTTTGCCCCTACCCATTTGCAGATTCTCGCGATAGTGACTGCACTCCGATTTTTTGAAACTAGAGCAAAGAGATTTTTTATTTTATATTTTCTAGTCATAGACAAAGGTGTCATAAGAATTCTACTGTGGAAAAAAACACAGATAATAGGTTTTTCGTCTTTTAGATCTTTTACAAAATCTGCATCATTTTCAAACCGAGTCCTCGAGGTTAACCTAACGGTCCACATATATATAAACAGTGCTATAGCCTCGATAAGAGGAACTTTAGAGAAACTTTTAACAAAATTCGGAGTCCTCCGCATCATCATCTCCTATAAATTTACGACTTTTAAAGACTATTTTTAATTGTAATAGACTTTTTGTCCAAAGTAAAGAGTCATCAGGATCGACTCTACGATCTGGCGGAACTTGTTTATCCCCGTAGAATTTGAGTACCTGCAGATGTTTTTTCGAGATTAAGTTGGCTAGATATATGGTTGCGACACAATTAGACACATCTTGCACTGTACAGACTCTAGGCTCTCCCAGATTTTTATTAACGGAAATAGTTTTACTAATAGAAGAAGATTTACAGTACCAAAACCATAAGTTCTCTGCAGAATTAAATTTTTTATATTCTAATTCGTTAAACTCCGTTGTCGCATTCATAAAAGGGCTCCTTGTCTACTGACATTGTTCGAAATATAGTATAAAACGAAGCTATATATATTCTATAAAAGTTAATTTTATGATTTATATTTATACTTTCATTAGAGTTTCTATTAAAACCTTTAGTTGAAAAACTAAAATAATTCTATTTTAAAGCGACTACATAAAACCCAAAATTATTCTGAAGTATGTCTATAAGGGAGTTGTAAAAATACATTTGAGTGATATTATATTATATGAAACAGTTATTAACCGTCGAAGATTTTTTTAAATTTAGCAGGACACAGAATTATCCAGGGACGGAATTATTCTATACTACCCCGTTTACTTTGGCTATCAGTGTATTATTGTCTGCTCAATGTACGGATAAAAGGATAAACATAGTTGTCCCTCCTCTGTTTAAGTTAGCGGACAGTCCTGAAAAGATGATAAAATTGGGCGAAGAGAAATTAAAGGATATGATAAAGAGTGTTACATTCTTTAACAATAAGACGAGAAACATTTTACTACTATCTGAAAGATTGATAAAAGAATATGACGGCATCTTACCTAAAGACAAAAAGGCACTAGAATCGTTAGCCGGGATAGGACCTAAAACTGCTAATGTCATTTTAAATATATTACACGGAGAGCCTTTAATAGGAGTTGACACTCATATATTAAGGTTAAGTCATAGATTTGGCTGGGTAGATAAGTCCATCAAAGATCCTAATAAATTAGAAAAAGAGCTAGTTAAAGTTCTTCCGAAAAAATTACATTCTATTGCAAATAGAGACATAGTACATTTTGGAAGATATGTATGCAAAGCGAAAAAGCCTGACTGTTTTAATTGCCCTTTGTCTAGTAAATGTGAAGCGGTAGAAAACGAGACTAAAAAATAACAAATTTAGTAAATATTTTCTTTAATTTTGATAAGTTTTTCTCTAGCAATTTTTCTAACGGCGGTAGATCCATCTGCTAAAATTCTTTCAATTTCATCAGAATTTTGCATCAACTTTTGATATCGTTCGAAAGCAGGATTAAAATATTCATTTAGAGTATCTGCTAGAATTTGTTTTGCTTGTCCGTATCCTATTCCACCGACGGCAAAATTATTTTTAAATTCTTCTATGTTGTGTCGACTAGATTGTGGAAAACAATCGAGTATTTTAAAAATGGTAGAATTTTCTATATCTTTAGGATCGTCGATACCTTTAGAATCTGTAGTAATTTTCATAACGGCTTTAGTCCTCTCTTCTATAGAGGTCATAAGTGGGATAACATTGTTATAAGATTTACTCATTTTTCTACCGTCTATACCGACAATAGTATTTTGATTTTCGGTCGTAATATATTCTGGAGTGGCTAATATATCTCTTTGAACATAGTGGTTAAAACGGTCGGCTATGTCTCTAGTAATTTCTATATGTTGAATTTGATCTTCCCCTACAGGAATATGACTAGCACCTATTGCTAAAATATCTGATGCCATCAGTATAGGATAAGTGTATAATCCCATATTTACATTTTCGTCGACATCTTTTTTATTTTCTATATTTTTCGACACAGAATCTTTATAGGCATGAGCTTTGTTCATCCAAGATTTAGGAGTTACGGCGGACAAAATTGTGTTTAATTCAAAAACTTCTGGTATATCAGATTGCAGATATATATGTGTTTTCTCTGGATCGACACCTAGAGCTATGTAGCTAGCGACTTGTTGTATAGTCTGTTTTTTGATATTACCTAGAGGAGGTAGCCCGTTTAAACTATGAGCATTCGCTACAAATAAAAAGGATCGTTCTGTCTTCTCAAATAGATCTAACATCGGTTTTATTGCCCCGACATAGTTTCCTATGTGGAGGTCGCCTGAAGGTTTTATCCCTGTTAAAATTGAAGAAATCACGGTCTTTTCTATCATTTTTTTACCTTACGATTAAGGGGAAGATGGCATAGAAGGTTTTTTCTTTTGCTTAACAACTTTAATTTTGACTGCTTTAGAAATCTTCACGGGCGGAATTTTTCCACTTTTTAAAATTTTACTTACTTCGTCTCCTGAGAGAGTCTCGTGTTTAAGGAGAGAGTCCGCGAGTAATTTTAGTTTAACTTTATTCTTTGTCAAAAGTTGTGTAGACTTTTTGTATGCGGTATCGATGATAGCATCGACTTCGGAGTCAACTTTTTTCAGCATATCGTTAGATAACGGGTAGATAAGTTGTCCGTAGTGATCTCTATGCATAACATTTATCATACCGACTTTTTTACTAAACCCCCATTCTGTTACGGCTCTACGAGCGAGATTAGAAGCCATTTGAATATCGGAGCTAGCACCTGTAGTGATTGCATCTTTACCGAAGATAATTTCTTCCGCTACTCGTCCAGAAAGTATAGAAACCAATTCTGCTTTAACCTGTTTTATGGGCAGAGAAACTTTATCACGATCTGGTCTAGAACTTACGAAACCAAGGGCTCTTCCTCTTTGAAGAATAGTTACTTTATGAATAGGATCTATGCCCTCTTTTTCTAGTAATATATGTGTCAGTGCGTGTCCTGCCTCGTGATATGCAATTAGAGGTATATCTTCTTTATGAGTTTTATTTTTTCTTTCGTGTCCCATAACGATTTTATCGAAAGCAGATTCTATATTTTCTTCGACTATGAATTTGTTATTTTCTCTAGAACCGATTATCGCTGCCTCGTTTAGTACATTTTCTATTTCGGCACCTGAAAATCCTGTAGTAATTTTAGCTAACCGTCCTAAATCCACAGACTTATCTATCTTGAGTTTTTTTGCATACAGTTCTATAATTTCTTTTCTACCGATCATTTTTGGTAGATCTATATAAACCTGACGATCGAATCTACCAGGTCGTAAAAGGGCTTTATCTAGAATTTCCGGTCGATTTGTTGCTCCTATTAAAATCACTCCACTTTCTGTATCGAACCCGTCTAGTTCGGCTAACAGTTGATTAAGAGTTGCCTCTCTATCCATATCTGAGGACATAGTTCCCCTACCCCGTTGTTGTCCTATAGCATCTATTTCATCTATAAAGATTAAACAAGGCGAAGACTTTCTAGCGGTTGCGAACAAAGTTTTTATTCTAGAAACACCTAGCCCTACGATCATCCCGTTAAATTCTGATCCCGTCGCAGAGAAGAAAGGGACTTTTGCCTCTCCGGCTATAGCTCTAGCCAATAGTGTTTTTCCTGTACCAGGTAGTCCTGAAAATAGAATACCTTTAGGAATTCTAGCTCCTAGTCTAGAGAACTTTTCACTATTTTGCAGGAAGTCTACTATCTCTTCTACTTCTTCGATAGCTTCGGGAATACCGACGACATCTTTAAAAGTTTTTTTGTCTTTAATTATTGCAGGAGAGAATTTACCTCCAAGAGATTCCATCATACTGCCACCTATACCTCCAGTTCCCTTTCTAGATTTAGCTCCTTTAAGAAGTTTAAATAGCCAAATTACCATAAGCATCATAAACATAAAAGTAAGTATATTTATAATCATAGAACCTACTTTAAGTTTAGGTTCTTTTACAGCGACATCTATACCAGCTTTATTAAGTCTAAATATTAAATCGTTACTAGGAATAACTATAGTTTTAAATTTTGAACCGTCAGTCAAAATTCCGTTTGAGTATTCTTGTTCTTTAGAAATTTTGATAGATTGAATTTTATTTTGTTCTACGAGTTTTATAAATTGCGAGAAGGATAAATTTTCTATAGCCTTCTTATCTTCTTTCGCAGAATTTCTATTTTGCAGGTTAAATATTCCTTTTCCTACGGGCTTATCTTCTACAGATTGTTGATTACTACCTTCTCTGTTAAAAAGAGAGATAGCAGGTTTATTATTAGAGTGATCTCCGACTAAAGTCCAGATAATTAGAGACAGGAAAGAAATTATAACTATGATGACCCATTTACGACTAGAGCTACTATTAGATTCATTTATAGTGTTAACTTTATGATTACTATTACTAGTTTCATTTTTATTCATAAAAAGTCCTTTTAATTCGAAGATTATATACTATAGATAAGAAAAATACAATACTTGATTTTCCGTCAAAATTGGTATATATGATAATTATGAAAAATCAGTTAGAAGTTATATTAGATCGGTTTGAGAAATTACCGGAAGTCGTTGAGTATGAGAGCGAGATGTCTATGTTATGGACAAGCGAAAATATTTATGCCTACTCCAAAGATGCTATTTCTAAAGAGATTTTTTCTATGGACACACCTCCACCGTATGCGAATGCGAAGAATATGCATATAGGTCATGTATCGTCGTATACACAGGCGGATTTTATAGCTAGATATGAGCGAATGAACAATAAGAATGTATTTTATCCAGCAGGTTGGGATGATAACGGATTACCGACAGAAGTGTATATAGAGAAGCAGTATGGTGTCAGTGAGAAGACTATCGGCAGGAAGAAGTTCAAAGAGTTGTGTATAGCAGACACTCAAAAGATGGCTAGTAGTTTTGAGGGCTTGTTTAAAAAAATAGGATTATCTACGGATTTTTCATTGAGGTATACAACTATAGACAAGTTATCTAGTGCTACATCACAAAAGTCGTTTAGATTATTGTATGATAGCGGTCATTTAGAAAAAATCAATTATCCTAGTCTATGGGACACGAAGTTTGAGAGTGCTATATCGCAGTCGGAGTTAGAGGTAGAAGAACAAAAAAGCATTCTATATGACATTGATTTTTCTAACAGAAAAAATTTAGATAGTGGTTTGGTTATATCTACAACAAGGCCCGAGTTAATTTTCGGTTGTGTTAGTCTGTATGCTAATCCAAAAGATGATAGATACAGTCATCTAAAAGATGAAGAAATAGAAGTCCCGTTAACTGGAGGACGGAAAGTAAAAGTTAGATATGATGAAGAAGTAGATATAGATTTTGGTAGTGGTCTAATGATGGTCTGCACCTTTGGAGATAGTGAAGATGTTAGAAGATGGAAGAGGGACGATTTAGAAACAATAACTGTAATTGACAGTAATGGGAGGCTAAACGAAAATGCTATGGACTTTGTGGGACTACCGATTATAGAGTCCAGAAAAAAAATAGTCGGAGCATTAGAAGAAGAGGGAAGAATAAAAGGACAAAAGAAAATAAAGCATATGGTGTCTATGCACGAAAGATCCAGACGACCAGTTGAGTATATATTAAAACCGCAGTGGTCTATAAAGCAAACAACCTTAAAAGAAGATTTATTAGCGGAGTCGACATTATTAGAAGTATTTCCAGCGAAGATGAAAAACCGCCTTGATGATTGGATAAAAGGGTTGTCATTTGATTGGGTAATTTCAAGACAGCGATCATATGGGGTTCCGATTCCCGTATGGTATTGTGTTAATTGCGATATGAAGTATGTAGCAGAAGAGAGATTTCTACCTGTAGATCCAAGTTTAGAGAAGTGTCCACTAGAGATTTGTTCTAAATGTGGAGGTAAAAAGTGGGTAGGCGAGAAAGATGTGTTAGACACATGGATGACCTCTAGTTGTAGTCCACTAATAAATAGCAACTGGGTAAACTTTGATGATCATTATTCGGGCTGTAGTTTCAAAGAGAATGTAAAAAAAGGGCTATACCCTATGAGCCTCCGTCCTCAAGGCAGAGATATAATTAGAACATGGTTATATTATACTATATTGAAGTCAATGTTGCATACAAAGAGCCTTCCCTTTAAAGAGGTGTATATATCTGGTATGGGTCTAGACGAAAACGGCAAGAAGATATCAAAGCGAGACATAGAGAAATGGACAGACAAAGAGACGGGATATAACAAATATTATACGGAGTCTGTGGTAGAAAAACTAGGAGCCGATTCTATTAGATTTTGGGCATCTAGCAATCAGCTAGGAAACGATTTATTGTATAGTGAGAAAGAGATGAAGATGGGTCGAAAGACTGTAGTGAAGTTGTGGAATAGTTCTAGGTTTATATTGATGATGCAAAAATCATTCTACACCACTGAAGAATTTCAAGACATAAAGTCTATGGAACCTAAATTTTTACAGAACAAGTGGATATTATCGAAGTGTTACGAAGCGGTTAAAAAATCCTCAAAAGCATTCGAAAATCGAGACTTCTTTATGGCTCGAAAAATAGTTGACGATTTTTTCTGGAATAGTTGGAGTGATATATATTTAGAAGTTGCAAAGAACATTTTTGCAAAAGAGTTATCATCTAGCGAAGAAGAAAAACTAGAAACTCGTAAGGTTTTGATATATATAATGAGGCAGATATTAAATATGTATGCCCCAATTTTACCATTTATAACAGAGTATATATACCAGTTAATCTATTCAAAACTAGAAGAAAAATCATCTATACATAAAACTAGTTATATTCAACTTTCACAAGATACAAGTTTAAATAACGAAGAAGTTAAAACAGTAGAAACTTTAATAGAGTTATTAAAAGAGATAAGAAGTTATAGAACTGAAAACAAGTTATCTCACTCCAAATGGTTAGATCTAGAAGAGACATCAATTGCAACCAAAGATATAGATAAAACCACAATAAGCAAATGGCTAAAAGCCATATAAAAAGCAGAAACATTTACAAGAAAAAATGGAGGCCGGTACCGAATTCGAATCGATGTGAAAGGATTTGCAGTCCTCTGCATAGCCACTCTGCCAACCGGCCATAAAGTTGAGTGATAATGTATTGTATAGAAAACAAACAGAAAGTCTAGTCTAAATTTTATTTTTAATAGATATTTTATGTAAAAATTTATTGACGATTTTATTTTCTACAGTAAATTTATATAATTTTAGCAAAAAAACGGTTAAAACAACCGTAAAAACGGCTGTAATAATTATGTCGCTTAAAAAATGCTGTGCTGTAAAAATTCTAGAGAGACATACTACAGAGGTGATACCCCACATTAAAACTTTAGAGAGTTTAGACAAATTCCAAAGCGATTGAATAGAAATAGCCAAAAATAAAGCGGTTAAAGTGTGTCCTGACGGCAATCCCCAGTATAGATTATCTAGACTAAAAAAAGTTATAGAATTTATATTTTCTTCTATTAAAAGTTGAGGTCTACTTCTACCTAGAAACATTTTTAAAAGCAAAGTCGCAGTCATCAAGATGGAAAAACCGATAGTTAAAAATGCGAACTTTTGTATATTTTTCTTCCTAAAAATTGAGAATATTAACAGAGGAATGAGGGCGGTAAGAACTACTATTTTATCTGTAATTACACCGACAAAATTTGCGATATTATAAATAAAATGGCTATTATAATTGTGAATTAAAAATGCTATTGATTGATCGAAAAAGAGTACAGATATTAAAACGGATATTGCTACTAAAGAAAAACTAAAAGTTAAGAATATTTTTTTGCTGACTTTTAATTTCATTAAACACCTCCGGCTTAAAAAGTTGTATAATAACATTTCTATAGAAGTGAGTTCTTTCGTCGTTCAAGGCTAAATTTCCACAGGCATTTTTCAGTTTATCGGATTCTAATTTACTGTCTGGAAAGACAAAAGTATTATTTTTTATATTTTGTAGCATTACATTAAGATCGGTATATCCCTCAATGGTCCGCAGACAAATTATAGGAAAAATATGGTTATTTTTAAGAGAGTTGTTGTTAAAGTCAAAAATTTCTCCTATTGGAATAGTCACGGTAGTTCCGTCTGTTAATTCTAGACTTTTAAATATTTGTCCAGAAGTATCTACTGTCGTCCCTACGAGGAACCCTTTAGATTGAATAAGCCGTCCGGCCCATTTTGCTATACCTTCAGTATTATTATCGACGACTCCGATAACTTTTCTCTGTCCTACTAGAGATTCTCCCGAGAGAGAAAACTTCTTTTTAACTGTTTTATATTGAATATATCCGGCATTCATCTTCGGCAAAAGCAGATTCATACTTTTTAGCATACTAATTTCGTTTCCTATAGTTCCCCTCAAATCTATAACTATATTTTCTATATCTTCTGTGAGTTCATTTTTAAAAATACTAGCGATCCATTCTGGAGTTCTGTTATCGAAGTTATGAATAATTAGGAACAGTGTCTTCTGATCTATAACGACATCGACAGGAGAAGTTTTAAGAGAAGTTCTCCGTAAAATTTTAGTATGAAAATTAGCCATTCCCCATTTTTTAACTTTCAGTTTTACGAACCCGTCGGTCGTCCCTAGAAAAAGTGCATCTATCTGTTCGTTAGAAAGTTCTTTTATATCTCTATTATTGATTTTAACGATGATATCTTCTTGTTGCATCCCTGAAAGGAAAGCCGGAGAATTTAAAAGGACGGACATAACTTTTAATTTATCGTCTAACCGTTTATATGTGATACCGACGGACATAGACGGTGTTTTCGTATATTTTCTGCTTTCCGTCCAAGAAGGAGGAAACGATTTTCCGTTGATTGCGGTTGTAAGCAGATTGAAGAGTATAAAATTTTCTTGAATTTCGGACATCTCTCCTAGCATTTTTTCGCTAGTCAAAACTGATAAAAATTGTTCATACCATGCAGACCATTTATCGAGGTTATTTAGATCTTTAAACTCTACCTTTTTAATGGTAGCTGTAAAGGTAGAATTTTCTAAAAACTTGTGTTGAAATTCTGTTTCGACGATCTTAAACTTTCCACTAAATTGCAGAGAAATCTGTTTCATAAAGTTTGAGTGTAGAATTTCCAGAGGTTTATCTTCGTCTGAATTCTCGACATAGAATTTTAAAAACTGGACAATTTCTGATCTAGGGTCGACGACGATTTTATTATAAAACTGATTTTTATCTTCCTCTGTAATGGGTCTGATGGAGATACCTTTCGCAAAAGTTAGTGTATTGACTATGATGGTCGTACAAAACAAGAGTAAGAAGTATAACCTTTTAGTCATTATCTATTTGCTTTTAGAGGTATTAAAATTGCGTTGGCCACAAAGATAGAGGAATACACACCGATAAAAATACCGAACATAATAATCATTCCAAATTCTTGTAAGACCGAGGTTCCCCAAATTGCCATAGGCAGGACTGATGCTATGACGGTAATAGAAGTATAGATAGTCCTTCTCATCATTTGATTTACACTTTGATTGATAGTATCGGAAAGCAGAGTATTAGAAACTTTAGATAAATTTTCACGAATTCTATCGTAATTGACTATGGTATCGTTAATAGAATAACCTAGCAACATCAAGAATAGTGCTACTGATACCATTGTAAAAGAAAATTGTGTAACTACAAAGAAACCTATAAGTAAAATCACATCGTGTAAAATGGAAAAAATTGCACCTAGAGCGAAAGGAATACTAAATCTAAATGATACATATATTGTGATTACTATGAGAGATAGAATTAAAGCATAGACAGATTTTTGAACCAATTCTTGTCCGAACTTTGGGCCGACGACTTGAACGGAATTAAAGGACTCTACATAATGACCAATTTTTTCTTTAATATTGTCCGATTGTTGCATAGGATTTTCTATGACTCCGACGGTAATTCTAAAGTCTCCTGGAGTTGTTGACTTTTGGATCTCTATATTTTCTTCATCGATTATATTTTGTATATCTTCTATTGTTGTGTTGCTATCTTTCATAGAGACATTCATCTGCACTCCACCTGTAAAATCTAGTCCTACATTGATACCTTTAGTATAGATTAAAAAAATAGAAACAGAGATTAAAATGACCGAGATAAAGGATGCGACTTTCCGCCATTTCATAACATTAAACATAAGATATCCTTATTACTTTAGAGGTATTTCGCTAGAATTATGATAGAGTTTTAAATTATTAACCCACATCATAAATAGCCTTTTAGAGATAAACACATTAGAAAACAGTGTTGTTAAGATACCCAAAATAAGTGTCATTGCAAAACCTTTAACGGCTCCGCTTCCGAATTGAAATAATATTAAAGCTGGAATTATCGTAGTTATGTTAGCATCTAAAATAGTCTGCCATGCTCTTTTGAACCCTTCTGAAGAAGCCTGAATAGGGTGCATACCCGATCTTAATTTATCTCTAATCATTTCGAAGGAAAGAATATTAGCATCGACGGCCATACCTAAAGTCAGAATTATTCCTGCGATACCAGATAGTGTTAGAGTGGCACCTGCTATAGATAATAGTATAAGTATCATAGAAATATTAAAAGTCAGAGATACTATAACGACCCAACAAATTCTTCTATACATTAGTGCTATTAGTAATATGACTAAAGTAAATCCTACAAGAATACTTATGATACCTCTATTGATAGATTTAGCTCCAAGCCCTGCACCGATAGTATTCTCTTCTACGACATCTAGAGAAGTTGGCAAGGCTCCAGATTTTAACAACAGGGCTAGATCTTGTGCCTCCTTCTCTGAAAATCTTCCGGTTATATTAGCCTGTTTAGAGTAAATTGCTTCGGAAATTCTAGGATAAGAAAGTACTTCTCCGTCCATAACGATAGCGAATAATTCTCCTACATTTTCTTCAGTAAGGTCTCCAAACAGTCTCATACCTTCTGATGTAAATTCCATAACAATGTTTGGCATATTAGTCCTAGCATCGAACCCCATAAAAGCATTATTTAGAGAACCTCCGTCCATACTGAACTTTTTTTCCACGGTTATTGTCTGATCTGGAAAATTTTGAATTGGGAGTTCTATGACTTCTTTCGGATTAGATGTTTCTTTATCTACAACGAGATGGAAAGTCAACTTGGCAGTTTTTCCTATTAGATCTTTTATCTGTTTAGGATCCTCTACTCCGGGAAGTTCTACTACGATATATTTTCGACCTTGTTGATAGATTGCGACTTCTTTATTACCTAGAGAGTCTATTCTCCTCCGCACGATATCTTGAGTTCTGACGAGGGCATCGTAAGTAAGTTTTTTAATTGTCTCATCTTTAATAGTGTAGGTTATGTCTAGCCCGTCTATATCGATGTCCCACCCTTTAAATTCTAGTATCTGTTGAGAGTTTATTCTGTCTTTAATAGACTCTATACCGTCTTTATTTCTAGCGGATATCGTAATGGTTGACTCATCTGTTTTAACATTAGTGTACCTAACTAGACCTAACTTTCTGTCTCGCATAGAGGCCTTGATACTATCTTTAATTTGTTCAAGTCTATCGTCAAGAAGTTGTCGCTGATCCATTTCTAGAACTATTTGCGACCCACCTTTAAGATCTAAACCTAGAGCTATTTCAGTTTTTACTGGAGCAAACTTCTTAATACTATCGGGCAAGAAGGAACTTATAGCCGTGATTAAAACAAACAGTAGTAGTATTAAAACAAAACTAATTTTCAACCAGAATCTCATATTATTCTATCCTATATTATTTACGAACTTATTTCTTTGAATTTTCTTTAGTAGTCTTCTTTGCGACGGTTTTTTTCTTCGCCTGATTCAATGGACAAACTTGTTCTTTTATAAGAGTGTCTTGTTTTCCTAGAATACCTGTTCTCAAGATTCTAATACTTGTAGCTTTAGCTATATTGACGAAGGCATAGAGATCACAGTCGAACTTTTCAAATGTCGCTTCTATACCACCTGCGAGAATAATTTTATCACCTTTTTTAATAGTATCCATTAAAGTTTTAAACTTTTGATTTTTCTTTTTGGCAGGTCTAATCATCATAAAGTAGACTATGGCTCCTAGAAATATTAAATATGCTATACCGATGGAGCTACTAGGTTCTGTGACGGAATTTGCAGAATTTGCGGTGGTGCCATCACTTTCTACGGAGGTAGTCAAGTTTTGATTAAGGGAGACCATATCGAAGGATTCTCCACTTTTAATATCTATGTTAGAAAATGTCATAAAAGTCCTTTAGTTTTACTAATGCTAGAAGTTTTGAAACATAATATCAACAAATAAATTAGATATATTTCTAAATTACGATAATATTATATAAAAAAATAAAGAACAGATAGTACAAAACTAGTCATTATAATACATCATAATAAAGATAAAAAACATTTGACATTCACACAAGCTCAACCTATACTACAGTAGATAGTAAGCAGATTTATTTGTTTACTATCTTTTTTTATTGCCAAATAGGTTTTAATTTTACAAGTCTTCCCCGTTATGTTTTAAGAGAAAATTATAGAGATCTAGTCTTTATAAATTACGAAGGAAAAATCTTTTTTAGAACTAGACATATTCTTCCGTCCATATTTAGTATTATATATTTTTAAAAAATCTTTCAATATATTAGGCAAATGGTCTTCACCTCTAACGAAACTCAAATTTACTTTTTTTAGTTCTGTCTCGAAAAATTTGACTAAAGAAGGATGATCGGTTCTGATGATAATTTTACCGCCTGAAACTAATCTAGAGGACAAAAAGAGTAGCAAAACACCGTTAATCCATCGTCTTTTGTTATGTCTTTTTTTATGCCACGGATCTGGATACAAAATATAGATTTCTTTAAAAACTGTCGGTAACTTTTCTTGTACATTTTGAAAAATATCATTTTCACAGGCGAGATTTTGAAGTCCTTTCTTCTGAATATTTTCAAAGACTTTTACAGCACCATTTATGAACGGTTCAACTTCTAGGTGTGATATATGAGGTCTATTCTCGGCACTGAATGATATAAATTCTCCGTCTCCACCTCCGATTTCTAGAACTGCCTTATCCCAATTTTTAATAGATTTTATAGTATTATTTTTTAATCCGTTATCTAGAATTTTCACTTTGGCGGAGGACAATTTTCTTCCGATTTTTCTTCCATAAAAGAGTTTACGACATTCCATAATTAAGCTTTAGATTGATTAGACCAGACAATGTCATGGATTATAGATTGATAGACTGTTTTTCCTCTAAAAGAGTTAGGGACCCAGGAGCCTATAATATCTATGGAACTACCAAAATTTTCTTGAGCTATACAAGTCTTTATGATGTTAGAATTATCGTTTCTAAAATATAGTGCTTCGAAAGTTTTTCCGCTATCAGTTTTAAAAACGGCCTTTAAAAATTTATTTGAAATTAGTGTAGAACTATGAAGTCTTATGTTAGTAATATGAAAAATAGGTTGAAGATTTTTTGTTCCGCACGGTTCTAATAATTCTAGTTCTTTAGAAATTTGCATAAGTTCATCTGCTTGGATCGAGATGTCGAAAAAGTTCATTTCTTCGATTTTAGATGTAGACAATTGCCTATCGATTTCTTGACGAATTATTTTTATTACATCTCTTTCATCACTTTTTTTAACAGAAAATCCTGCTGCCATTTTATGTCCTCCGCCTCTGATTAAAAGTCCATTTTCTCGCAGTTCATTGATTACACTAGCGACATCTATACCGGCGACAGATCTTACGGATCCTTGAATAATTTCTCCATCGGATATTCCTATAAAAGACGGTCTTTTCGTCAGTTCTACGGTTCTACTAGCTAGAATACCGACTAGACCTTTATGCCAACTTTCATCATATAGAAACATAAATTTGTCTTCGTCTTTAACAGTTTTTATTCGTTCTTTTATGTCTACCATAACATCGAATTCTAGTCTAACTCTTTTCTCGTTAAGAGCGAACATCTTCTCAACTAGTTCTTCTGCGTTTCCCTCATTATTTTCGGTTAACAGTTCTACACTTATCATCGCAGAGTCCATTCTTCCGGTTGCATTTATTTTAGGGCCGACTCTCATCATTACATCGGAGGCTGTGATAGAGTTGCCAAATATATTTAATTTTAGCAACAATTTTTTTAGTCCTACAGTAGGTTTACCCGCCATAATTTTCAAACCTCTTTTAACGAAAGTTCTATTTTCTTCTATTAGAGGCACTACATCACAGAGTGTTCCCAAAGCTACGAATACTAGCAGAGGCTCGAGATCGATGCCTTCGTTTCTCCGTTTTAAAATAGAATTAGTATGAACTAGAAAGTAGAAGACTACTCCTACGGCAGACAAAAATTGCAAACCAGATACATCGTCTTTTCTTTGAGGATTTATCATAGCATCGGCTTGAGGCAAAGTATCTAGACATGTATGATGATCCAAAATTATAGTTTTTATATTATTATCTTTGAGCATTTGAATTTCATCTATAAAAGTGGAACCGCAATCCATAGAAATAACTGCGGATACATTTTTATCTATAAAGAATTTTACTGCATCTTTTGTTAACCCATACCCATCTTTAAATCGATTAGGCATAAACACTATATAATTTTCAAATTTGATTTTTTTAAAGAACTCAATCATTATGACGGTAGAAGTTACACCATCGACATCGTAGTCTCCTAACAAACCTATAGTTTCATTTTTGGCGATTAGATCTAAAAAAATATCGACACCTACTTCGAGATCTTTTATTAAAGTCGGGGATCTCATAGTTGCCAATTTAGGATCTAAATAACGGCTAAAACCCTCATTTTTTGGCTCCCTCAAAATACATAGTTGAGCTAAAATGTCTGATATTTTATGTTCTATTGCTAACCTTTTTACTGTATCACTTTTTTTTGGCAGTTGTGTCCAAGATTGTTTTAAAACTGAAATAAGTGTCATATGGGGAGTCCTTTAATTAAAATTCTAGTCGTTTAAATATTTTTTCAAATTCTACTTTATCGAATTTTACGAAAGTAGGTCGCCCGTGATTACAAGTATGCAGTTGACTATTAAACTGTAGTTGATCGACTAATTCTTGACTTTCTACGATAGAAGTGTCGTCCCCTTGTCTTCTAGCAGAGTGGCACCCTTTAGTAGCTAAAAAATTGTGCAACAGAAGATCGGTACAGTTAACGGAAATTTTTGAGTCAAAGTCTCCGTTAGTCAAAATATCTACTATTACTTCTTGCATGAT
The DNA here is from genome assembly GCA_016735395.1 of Alphaproteobacteria bacterium. Lineage (GTDB taxonomy): Bacteria > Pseudomonadota > Alphaproteobacteria > Rs-D84 > JAERRO01 > JAERRO01. The sequence continues at coordinate 11,445 of JAERRO010000010.1, read as the reverse complement.
TTGATTCCAGTTCAAATCTTTAAAGAGCAATGGAACAGCAGAGATTATAGCCCCTTTGCTATTGTATTCTACATCTATTCCGACTTCGGACAGATCTTTTTTATATTCTAATATTAGATCTCCATTTTCTACTATTAGTATAGGACTTAATAAACTTTGCTTTTTTATAGAATGATCTTCGAATTCCTTTTTTAGTTCTAGATATAAAATTCTCTCATGTAGTGCATGTTGATCGACTATGATTAGTTCTTCGGCGAGTACTACTAAATAGTTATTATAAAAATTATGGACAACGGTCCACCTTCTTTCTCCTTCAATCAATTTTTTATTTATGTTGTCTTCTGTCGAGGATAGTACTTCTCGAGACGGCTCAAAATTATCGCTATCACTATTAGGTTTATCTTTTATACTATATATTTCTGGAGATTTATCTAGATTATAATCATCTCTCATATCGCGATTAAGAACATTATTTACGGTGTTTTCTTCATTATTTTGACTTGAAAATGATAATATAGGAACTTTATCTCCTCGAGATATTCTAGGAATATTCTCTATCGTCAAGGCGGAGTGGATCGTAGAAACTATAAATTGTCGAATCTCTTTAAAAAACCTAAATCTAACTTCGTTCTTGGTCGGATGAACATTAACATCTATATCGTCTAAAGGTAAATTTATAAACAAAATTACTGTGGGAAAATGTCTAGTATTTATCCAAGATATATAAGCACCCCTTATTGTGTTGACTAGAAGTTTATCTTTTACTAATCGATTATTTATAAAGACGAACATATCGTTAGAGTTATTTCGTTGTTGTTGCGGTTTTGAGATGATACCTTGAATTGACATCGTTTTAAGTTCACGATTTATAGATAACATATCTTTAGTTTGCCAGAACAAAAATCTTGAAGCTATCTTCATCAGGTCATCTGGAGATCTAGACAAATTACCATCGGTCAATTTTTCTCCTTGCCAAGAGAAAGATATATGCGGAGCAGAAATTGCTAAAGCCTTTATCAAATTTATCGTTTGAGAAGTTTCTATAGTATCGCTTTTTAAAAATTTCAATCTGGCCGGAGTTTTATAAAATAAGTTCTCTACCTTCATAATAGTACCTTGTCTATATGGTGCTACGGTTAGAGTATCTTTAAAATATCTATTAGATAACGGTGTTTTTGACGATTTTTTTGCCTGTCCAGTTTCTATAGTTAGATCTGCTATCTCATTTATACAGGCTAAAGCTTCTCCACGAAAACCTAGAGTTCTAATTTTGTTCAGAATATTTTTCTCATCGGCTCCATCGCTTAATTTAGAAGTAGCATGTTTTAATGTACAAATTTTTAGATCTTCTAATGACATCCCTGAACCGTCATCTTTAACTACGATTAACTTTTTACCACCGCCTTCAAATATTATATCTATAGAACTACTTCCTGCATCGATAGCATTTTCCACCAGTTCTTTTACTACAGAAGCGGGTCTGTCTATTACTTCACCCGCGGCAATCTGATTTATTATAGATTTAGATAATTGTTTTATTTTCATAATATTATAGAAAACTATTCTTTAGTATTTTTCAAGTATTGTATTTTAAAAATATTTTTATGAAGTTGAATACTACAGTGTCCTAAAGTTCGTTTTCTAAAATAATCGGACTTCGTGGCAGAAATCATATCTAGATAAACTCTTTTTATTTTTTCAAATTTAGGGGGGTAGACAGATCCTATCAGACTCTGAAAATTAAATGCCAGCCATCGCAAAATGATTTCTTGAGGAAATTCCGATAAAATTTTATTTGGAAAAGAGACACTATTTTTATATAGGTCAAGGGGAAAATCGAGAGAAAGTCTATTCACGAAGAAAGAAATCGAGTCGGCGGTTTGACGGAGATTATCTACACAAAGTTTTAATCGGTCATCTGTAATTCCTAATAATCTTTGAGCTTTATTTCTATTGTGTCTAATATTAACTCTACTAAATTTTCTGTTAAAATTCATTCTATCGTCTATGAATTTTATTTTATGTTTAGCTACAATTGTAGAGATATCTTTTCTAGAGATATCTAAAAGCGGACGAACTATTTTACAGTTATTTCTCTCACTAATTTTCTTCATCCCTGCTAAACCTAAAACTCCAGAGCCTCTCTTTAGGTTGAGCCAGAATGTTTCAATTTGATCATCGAGATGGTGTCCTAAAAATAAAATGGAGTTTCTCTTTTTACAATGTTCGATCAAGATATCATATCGTTTTATTCTTGCCCACTCTTCTACTCCATTTTTCGGAGGTCTTTCTCCGACAAATTTAGTTATACATTTTACATTTAATTCATTAGAAAATTTTTCTACTAATCGATTTTCTTTAACCGATTTTCTCCTAATATTATGATTAACGGATACAACATCTAGATCTATATTTCGCATTGTCGAACATAAATAGAACAGACACATACTGTCTCTTCCACCTGATACGGCAACGGTTATTTTTTGTTTTATTTTTGTATCGTTAGATAACAAATTTAGGGTGTTTTCTATACTTTTTTGTCCTACGGTGATAGGATCTTTTCCAACTATAATTTTCATTCTATTTCGTCGTAAATTTCTATTATAGTTTCTGCCGTAGAATATTTAGAAGATCTATAATCTACTATGACCGTTCCGCCGACGGCTTCAAATTTTTCTGTTACGAAATCCGTCCACATAGTAGAAAAGACACCGGTATGATAGACGACTAAATGGACATTTTTTTGTCCTGTTTTTTTCCATTTATTTACGGCCGTCGACATCTGTTTTTCTAAAATTTCAGATCTCTCAAATTGCACTCCTCTGATTATTGAGAGCGGTTTTCTGTCTGTCATCTCTATGATACCGTCATCTACAGATTTATGCAGACTTTTTATATGATAGGTTTTGTTGTCAATTCTCTTTTCTATTGGCATCAGAATATTGTCTTGCATAGAGATGCCACAACTAGAAGTTAAAAAAAGGATAAAAATAACTTTTAAGTAATTACCATTCATTATGCAAGCGGACATTTTTTGTCAGCGATCCATTTACTTATCCCGCGGTACATTTCTTTAGCCGTATATAGACCTGCACCTAAAATCATTAGATAGAAAAAAGTTCCTATGGCCCCGTCTCTAAAAATCACATTTAGAAAGTTGAGGTTAAAAAATCCTATAGAGGCAGAATTTAGACATCCTATTAAAATAGAAAATTTTAGTGTTGCCATAAGCGGGCATTTAAAGTTCATAACGATCTCCTTCATCATTAGTTAATTTATTTTTTATATTTTTAATTAGTGTGTTTACTTCTATAATTTCTATTTTCATATCGTCTCTAGTTTGCACTTCTACGAAGGACTTTCCTCTTGCCAAAGTTTTTTCACTAACGACAACTCTAAACGGCAATCCTAGCAATTCTGCTTCGTTAAGTTTATTTCCTATAGAGACGGTTCTATCATCAAGTAGTACTTCTATTCCATTTGAAATGAGGTTGTTGTAAATTTCTTTTGTGGTGTCATCGGCATTGATTCCTATCAGATAAATGTGAAACGGAGCAATATTTAACGGCCAATTCAGCCCTTTTTTGTCCGCAAGACATTCTACGACGGTTCCCATCAATCGTGAAATACCTATTCCATAGCAACCCATAATAACGTTTTTCTCTTGTCCATCTTCAGCTTTGAAAGTTCCTTTTAGAGGTTTAGAAAATTTAGTAGAAAGTTTAAATATGTTTCCGACTTCGGTAGCATTGACAGATTTATATTTTTTATTATCTCCAATTTTATAGTGCGGTATAAATTCTTTTAGTACTTCTTCGTTGTCAATAATTTCTTCATTGATAGCGATACCGGAGTTTTCGTCTTTATAGATTTTATCTTCTCCTGCGGGTGTGACGGTTTGAAATTCGTGAGAAACTTTAGAGAAGGCTCCTCCGTCTGCGACGGTTAAAAATGTCGATTTTCCTATCCCAATTTCATCAAAGATATTTTTATATGCCACGACGACTTTTTTATAGAACTTGTCAAGTTCATCTTGAGAAGAGTGAAAAGAATATAGATCTTTCATCTTAAACTCTCGCCCCCTTAAAATACCTGATTTGGCTCTAGTTTCATTTCTAAATTTCGTTTGAATTTGATACATTAAAACAGGCAAATCTTTATGAGATTGAATTATATCGGCGATGACGGAGGTGACGACTTCTTCGTGTGTCGGTCCTAGTGTTAATTCTCTATCGCCGGCTCCTTTAAATTTAAAAAGTATATCGTCCATTTCTTCCCAACGGTTAGTCCGATCCCAAATTTGTCGTGGTTGCAAAGCTGGAAGCAGACATTCTTGTGCCCCTAGATTATTCATTTCTTTACGAACAATATTTTCTATTTTACACAGGACTTTAACTCCCAAAGGTAAAAAGGAATAGACTCCTGACATCAATCTATTTGTAAATCCTGCTCTATGTAATAGTTTTGCATTTTTAGAAACCTCATCGACTGGATCGTCGAAATATGTTTTTATAAAATAATTAGATCTTTTCATACTATATATAATAATCGAAAAATAGGTTTAAAGCAAATTTATACAAAAGCGCGAGTTAAGAAAATAATATATAAGGAACATAAAATCAGTCCTTCGATTCGTCCAAATTTTTGTCTAACGAAAAGCAAGATACCTATAAACACCGTAGAAAAGATCATCCATAGATTATACTCGACTGAGACTTTGTCGGAGATTACATTTATATTTTTCCATGCGGTAATACTTCCTACAACGAGGATATTTATTATGTTAGTTCCTAAAATTGCACCTAGCATGACGGAAGAGAATCCTTTTGCCACGGATCTAAAGGCTAAAAATAGTTCGGGAAAAGAACTACCTATGGCGACGACGGATATGATCATGGTACTCTCGGCGATTTGTAAAATTTCTGCTAACCTTAAAATAGAATGAATTAGAATTTCTCCTCCGAGATATAGTCCTATAGATCCGAAGATGATACTGAAACTAATCTTTGAGAATAATAGAGTTTTATTCTTATCTTTGACGGGATCTTTTTTTAGTTTTTGCTTTTTGATCTGAATTGTATTGAGGGTAGAAAATACAAAAAATCCCATTATAACTAGTAAAATTGTGCCTGCACTTACAGACAAATTATTATGGAATAAAAAGAGAGAATATGTAATCGTTGCAGTTATCAAAATTATGTAAATGCTAGAGAGTTTTCCTTTAAATATTTTATAAAGGAAAGAGTTAATTTTATTAAAATTGACAAAATTAGAGAACCTTTTTTCTTCTAGAAAAAGCGGAGGGTTAATCTTTTTAACAAATTTTTGTTTTCTACCGACAAATTCTTCTCCTCTAAAAATCTCTTTTCTAGGAATTTTGAACGGAAAAATCAGGGCTGACAAACCTATGATTAGCAGAATATTTGTGATATTACTTCCTAGAACTACACTGACGGAGGCATCGTAAAGTCCTTTATCTATGGCGGAGACACCGATGACTATTTCGGGTATAGATGTCCCTAATGCTACGATAGAAACGGCAGTCCATATAGGAGATATTCTCAAGAATTGACTTAATTTTATGGTCCCGTAAATCAGCGAATTTGCACTGACCAGTAGTAGTAAGATAGAGAAAATTATAAATAGAATTTCTAACAAAAAGTGTCCTTGAAAATAAACTATAGAATGTCTAGACATAATGGCTATCATAAACTAGAAACGATATCAAATTATAACACAACTCTAGGTATATATCAATTATATATAAGGATAAGACAAAAAGATATAAAAAACACCGTATACAAAAAGTTTTTTAACGATTTTGTTAAAAATTTTAAAATCTAGATTGTAGAGTCGACGGCTTAATCTTCAGTAGAATTATTCTCAAAAGATTGTTTTATAAGTTCCATAGCATCGTCCAATTGTTCAGTTGAAGACAAGACGACTTCTGTATTACCAGTCCCCCAATGCCCTTTATCAGTCACATCACTACAAAGTCCTTTAGGATCAGATATATCGACAATATCCAAGTTTAAATAAAGTTTTAATTGGCTTTTTGCAGGAATTATACAAACAAAATTATTATCGACTTTATAAGCGATATATAACTTTGTAAAACTTTCACTAACAGAGGTATTAATATTTTTTATTCTTCTTCTAAGAGTTTCAAAAAGCTCAGACATTTCACCATCTGAAAGATATGGATGATCATCAATAGTATATGTTATTTTGGGCTCTGTTTTAACCTTATACTTTTCTAATATCTCTTTTGATATTGTAATATTACCCCATATTTTCACAATAGTTTCAAAAAGATTTTCTGCCCTTTCTATAATTGAAGATTTGTTCCAAACATTGTACCCTCTAACACTTTCATTAAGATTCAATGGACTGCTATCAAATCCACCGGTCATAGTTTTCTTTTGAGAAAATGGCTTATCGCTATATTCAGAATTATACCTAGTCAGAGTCAAATTTCCTAGAGTATGTAAATACTTATCGTGGACTACTTCCCAATCGGGGCCTAACATTTCTTTCCATTCTTCAGACAGTGTAGAATTTTGAGGCAAAATATGTTCTATTGTATAATCATCACCCATAAAATTAACGATTTCTTTCCTATTATAATTTTCAATACTACTTAATAAAAACCCACAATTGTTTGTATGATATATATCGTTTTTTATTATTTCTGACTTAAATTCGTCATTATCAGGAAATCTTTTATAACTTTTCATAAAAGCAAAAGCGATTTTTAAACTATTTATATAGTCTCCCTTATCAATTTTTTTATATAGAGTTGCAAAGGTTTTATTTAGAGAATTAGTTACCAATCCACAAACGGATCTTCTAACTACATAGCTTTGAATAATAGACAGAATTTCTAAAAATTCTTCTTCATCAATAATAGAGTTTTCATAATCATTATAAACTTCAAGTAAAAAAGGAATTACGACAGAAATATTCAATGTTTTCAAGTCTGCGAAAGCTTTTTTAAATTTTTTATTCTCTTCTTGTCCCAGTTTAATTTTAACATAATATTGTGAATACTTAAAAATATTATCCATTATACTTTCTATATTTGAGATGCCACCATTTTTAATAAAATATTGTTTAAATGTTTCATACACATTTTTAATGTTAGGAATTTGATTAGACTCACTTTTCAGGGTTAAATAATCCCGCACGAACACATCAAATTCTTTAGTATAGTATTCCCCGAAATCTTTTTCCATAACTGACCAGTATTTATTATATATTTCCTCTTGTTTTTTATGGTCAAGCCCCATTAAAATATAGTTCCTAATCAAATCAGCTTGTGATAATCCTAACCCTGTTGAGTTTAAACTTTCGAAAATTAGTTGCGGATTATCTAGTGCTTGATCAAGAGATACATCGACGATTATTAGTTTTGAGATTCCCCCTAATATATTTTCGAAATCTTCGTTTTTCATTTTTTCTTTAAAGAATTCGAAGTTAGTTTTGATAGCAGTTGATTCTAGTTTAGAGTTAGTGATATTATCGATAATATTTTTTAACGACTCTTTATCTTCTTTTGTCAGAATCAGTTTATATTTTAATTCTTCTTTTCCGTACTTATTAATTAGATAAGTTGTGATCAGATCTTCTTTTCGATCTTCACTTTCTACTTTTTGAATTATAGCTGCTATTAACAATATAATTGTGGTTATCCGTTGTTGTCCGTCAATGATAGTCTGTTGAGAAATTTCTGCGGAGTCTAGATTTTTTTTAATCCTAACGATTGAGCCGACGAAATGTCTTTCTATGTTTTTATTAGAAGATAAATTTTTTATATCCTCCCACAGTTTTTCACATTGAGCTTTTTTCCAGCTATATTTTCTTTGATAAATAGGAATAACAAATTGTTGTTTTGCCTGTAAAAACCCGATTAAAGTTTGTTCTTGTGCTTTCATTTTTTCACTCCTTAAAAGTATTAGTATATGATATCATATCATATGTCAAAAAGCAAAATATTGTTATAGCAAACTTCAGGTAAATCTTGCTATGAACAGGTTCAAAGAATCAATAATTTTGTTCAGCAAGCTTCTTCGTTCTAATATAGGGAGAGATTTATCATCTACTAATATTTTTTTGATTTCGTTTCAAAATCTGAAACAAAAAGTCCAAGCACTCTTTTATATCTAGTAAAGCATAGCAGTGTCCTCCACACCAAAATCTATCTATGATATAATTTAAATTCTCTCCACGCTCCCGCTTTTCATCTTTCCATTCATTTTGAAAAGTCACAGCCCTTGATTTAATCTCATTCCATGATAACACCATCTTTACCCCATTTAATCTAAAACACAAAAAACTGGCTCGGGTAGCAGGACTCGAACCTGCGACAAATTGATTAACAGTCAATTGCTCTACCAACTGAGCTATACCCGAACAATAAGTTTATATTACTACAAATAAAATAAAAATCAACGACATATTTACATATTTATATAGAAGTATGTGGGGTTAAAATTTCATAAAAATTAAGTGCTATTGATTTAGGAGATAATCATTTATATGATTGTATACTTAAAACTATAAAAAAGGCAAAAAATGGATAAGGAAGAATATTATATGGCACATGCCAAACTTGCGGGTAGTATGAGTCATTGTATAAGACACAAGGTTGGTGCGGTATTGGTGAGAGATTCCAGAGTAATTTGCGAAGGTCGAAACGGCACTATTTCGGGTCAGCCTGATTGTTGTGAGATGGAATGTCCGGAGTGTAATGGCGGTAAAATTGGCAGTACATTGGAGGCTAGTAAAACCTCACCTAATATAGATAATACTTGTAAAGAGTGCGGTGGAGAAGGCATCATCACTAATCAATATGTTGTACATGCAGAACAAAATCTGATTACATTTGCTGCAAAAGAAGGCATTAGAACTGACGGCACTACGATGTATGTTACACTATCTCCTTGTATAGTGTGTGCTAAACTTATAATACAATCGGGTATCACAAAAGTAGTTTTTATGGATGCTTACAGAGACCTTTCGGGAGTCAACTTTTTACGAAAAGTCGGCATAAAAGTAGAACAACACAAAAAAAATCAAGAAAAAACTATAGATTAACAAAATTAAAAAACATTGATTAAAAAAACAATTATTTATATACTTACTTTATAAAGAAAAGAAGAGCTAAGAAAAATAAACAATAAAGGTAAATTATAATGAACAACCCTTTCAAAAAAGATACAACTAGCTATATAGATTTTAAAGTTATGACAGATTTAAAATGGCATTGCACTAAATGTGAATTAAAGTCAGGACAGGCTAAAACATGGCAAGTTTGGAGACAAGAAAAGGGTATTCAACTAGATAAAGATAAAAAAGGTAACTTGTATAATAATATATTTTGTTCTAACTGTGACAAAAAAACTATTCATAGAAAACTAAAATCATTAAAAATAATAGAACAAACAAAGGCAAGATTTAATATTTCAACAAAAACATCTAAAAAAATAAAAAAATTATACAAAAATGAAGAATGTATATTTCTTAGAACATTAAGTGATAGAGAGCTAGAAATAGATCATAAATTTCCACAAATAAGATGGGGTAAAAATGAAGAGAATTTTAATAATTATACAGATGATCAACTAAAAGAAAAATTTATGCTTTTAAATAGAAGTAATAATCTATTAAAATCCAGAAATTGCGAAAAGTGTTTTAAGACAGAAGATCGTGGTAATTTTCCAGGAATAGAATATTGGTATAAAGGTAATAAGCAATGGGAAGGTAAAGATAAAAATGATATAAATGGTTGCGAAGGTTGTTTTTGGTATGATCCATATAAATGGAGGAAAGAACTAAAGAAAATAATAGGCAAAAAAGTTAATAATACATTTGTATAAAGTTAACAAATATATTGACTTATAATAATAAAGGAAGTAATTAATAAATATAAAGTACAAGAGATTATGGCAAAAAGAAAAATATCTAATTATACAGAGTTGGCAAAATCCTTAGGTATTTCAAAAAACCAATTATCAAATATATTATCAAATAGATACACTCCTATAAAAGTAAATATAGAAAAATTATCTAATTTTCTAAAAGTTAACCCACTAAAATTATTAGAAGAGAAAAAGAATGCCTAAATTCAATGATTTTAATTTAGACAAATGGAAAGAGTTAGAAGATATTGAAACAAATTCCTTATGGATAATTGATCGTAGGGATAATACTGGAAAACATAATGGGTCATATCATGGTAATTTTATTCCTCAAATTCCTAGGCAGATGATTAAGAGATTTACAAAACAAGATGATATAGTACTAGATGCATTTATGGGTAGCGGAACAACAGCATATGAGTGTGAAATTTTAAAAAGAAATTTTATAGGAATAGATATCAAGAAAGAAATGGTAGATTTTGTAAAAACTAAGTTAAAAGTAAGTAAGGTAAACGAAAGTCAAAACAATTATGCCTATTGTATCCAAGGCGACAGCGTAGATAAAAATATATTTATTCAAATCAAAAAATATTTAACAAAATATAATAAAGAAAAAGTTCAGCATGTTATCTTGCATCCACCATATTTTGATATCCTAAAGTTTAGCAAAGAAGAAAAAGACTTATCCAATTCAAAGACATTAGAATCTTTTATTTCAGATTTCGGCAAAGTAGTAAAAAACTGTGTAGATCTATTAGAAAAAGATAAATACGTAAGTATAGTAATAGGAGATAAATATTCTAATAGTGAATGGATACCATTAGGATTTTATTGTATGGAAGAAGCTAAAAAACAAGGTTTACAATTAAAAAGTATAATAGTAAAAAATATGGAAGGAAATAGAGCAAAACAAAACCAAAAATCAATATGGAGATATAGAGCATTAAACAGCGATTACTATATCTTCAAACACGAATATATACTATTACTAAAAAAAATATAGGAGAATTAAATGGATATAAAATATTTTATTAATAATACTGAGTACAAAGAAAATCAATTATCTTCTAAAATAGACAACCAATTAAATTTATTTAGTGTTTTAAATTTAAGGGATAAAATATTAAAGACAGTTAATTTTTTATCTGGTAGTGAGAAAAAACAAGTTAGTATACGAATCAATATAAGTATAGACAAAGATAAAAATGAATTCGACTTATCCGCAACAGTATCTGGACCTAAAGAAATATTTAAAAAGATGGAAGAATAGAGTGAGATGTTTTTTAATACATAATCGAAAAATATTATTAAGCATTATAGATATATTGCTTGTTTTATCATGTTTATGGTTAGGAGATAAAGGATTAAAAATTAATATAAAAAATGATTCTTCTATAACGGTTCTCATTTCTCTTCTGGCGTACGCTATTATTATTATTAAAGCTATATATAGTGTATACATTATCAAATCTGAAGAAAGTTTTTATAAAATAAAAACTGAATTAAAAACAACAAAAACCACTAT
>JAERRO010000006.1 GCA_016735395.1 Alphaproteobacteria bacterium | reverse complement strand
ATGTATAATATATAACTTATATAAATATAAAGGTTTTTTATGTTCGATTTTCTTGTAGATTTAACTCTGCTTATCATTCAATTTGTTATCATACTAATTGTTGCACAAATTGTAATAACATTCTTGACTAGCTCTAATGTAATTAAAAATAATTCTACTGTTAATAAAATTCAAAGCAACTTGCAAAGAATAAACGGTTTCTATTACTCTTTTATTCAAAGGTTTATTAAAAATCCTAAAATTCAAATGTATATCCCAGTTTTTGCTTTGATAATTCTCTTTGTCTTAATGAATTTAATCGCTCAATTTGGATAATCTTCAATAGAAAACACCTTCTATGCCCCTAAAAAAACTAATATCTTCTTGCATACTTATTCTAAACTGCCTTGTCTTTAGTAGTAATTCTTTCGCTCAAACGGAAGTAGTACGAATTTCTATGGATCAAGCACTGTCTAAAATGTATTCTGTATATTACGATATAAACCTTTTGGATAAGACTATTCAACAATTGGACGAGTTTAAGACTGTAAAAGTAGCAAAAATGTTGCCGTCTCTAGATGCTTCAGGTAGATTTGTATATCAACAATCGAAGATGTCATCAAAATTACCTCCACTCTCATACGAATATGATAAAAATTATTATAGAACGAATGCTTCTATCGAAATTATTCAACCCCTCCATTTTCTTCGACTTTCTCACGAGTTCAAACAGGCCAAATTTAATAAACAAGTCGCAGAACAACAACTAGATGCCCTCTATATGGAATTAAAACAATCGTTGGTTTCTCTCTATTGGAAGGCTGTCGTCGCGGATCAAATTATCGATATCTATGAAAAATCTTTATCCACTACTAGTAAACATAAAGAGACTCTAGAAAAAAACTTTAGCAATAGACCTATTAGAAATGACATAGTGAGAATTAACTCCGATATAGAAATGAGAAAACCATATATAAGTAGAGCTATCGCAGATCGAGATACTGCCTATAGACTAATTCGATTTATTTGTAATATACCTCAAGATAAAAAGTTGATTCTTACGACGACGACTATACCTTTGTTTAATCCTATTTCAATTTCTGGATCCGATACTTTAATTATAAAATCGCATCCGAAAGTCGAGCAATGGAGATTAAGTGAGAGTGCTTTCTCCTATGCATCTAAAAGAGAAAATATGGAACACCTTCCTAAACTAGAAGCCTTTTCTACTGCAAGTTCGATAGATGTCTCTGACATAGAGTTGCTAAATAATTCTGTCTCCGATACAGAAGATATAACTTCTGGAATTAGATTCAATTGGCCTATTTATACCGGTGGAAGAATTAACGCTCTAGCACTAGAAAGAGGTATAGAAGCAAATAAATCTGCTGTATCTTTTCATAAAGCTGAAGCAGAAGTGAGTAGAGATCTCTATACTTTTGTAGACCAATTTAATGCCTATTTAGATGTCTATAAATCAGAAAAAATAGCCGTAAGACTTTCTAAAGAATATTTTGAACTCACTCAAAAAAGATTTTTCGCCGGACAAACGACGGCCTTTGAACTCAATAATGCAGAATTTTCATTTACCCTTTTAAAAATTTCTAGGCTCAATACTCAACAAAAATTAGTCGCCATTTCTTCCTCTATCGATACTATTATCAACCATCAGAAGAAGTCTATATCGTGGCCAGAAATTTTAGACTTTAAAACAAAATCTACGGAACTATAAATGAATAATAAATATAATATTTTTAGACTATTTACCCCATTAAAAAACTACTGGAATAAAATAGATGGTGTCCAAAAAGCAAAAATATTTACGGCATCTTTCACTATAATACTAATAACAAGCATTTTAATTAAACTATTTAGTATTATATTTATAACCGATAGTAAACAAAATAAGTTTTATAATATCTATAAGGAAAACGGTTTTCCAGTTAAAACTTTTTGTGTGAGTTCTACTACTCACGAAGTTTGGATAAAAAATACTACCATACGAAACGGTGATAAATGGGAATTTTTTGTTAATAATCCTTCAAAAATTAAAGTGAATAATAAAGCTGTAAATATAGAAAATAATTTAGTCTGGACTATTTCTAATGTCGAATTTACAAGAGATTCTGGTTTTAGTCTTTATAAAGTATCTCTAATTATAGATGACACCGATAAGCAAAAAAAACAGAATAAAGACCCTAAAACGGCCGTTTTAATTGAAGATGAATATAATGACTGGTATCCTATTTCCTATCATACATTAACTCTACAAGATGCCATCATAGTAGACTCGACACTCGTCTATCAAGATAACGATACTGAGGAATTTTTCGTTTTAAAGTCTACAGGTTCTTCTTTTGTAAAACAAAATGTGTCCGTAGATTTTTTAAACGAGTGGGCTCACATTAAAAAAGGTCTAGATGATGAAGACTGTATCATCTTGGCAGTTCCACCATGGGGTATCAAAAAAATTAGATCGATTAAAAATATTGACCTCAAAAAAATAGGAAGTAGTAATGATTAGTACTTTAATTGTCAGAGCCATAACGACTTGGATGTTCGTAGTTATGTTTTCGCTACTTGGTTTGGTAAGTTTCTCTAGATTCAAAATTGAGAAAAATCCGCCTCTAGAATTTGACATAGTTACAGCCTCCTTTATATATCCGTCTGCAACTCCTCTAGAGATAGAAAACGATATACTGAAAATTGCTAAAGATACTCTCTTCTCTATTACAGATATAAAAAAACTTGAGTCTATGTCGTACGAGGGGGTCGGATACATAATTATAGAATTTACTAACGATACAAATGCAGATATCAAAGTCATAGAGATGAAAAATAAACTCGACTCCGTTATGAGAGACTTCCCATCTAGTATGGAAATTCCTATCGTAGAAAAATATGATCCTATGGTTTCTTCTGTCATAGATATCGCCGTCATAGTAGACCCGAAGGTATCGCCGATGGATGCATATCAATTCGTGGATAAGTCTTTCTCTAATAGCTTGCTCTCTATTAAAGGTGTCGCAAGTATAAATATCATAGGGGGTAAAGAAAGAGAGATTCAAATTCAAGTAGATCCATTCCGATTGAGACAATACTATTTAACTATTACAGATATTATGGACCTGCTGAGAGAATCTCATATGCAGACCGCGGCGGGTAGTTTTGAACGGGATCTGACTTCTACTCGAGTAAGGTTTTTAGGAGAATTCGATTCTCTTGAGGCTATAGAAGAAAAGGAGATCATAACTCAAGAAGGCTTCAAAATTAAAGTTAAAGATATCGCTTCAGTTACGGATACTTTCAAAAAAGAATCGTCTAAATCTTTTCTAGGTGATCAAGAAACTATGATAGTCTCTGTCAATAAAATGGGAGATGGTAATACTATAGATATAGCAGAAGCCGTAAGAGAAAAAATAAATAAAATTAGCACTCCAGATGGAATTAAACTCGTCGTCGCCAAAGATACATCGCAATATATAATCTCTGAAACTAACAGGACTTTCATTAGTATCGCTTCCGGCTTGTTATTAACTATGATACTTTTACTGATATTTACCGCAAATTTAAACACTCTTTGGATAGCGGGAACTCAAATAACTTTGACGATAGTATCTGCTTTCTTCTTCATGGAACTCGCAGGTTTTACTTTAAATTCACAGACCTTTTTAGCTCTAACTGTCGCCATGGGACCGCTTACAAGTAATACTCTAATCGTAATAGACTGTATTCTTTCCCGCTATAATAAAATGAAGAAAAAGAACTATTTTAAAATTTCTATCGACGGAGTTAAGGAAGCTATGATACCAGTTTTTGCTTCTTCAGGAACTCATCTAGCAGTCTTTATTCCTATGGTATTTATGGAAGGAATAGTCGGACAATATTTTTATCCTTTCGGTATGACAGTGATTTTTGCAACCTTCATTTCTATCGCTTTCTCTCTTATGTTAACACCCGTTATGATGTTCTATGCTATGCACTCGCAAGACTTCAAAAAAGATAATAAAAGAAAAAATAATGCGAAAAAGTTTGGAGAATATCTCGCTAAAGGTGTAATGAAATTTATAGCCAAAATACCTCTGCTAGGTAAAAAAATTGCAAAAATAACCATATATTTAAAGAATGTGCTGATAAAAGTATTCTCTCTCTCTGCCATATTTAATAGACAAAAATCGGCAATGAGTTCTCTGCTTAAAGTTTATAAGAGACTCTATAATTTTATATTCCATCATAAAAAGTTTACAATAATAGTCGCAGTTATTTCTATAATGGCTTCCTTCGGACTTGCCAAATTTATAGGTGGAGATTTTATAGCCTCATCCGATATCGAAGAAATTACTATCAACTTTTCACTTCCTGGTGGATCGTCTTTAGAGAGAACTTCTATCGTCGCTAAAAAGATTGAGAGTAAGTTAAAAGATGTCCCTCAAGTAGTTTCTACACAATCTAGAATCGGTGTGAACGGTATAGAAAATGGTAGAATAAATGTCTCACTCACTAAAGTAAACAAGAGGGATATAAAAGATACCGAACTTATAAATCAATGGACCGAATGGTTAGCCGAAATACCCGATGTAATATTTCATATAACTAGAGCAGGAGGTATCTCTTCGAATGGCAGTTTCTATGTAAATATTTTTGCAGATGATTATCGTGATATTATTCCTATGAAAGTTAAAGTCGAAGAAATTATGAATAACCTCGGTATATTTAGATCTGTCGATTCTAGCTATAAAAGACCTGTGCTAGAGATTCAATTTATACCGACTCAAACTAAAGTCGATGCTCAAGGATTTAATAATATAAATATCGCATCTACTTTGAGACTATCACTCTATGGAGACGACTCTATCAATTTTAAAGATTTAGGAAATCTGTACGATATTAGAGTGCAAGTAGATCCGTTCTTTTCCGATACAGAATCTTTGTTAAATATAATAGCTTTAAGATCTCATAATGGACTTATACCGTTGAATGATCTGGGATATGTGAAAAGGCAAGAGACTCCTTCTAATATTAACGGTAGAGAAAGAAAACAGATTATAAATGTTATCGGGTATATGCTCCCAGATATATCTTCTACAGAGGCTGTTAGACTGATAGAGAGTGAACTAGATGCCCTTCAATGGAAGAATGGAGAAGGGTACTTCTTCGGCGGATCTTCCGAGAGAAAAGAAGAATCTTTTAACGAACTAAAACTCGTTTTTATGCTCGCTCTAATTCTGACTTTCATAATACTAGCGGCGGTGATGAATAGTCTGCTTCACCCTTTCACTATTATGCTCTCTGTGTTTTCCTCTTTTTCAGGGGTCTTTATCATTATGTTTCTTACTGACACTACCTTTAATCTCTCTACGATGTTAGCCTGTATGATGCTAATAGGTATCGTCGTTAATGGGTCTATATTATTGCTAGAATCGGTTATCCCAATTTGTAGAAAAAATGAGAATGTTAATAAACCTATTAAAGATATACTTTGGGATCACGGAGTAGCACCTAAATTTAAGGTCATCATAATGACTACTCTAGCTGTCATTATTTCTGTTATACCTCAACTGTTCTCATACGATCAAGATAAATTTTCTATGTCAGTCGTAATTATCGGTGGAATGATGGCATCACTAATAGTAACTTTTACTTTAACTCCTATCATATTCTCTGCTCTGGAAGAACGATTTAGAAGGTCTAATTCTATGCAAAAGATGGTGAGTAGAAATAAAATTCAAAGTTAAAATTATATCTCTTCGGTAGTTTTTCTCTCTGGAACTAGGTATAGAGAGATCTCGTAGAGTAGATAGATAGTACCGCCTATCAATAACTGGCTTATTACATCAGGTGGACTTAATAAAGCTCCCGCTATAATGCCTACTATTATGGCTGTTCTCCTGTGCCTTCTCAAAAATTGTCTGTCTATAATGCCTAATTTCCCTAAAATCAATATATATAGTGGCAACTGAAATACTAATCCGAATACTATCATAAATTTTAAAGCTATCTTTATATAATGATACACACTAGGTAATAAAGTAATATCAATATTACTGTTAAAACCTGTCAAAAACGATAGGACTAATGGTAAAAGAATATAATACGACAATAATGAACCTATTATAAACAAGATATATGACGATAATAGCCATTTATATATGCTATATCCGCTAGACTTCAAAGCAGGGAGAATAAACTTTGCCATTTGATACATAAATATAGGTAAAGTTAAAACAGCACTGACAAAGAGACTAATAGTTAACGAAGTTATAAAACCTTCTGTTATATTCGCATAGATAAAGTCTGTAGGAGAATTAGATATAAATATGGTAAGTATGTCGCTAGAGAACAAATAACCCCCTATAAACGATAAAATAGCAAATATTATGACTATAACTAGACGGTGTTTGAGTTCTGATATATGAGACGATAATGACATTTTGATGTTGTTCATTTTCGTTTCTCATCTTCCAATAGATCTTCATAAGCGACATTTTTTAATTTGCTTATATGATTTTGGATAGGATCTACCTCTTCTCTAATCTTATCTGACCATATAGAAATTTTATGTTTAGTACTTTCTATTAGACAAAATGCCTTCGCTAATAATCTAGGAAAATCTTTAGAGGGAATACATAAGAATACTACTAATAATATAATCCCTAACTCGCCTATACCCATAATATCTCCTATTCGGTCGCTGTCTCAACAGTCTCCTGACTTTCCTCTTCGTGATGCTCCAATACAGTCGCAGATATTATTTCGTCTTTCTCTTCTAGCCTAAACAATATAACCCCGCTAGCCATTCTACCAGTAATTCTAATTTGACTAGCCGATAGCCTTATAAACTGACCGCTTTCTGTCGTAAACATTATCTCGTCTTTAGAATCTATAACACCAGAATAACATACCGATTTTGTTTTATCTGTTATTTTCATATTACTAATACCACTTCCGCCTCTGTGAGTTTGTCTATAAGACATACTAGATGTTCGTTTGCCAAGACCGGTACTAGAGACAGTCAAGATAAAACTCTCTAGAGATTGCATCTCTTTGATTTTATCTGTGTTTAATGTAATAGTCTCCTCGATTTCTTCTGTGTTTGTAGGATCTAATTTAAGTTTTAGATAGGCAGATTTCTCTTCCATACTAAAGTCGCCGGTTTTAAGTAAAGAAACACTTACTACTTCGTCTCCTTCTTTTAATTTAATCCCACGAACTCCAGTACTAGATCTACTTCGGAATACCCTTATTTCAGTACTAGAAAATCTTATACACTGACCTTGCCTTGTCGCCATAAAGATGTCTTCGTTGTCTTTACATAATAAAACAGACAATAAGGTTTCTCCTTCGTTCAACTTCATCGCAATTTTACCGTTGGCTCTGATAGACCCGAAGTCTTCAAAAGAGTTTTTTCTCACGGTTCCATGGCTAGTTGTAAATAATAAATATGTTTTATCTCCGTCCTCTACACGGGGTAGGGGAGTAATAGCCGTAATCTTCTCTCCTTGAGATAAAGGTAAAAAGTTTATTAAAGGTTTTCCCAAAGACTGAGGACTGCCTAGAGGTAGTCTATAACATTTTAGTCTATAGCATATACCTTTGTCTGAAAAGAATAATAAACTTTGGTGAGTGTTGCTACTGATTAAATGACTAACGGCATCTTCCTCTTTTATACTCATTCCAGATCGCCCCTTTCCACCCCTGTTTTGAGCCTTGTAGGTGTCTTTATTTATCCGCTTTATATAACCTGACGAAGTTATTGATATTAACATATCTTCTTGTGGAATTATGTCTTCTATGTCGATATCACTTTCTACCTCTGATATTTGAGTTCTACGAGGATGCCCGTACTTCTCTTTAATAAAGAGTAGTTTCTCTTTTATGATTCTATCTATCTCCGATTTGTCGGCTAACCATACTAGACAATCTTTTATTTGAGTAGAATGGTTTTTTAGATCGCTATCTAGCTTCTTTCTCTCAAGTCCTGTTAGCCTGTGTAATTTTAGATCTAGTATAGATTGAGCCTGAACCTCACTCAAACTATAGGTGTTAGATTCCTCTTCCATAGTAGATAATACATCGCCGACTAATTCTATATAGCCAGATATGTCCGCACTAGCCCATTTAGTAGACAATAACTTTGACTTCGCTTCGGTAGGATCCTCCGAACTTTTGATTAACTCTATGACTTTGTCTAAATTGTTTAAAGTAACGAATAGACCTATTAAGATATGTGCCCGTTTTCTCAATTTCTCTAGGTTAAATAATATCTTTCTTCTTACTATGTCTCTCCTAAACGAGATGAAGGCCTCTATTATCTCTCTAATAGACATCAATTGGGGTTTTCCCTTATGTATGGCTAACATATTTGAACTGAAGGACG
The DNA here is from genome assembly GCA_016735395.1 of Alphaproteobacteria bacterium. Classification (GTDB taxonomy): domain Bacteria; phylum Pseudomonadota; class Alphaproteobacteria; order Rs-D84; family JAERRO01; genus JAERRO01. The sequence goes on along the minus strand of JAERRO010000006.1, from coordinate 72,607 downwards.
ACTGCAACTGAGTCTGCTGATACAATCTGTTTAATATTATATCCGGAATAGCATCTCTTTTGAGATCTATTACTATCCTCATACCCTCTCTATTCGATTCGTCTCTTAAACCAGAAATCCCCTCTATTTTTTTGTCTCGTACTAACGAAGCTATTTTCTCTATCAATGTGGTTTTGTTTACTAGATACGGTATCTCCGTAATTACTATCGAACTGCTATTTTTCTTCTCTTCTATCTCCGATACACCTCTGACGACTATAGAACCTCTGCCAGTTAACATAGCATTATATGATCCGCTCCTGCCTAATATAACTCCTCCTGTAGGAAAATCCGGTGCAGGTATTATCTCCGCTATCTGCTCGTTGCTGATAGAACTGTCTTCTATCATTCTGTAGGTAAGATCGCATAGCTCACTTATATTATACGGAGGTATGTTCGTCGCCATTCCAACCGCTATACCACTACTACCGTTTACCAATATGTTTGGAAACTGTGCAGGTAATACCTCGGGCTCTTGCAATGTTTCGTCATAATTTGGACGAAAGTCTACCATATCGCTTTCTAATCCTTCCAATAATAATGATGATATCTTCTGTAATTTACATTCAGTATATCTCATAGCAGCGGGAGGATCTCCGTCTATAGATCCAAAGTTTCCCTGACCTTCAACTAACATTTCTCCCATAGAAAAATCTTGAGCCATTCTTACCATCGTCTCATATACCGCTGTATCGCCGTGTGGATGATACTTTCCTATGACATCTCCGACAATTCGTGCAGATTTTGTGTAATTTACTATGTTCATTTTGTCCATAGCATATAATATTCGCCTGTGTACCGGCTTTAATCCGTCTCTGACATCCGGCAAGGCTCGGCTGACTATAACATTCATAGCATATACTAAATAAGAATCGCCTGCCTCTTTCTCTATCGAAATCGTGTTTATATTGTTTAATTCTGTCATATTTTTTTCTTCCCTATTTTCATAGAACTTATGATTTATATTATAAGCTTTTTAGTCTAGAATTGCAACTGTTTTATAGCCGATATTAGTTGACTTCGAGATTGAACAATGTAATATATTTTAAACGGAATTTTTACACATTTTAACCATCTGTCCGTATATAGAAAAAGATATCATATGAATACAACTAATCAATTTATCATCTATCAATTTGATGATAATGACATTAAAATAGATGTGAAATTTGATGAAGATAAAGAAACTATCTGGATGTCTCAAAAGGAGCTTTCTATCTTGTTTAATACTGACAGAAGCACAATAAGCAAACATATAAGTAATATTTTTAATAGCGGAGAACTCCTAGAAAACTCGACTTGTGCAAAATTTGCACAAGTCGAGAAAACCGGGTTTTTTCCTATTTCTCAAAAGATAATTTACTACAATCTAGATGTGGTTGTCGCTGTCGGGTATAGAGTCAATTCTAAAGTTGATTGGTTGCGGGGGCTGGATTTGAACCAACGACCTCAAGGTTATGAGCCTTGCAAGCTACCACTGCTCTACCCCGCATTCGTAATATAACTCTTTTTTATGACTTTGCAACTTATTTTTCTGTTTAAAAGTATTATTTAATTCCGCCTTCTATTATCTCTTCTAACTTAATAATAGCCTCGTTTCTATTCATCTTGCTTACATCTATAGGTTCATGTATTTTTATCGATACCTTACCGCTATATCTTTTGCCGTATTTACCCCAAAGTTTTCCGCTATTTACAGAGATAGGTAATATTCTTACACCCAATTTTTGAGACATCCAGATCGCAGATTTTTGATATTTTCCTCTTTCTCCATATGGAACCCTTGTCCCTTGAGGGTAGATAATTATATTTAGGTTCTTCGATAACTTTTCTTCACCCTCGGTAATTAACTTTTGTAGAGATTCTATTTTATTTTTTCTGTTTATCGCTATACTATTTCTCCATAATATTCGACCATAAAATGGAATTTTTAGTAAAGACTTTTTAAGGATAAATATGCTAGAACTCATAATTTTGTGATAGTAGATGGTTTCTAGGAATGATTGATGGTTCGAAGCTACTATAAATACTTCGTCTCTTGTAGGTAGATTTCCTTCGACCGAAAATGTAATGTTAACTACTTCTTCTAAAGCTTTCGCATACCGTGATGACATATCATAAACTAACTCTGCTTTTTGATCATAATCGCCTTTTAACTCTAACATCAAAATTTTAAAATATATATATAAAACTATACCTATAAATCGAATTTTTAACTTGAATATTTTATATTTGCTTATCTCTTTCATATAAAGACTCCTTATCGTTTTCTAATAATACTTTATAGGGGTAATAAATAAAACCACTAACCCATTTAAAATACTGATTTATCCATAGTCTAAATGATAACTTCGTAGATACACAACTATAACGAACTTTAACTTTATCTTCCAACACTAACCACATCAAAAAACTTGTTCTAGGGACATGATAATCTGATGTTAGGACTATAATGTCGTTGATATTGTTGGCTTCTATGTAGTCCTTGATAGAATAGGCATTTTCTAATGTATTTATAGCCTTATTGTCTATATATATTCTTTCTTCAAATGATTTGAGTTGTTTTATATCGCTCAATATCGTCGTGTGACCGATTCCGCTGATAAATAATTTAATATTGCTATGTCTTGACATAATTTTTGATATATATTTTATCCTGTCAGAATCCCCAGTTAAAGCCACTACATTATTAGAACTTGAATAGTCTATACCATCATCGCACCAATACCAAGGTGATCGGAAGAACATATATGATAATAAAAATAATAATATAACTATGAAAAATATAAAACTTGATATGCTTCTATGAATTATATTCTGTCCTTTATAAGTCATTTAGATAACTCCGTCCTGATAATATCGTAATTTCTACTGTCGATAACCGTATCATACATAACATTATTTATCAAATCTTATTAACATCTTCTTAGTCCTATAGTAGACACTGAATAATATCATCAATATCATACTCAATATCGATAAGATACTCCACACATAATAGACCGTCCCAGTAGATAGATCCGGAGATAAATATAATATACTAGTTCTAATTATGCCTATGCCAAGCGATGATATAAATATGCCTAGTACAATCCCTGATAACATATATAATACCATTTTATATAGAAAACGATGCTGGATATAACGATCGCTAGCACCCATTAAACTCAACATCCTTATCTCGTCCTCTCTGTTTTTAAAGGTCATATGTATCACATAACTTAAAAATAGAAAAAATACTATTAACATCAATGCTATTAGCCCTATACTCATACCGAATATAACTTTCCCTATTCTGTGAGAATGGTTATAAAAACTACTGTGGGATATATATTCTATTTTAGAGTTTTTTAGGTATAACTCTATTTGAGAACTCTTAGATTTTTTAACAGATATGTCGACTATTAACGGTATGATATTGCTTTCTACCTTCGATTTTACTCCGACTTTAGAATAGATATTACGGACATCACCCTCACTCAATACAACGAAAGAAATATCGTTTTCTTTAAAATAAGTTTGAGTTTCTTTCCAACTTTTACTAGCTAATGTGTCCGTCATAGAATCATCTGTCCAACCTAATGTATAACTACTAGCTTCCGTGTCGCCCATCGGCAACTGTTTATATACACTGCTCGCGATAAAAGTCATCACTAGAAATAAAAAAGTTATCAAGAACGATGTCGATAGACATAAGATATCATAAGAGTTTAAATATTTTTTTGTGAATTTTATTACCCTGTATAATTTATCCCACATATAACGAGATAATATAACTATAAAATGAAAGCCCTTTTTAAACATTTTTAGACTCTATCCAGTTCGCTTTTTTTCTAGGGCCGTCTTTTAATCTGTCATTTAATTCTTGGTAATCTGCACACCGCTCTAGAGTCTTATTATGTAGGTGCCATATAGGGTAGGGGTTCTCTTTTATAAGATGTAGGTTATGTGTCGCTAGAACTATGCTCATACCCTCCTTGTTCAAATTTGATAATAGTCTCATAAATTTTTTAGCTGAGATGTCGTCTATATTTCCCGTCGGTTCATCTGCTATCAAGAGTTTGGGACGGTTTATCAATGCTCTCGCAAAAGATATCTGCTGTTGCTGTCCTCCAGATAACTGGTAAGGGTTCATCTTCGCCGTATGAGAAAGATCCATCCAACCTAGTAATCCGTCTACTACCTTTTTTATCTTTCTCTTGTCTTTCCCCATAATCTCCATAGGTAATGCTATGTTTTTGTATATACTCAAATGGTTAAATAGTCTGTAGTCCTGAAACACTATCCCCATTCGCCTCCGTAATTCGCTCTTTTCTTCTCTGCTATATGTTTCGCTGTCCCGTCCCCATAATTCTAGACTCCCCGTGTCCGGTGAGTTTACACCATATAACCAACTCAATAATGAACTTTTACCGCTACCACTCACTCCAGTCAAGTAATAAAATTCTCCAGAGTTTAGACTAACATTGATGTCCTTTAAAAAGGTCTTGCCCCCGTGGATAAGTCCTGCTTTTTTAAGAGTGAATATATTTGACACTGTATCCTGCTACCTAATATTTTTTATATAGTTCAAAAACATCCTAGATAAATCTTTGAAGCCGTCTTTATGACTTTCCTTCAATAGTTCTTCTATACACGATAATTTTAAAACTTCCTGCTTATAGTTTAACTCTATTTCTATCAAATTTCTATAAATATTTTCAGTAGTCATTTCTCCTTGTAATAGCTCTCTAAAGATAGGCTCCGAATTCTTGTCTTTATAATTCTGTAAGATGTTCACTAGACTAATATATTTTACCGATAACTTCCTTTTAGCAATAAAGTAAGTCAACTTATTAAGTTTATATACAACTACACTCGGAACTCCATATAGTGCTAACTCGCTACTCACACTGCCACTAGAACATACACATAGTTTCGACAACCTAAATAGACTATACCGTGTCGATTTGTCGTCAGTACTATAAATCTTGAGTCGTCCTCGTAAGGTCTTATTTTTACCTATAAATTTGTTATATATTTTTTTGGTTTCTCCCATTACACTAGAAAGTGTAGGGATAACGACTATATAATTGTCGTGATCAGATAAGTCTAACCACCTTTTAGAACTCTCTAGCATCGGTAATAACATATTTTTGACCTCGAATTTTCTAGAACCTGGTAATAATAATAATATCTCTTTATCCTTTAATATAGGGTATCTCTTTAGAACCTCCGATTTCTTATCCTCTACCTTTTCAGTTGCATAATGACCGAATGAACTAGCTTCTATGCCTTTGTCGTTGAATATATCTGCCTCAAATTTAAAATAACTGAAGAGGCGATCTATTTGAGTATATTTAGATAATTCTCCGTCTACATCTCTTCTCGCCCATACTTGAGGAGAGACTATTTGTATCCATCTTCCATTCCAACCCTTTGCCTTTGCTATACGAATTACTCGTCTCCATAAACTGGGACCGTCTATACTAACTACAAATGAAGGAGATACTTTAACTATGTGATCTACCGCAATGTCTATCGTCCTTCTAATTAAAACTAAATGCTTTACTACTTCTGCTATCCCCATTATACCTAATCTGTCTATCGAAACTAGACTCTTGAAATTGTGCTTTTCCATATTTATCCCGCCTATACCGCTCCAGTCGATACTACTTCCGACCGTGCTTTTAGATAGACTATTTAAAAATAGACCTCCTACAATGTCTCCGCTAGCTTCAGATGCTAGTATAATGCCTCTAGGACTTGGATCTCGTCCTTCTAGCGATAATTTATGAATATCACTGTATTTAGCCATACCTATGCTATCTTCCAGTAAGACATCCCCTATATAAATTATACCGCTCCCGCCTCTGGATTTTACATTAGATAAAGTCGCTAGACCTAAAGCCGGTAAGTCGAATTTATCAGTTTGACCTCTCTTATTTATTTTTACTAGAACAAAATCCTTCCCGTCTTTACTATCATTTATTAACACATCTGTTCCAGATCTCGTCTCATAATCTATCTTTCCGTCCTTATATAGAATAGCCGACTGCCCCTTATCTAGCCGTCCCCACTCTTCTATATCTTTTAGAGAATTTGTATTTATCCAGCTAGGACTTTTTCTTTTAGTAAGTAATTTCCTTTTTCCTAATAAATTTGGTAATAATGTCGCTACACTTCGGAGTTTCCACCCTTCTTTTATAAGTAGACATTCTATAGCTTCAAATAAATTGTTGTCCCCGCGATTAGATCTAGTTATATAGTAGAATATACTGCGAATCGTCGATATTCTAGGGCGAAAAATTTCTAGAAGGCTAGGGCGGTCAAATTTGCCTATGAATAATACTTCCTCATAACCTTCTTTTGATAATTTGTTTAGCTCTTTCTTTATATCTAGGACACTTTTAATTAAGATCTGCCCCTCTAATTTTAACTCGTTTTGACAACTTATAACACAGAGATTAAATTTTTTTTGTAATAGCCTCAACACCCGTTTCTCTAAAGGTCCAACAGTCCCTAAAACTAGACACAATCTGTCGAAGCTCATACATTCATCTTGCTATGTTTGCTAATTCCGTTTTTAGATCTCTTTTTAATAAAGTCTATTATATTTAATATATAAGGGCTCGTTTGTCCTTTACTCAAGTTTTTTATATTATCCAATAGAGGACTATCACTATTATAAATTTTATCGTAAGACTTTGATATTGATAAAACCTCCTCTCTGGCGACACCTGATCTGTTTAGACCGACTCTGTTTATAGTCCTAAATGTCGCTAACTGACCCTGAACTATACTGTAAGGAGGAACATCGCTTGCAACAGTGCTGTAGCCCGCGATAAACGATAAATTGCCTATTCTGATGAATTGAGCGACTCCACTAGATGCACTCACAATACAATCGTCTTCTAGTATGCAATGACCTGCAATTTGAACGGAATTTGATAGAACTACACCTATCCCTAACTCTGCATCGTGTCCTATATGAGAATATGCCAATAAACTACACCTATCTCCTATAGTTGTACCAGAACTAGCCGGAGTACCACTATGAATAGAGACATACTCGCGGATATTACAATGACTGCCTATTTTAACCCCAGTATTATGTCTTTCCTCCTGCCATTTTAGATCTTGACTCATCGTCCCTATCGTTGCATACGAAAATATCTTAGTGTAATCGCCTATTTCAGTAGGCCCATCTTTTTGCCCTTCCACCAATACATGGGTAGATATAACTACATTATCACCTATATCGACATATCCTCTGATAACACTGAATGCTCCAATAGAAATACCGTTTCCAAGATTAACTGTTTTATCTATTTGAGCAGTCGGGTGAATATCGTTCATTATTCTATTTGTCCTCTTTTTCAGAAACAAAAGCTTTAAAACTCGCTTGACTAGATAAATTTCCGTTTACAAATGACTTCCCCTCGAATATCCAAAATTGCCTTTTCCTACATGTGTATTTTATTTCCATCTCTAATGTGTCCCCAGGGTGAACAGGATGCTTGAACTTCGCACCGTCTATATGAGTGAAAAAGGCTAACCCGTTCGGTCGTCCTAGTGTATAGAATACGAAAAAACAAGCCGTTTGTGCCATCGCTTCTAGACTCAAAACCCCTGGTAAAATAGGGTAGTCAGGAAAATGTCCTCTGAAAATATCCATCTTGGGATCTATGAATTTTTTCGATTTTATTATCAGATCGCCAGCTTTAGAATCTGTAAAGGCTAATCGTTCTGCTTCGTTTAGATCTTCAGAAACTATGTCTTTTGGATCACAAGATACCTCGTCTATCAATAAAAATGGATCCCTATGTTGTATGTATTTTTTAATCTCTTCGAGTTTAAATGTAGTCCTTTCAATCGGCATTTTATTTCCTTTTATAATAGTCTGCTATATTATGTAATATTTTTTTGCCTATTTCAACTAATTTATAATATACCTTGAGCCTTTAACTCTTTAGTTTTCTCTTCCACCATCTCGCTCGCTTTATCCTCACACCCCGAATATTCTTCTTCACCTATACCGCCGAATCTTCGTTTTCTTTTATCTATGTCGATAGTCAATAGATCTAATTTTTCTCTGTCTAATTCCGGCCAATACCAAGAAGGAAAATACATATCTGCATAGGTAATATGCCACGGTAAAAAGTTGCTAGTTCTACTAGAACCTCCAGTACGGACCAAAATATCTATCATAGGAAGATCCCCCCTTAAATGTTTCTCAAACTCTTTCTCGTTTATCTCCGTTTTGCCGATGGCTATACATTTATTAACCGCCTGTAATATATCTGCTTTACCACCGTAATTCATACAAAATGTTAAGTTTATGCCTTTATTGTTTTTTGTGATTTCTTCTATCTCTCGCATACTTTTTAATAACGATCTTTTTAAGCCGACTTCTTCTCCTATAAAATTAACTTTAGTATCGTTATCTCTCATCAATTTTCTCCACTTCGAACCGCTAGACAATTCTTGAAAGAGTAGCATCAAGTACGATACTTCTAATTTTGGACGATTCCAATTCTCTGTGGAAAATATGTAGAAAGACATATGACTATATTTGTTAGACTTTCCCCAATTTATCAATGTCTTCCATATGCTAGAAGACATTCCCGCTAGATGTCCTTCTATGCGGATTTTATTCTTGCTTTTAGCCCATCTGCCGTTTCCATCACAGATAAAACCTATATGATTTGTTCTCTCTTTATTAGGCATACTTATACCTGCATTATGTCCGTTTTCTTCTCTTTACTCTTTTCTTCTATTAGAGAACTATGTTTTTCCAAGAGACTCTGTATCTCTTTCTCGCTAACTTTCCTGTCGTCTTCGGATATCTCTTTGTCCTTCTCTAATCTCTTTAACTCGTTTATGAAATTTTGTCTAGTGTGTCTTAATGATATTCGACTTTCTTCAGCATATTTGTCTAAAGTTTTTGTCAATTCTAATCTCCTCTCTTCCGTAGGACGAGGCATCGGAATTCGTATCAAAGTAGAATCGTTAGTAGGATTTAACCCTAAATCTGACTCTCGGATAGCATTCATTATAGGAGCTATCATACTTTTATCCCACACTGATATAGCTATCGTTTGAGCATCCGGTGCAGATAAAGACCCTACTTGATCTAGGGGAACCATATTGTCGTAAGAGTTGACTAGAATATTGTCCAGTACAGATATATGAGCTCTACCAGTTCTTAAAGTCTGTATTGTAGTTTCAAAATGTATCAAAGTTTTTTTAAACTCTTCCTCTAGTCTGCTGAAAAATGTGTTAAACATAAATATCCTTTTCTTTTAAAAAAATATAGAGGCGAAAAAATCGCCTCTATTATTTTGGATTTATTTTAAAGCTTTTTTTAGTTTCTTTAAAAATCCGTCTTGAGCTGGTTGTGTTCTAGAAAGTTTTGAGTTTCTAGTAGGACGACTGTCTCTGCTTTGACTTCCACGATCGTTTCTGTCATCACTTCGATTGTCTCTCCGTCCTCCGTTTCTGTCGTCTCTACCACGACTTCCACCTCGGTCATCTCTATTGTATCCGCCTCTGCTTCCACCTCGACTATCACGACTTCCACCACGATTGTCTCTGTTGTATCCGCCTCTGCTTCCACCTCGATTATCACGACTTCCACCACGATTATCTCTGTTGTATCCGCCTCTGCTTCCGCCACGGTTGTCGCGACCTCCGCTTCTTTCTTTTCTTTCATCAACTTTGTCGTAGCCTGGAAGTAATTCTCCACTTGACTGCTCTACATAGCTCATACTCAATTTAGATCTGCCTTTATTATCTACTCCGCTAAAGTAAACTTTAACTTTTTGACCTTCTTCTAAAGCATCTTCGACATTTACTAGATGTTCGCCATTAGGTAAGATATTAGATATATGGACTAGTCCTTCTTGAGCTTCAAAGAATCTGATGAAAGCACCAAAATCTTTAATACTGACAACAGTACCTTCGTATACTTTACCAGCTTCTGCTTCAGCAGTAATAGCTTTTATCATTTCTTTAGCACTAGATATATAATCAGGATTTGTTCCAGATATAGATATAGTTCCGTCATCTTCAATGTTTATAGTAGCTTGACTTTCAGCACTTATCTTTTGGATAACCGCTCCGCCTTTTCCTATAACATCTCTTATTTTTAACGGGTTGATTTTTATAGTTTCAGTTCTAGGGGCATATTCAGATAATTTACCAACAGACGGTTGAACTTCTATCATTTTTTCCAATATATGTAGTCGACCTTCTTGAGCTTGTGCTAAGGCTTTCTCCATAATCTCAAAAGTTAATGAAGTTATTTTTATGTCCATTTGTAAAGCGGTAATTCCCTCTTTAGTTCCTGCTACTTTAAAGTCCATATCTCCAAGGTGATCTTCATCGCCTAAAATATCACTCAAGATAACATAGTCTTCGCCTTCTTTAATTAGACCCATCGCGATACCAGCTACAGGAGATTTTAAAGGTATTCCAGCATGCATCATTGCTACACATCCGCCACATACAGTCGCCATACTAGATGAACCGTTAGACTGAGTAATGTCAGAGATGACTTTAATAGTATAGTCGAATTCTTCTAGACTAGGCATAACAGGAGTCAAAGCTCTCATAGCTAACTTTGCATGACCTATTTCTCTTCGACCTACAGCTCCAACTCTTTTAACTTCGCCTACACTAAATCCTGGAAAATTGTACTGCAACATAAATCGTTCTTGTGTGTTACCGTATATACTGTCCGCTTTTTGTGCATCTTGTTCTGTTCCTATAACCACAGACATCAACGATTGAGTTTCGCCTCTGGTAAACAATGCAGAACCGTGAACTCTACTAGGTAGAACTCCTGTTTCTATTTCTATAGGACGGATAGTTTTACTATCTCTTTTATCTATTCTAGCATCGCCTTTAATTAAGCTAGCTCGTAATAGTTTGTACTGTAATTTATCGAATATAGTGTCTATATCTTTTTTACTACACTCTTCACTTTCAATTTTACTAGCATTATCTTCCATCATCAATTTCAAGATACCTTGTAATTTTTCAGATCTTTCAGGTTTAGTTTCTATTTTAAAGGCTTCTATAACTGATTTTCCGTATTTCTTTTCACTAGCTTTCTCTAGATCAAGAAAAGATTTACTCAATTCAGGAGCTTTTTCTTCAACAGTACCTACTGCTTTCTTTAAAGCTGTAATAGCTTTTAAGATAGGTGATAAAGATTTATGACCTTCTTTTACAGCATCTAACATTTGCTTTTCAGTTAAACTCTTCGCTTCACTTTCTACCATCAAGACACCGTCTTTAGTTCCAGCAACTACTAGATCTAGGTCAGATTCTTTAAGATCTGATAGTGAAGGATTCGATACGAGTTTACCTTCAAGTTGAGCAACTCTACTAAAAGCAACAGGTCCAGCAAAAGGTATGCCAGAGATACTAACGGCAGCACTAGCAGCAATACCAGCTAGAATATCGCTAGCATGTTCGCCATCAAAACTATATACAGTAATTATTACTTGAACTTCGTTGAAATATGTAGACGGAAATAATGGTCTCAATGCTCTGTCTATTAAACGGCTTTTTAATACTTCTCCATCAGTAGGTTTAGTTTCTCTTTTTATATAGCCTTTAGGGAATTGACCTATTGAGCTAAATCTTTCTTGATAATGAACACTCAATGGGAAAAAGTCTTGACCTGCTTTTGCCTCTTTAGCAGAAACTACTGTTGCTAATACCACTGTTTCTCCCCAAGTAGCTAATACACTACCCTTCGATAACTTCGCTACTCGCCCTGTCTCTAATTTAATTTCACTAGAACCCATCTTTATTGTCTCTATCATTGGGTTGTTTAGTTTCGTTTTTACCATAATGGTTTCCTTTTTTTGTTGCTACTCGTTTTTCTGTAGCTTTGATTGTGAGAACTTTTGCCCCCGTTTTTTTGTGTTTCTGATTATTTTTTAAAACACTCTATAAACAAGATTTTACACCTGTCCTTTTCGAACACGACTATTTACTGACGAAGTCCTAATTTTTGTAATATACTCATATAAGAGTCCAGATTCGTCCTCTTTAGATAAGTAAGTAATTTTTTTCGCAATGCAACTTTCCTCAATAATCCTCTATTTGAAGAATTATCTTTAGGGTGCTGGTCGCTATGTTTCTTAAATTCTTTGATTTCTTTAGTCAAAATAGCTATTTGAGACTCACTAGAACCGCCGTTATCATTAGAATTAATTCCAAACTGTTTTACTATGTCTACTCTTGACATAGTCATAACATCTATATCTCCTACCCGTTTTCTAGATTTCGGTGCTAGGTTTTTATCTATTTCTTTTTGCGACACAATTTTTCCTTTTTTATTTCTATATAACGGATTAACTGTATATAGCTGTCCGTTTTGTTTAATAATAATATACCACATTCAACTTGAACTCGATATATACTACCGTCCCTTTTTAAGTCAGGTATACTACTACGATCGATACTATGTGGAGTTAATTCTTTTAACTTTATCTCAACATTATCGCATAACAATCTCTTGCCCTGCAGTAATAAACCTATTTTATTAGCCTCAATGTCTATAACCGGTATGTCGACCAGTATATTTTCTATAGGGATAATAGATCTTACAATCTCTTGTAAAATCTTTTCGGGTTTCCGTAGTTTAGTCTGTTTTTTTGTAAAGTCAATAATTTTATCTAGCTTCTTATTCGACTGGTTCAAGTTAAATCTACCGCTCTCTAATCTTCGTAGACTTTTAAGATAACCGACCGTCCCTAAATCGTTCGCAAAATCTCTGGCTAATGATCTAACATAGAACCCTTTGCTAGTTTTTATCCGCAAACTGACTCTATTTATATAAAATCTTAATCTAGATAATATTTTTACTTCCCTCAATTCTACTTTTCTAGGGGATATAGAAAATTCTTCGCCTCTCCTTGCTCTTTTATATGCTCTGTCTCCGTCGATATGAATAGCTGAAAAATTTGGGGGTATCTGTAATAGCTCTCCTATTTTGAGAGAAGGGTAGAGAAGGTCGCTTTTAATGTGAAATCTAGAAGACTTGCCGACTTTTACCGATTTTACCGTAGGATCTAAAGTAGAAGTAGTTCTGCCTAATTTTATAACACAATCATATACTTTATTATCGTCATCTATAAAAGGAATAAATTTACTAGCACCGCCTATCGCTAACACTAAACAACCGCTCGCAAAAGGATCTAATGTTCCTATATGACCAACAGCAATTTTTTGACCTAAAACTTCTCTATATACTCTCTTAATACAACCGCCTACTTTCTGACTAGAGATGCCTACAGGTTTATCTATTACTATTATTCCTTCCATTTTTTTGTACCCCTACATAATAAAAAGACCTCGCTCCGCAAGGTCTTTTTATATTCTAATATAATAGACTTCTTCTATATTATCTTTCCATATACTTCTCAGACGATTCTAGCTTGGGAATAAAATAGAACGGTTGTTTAACATTTCTGTCTCTGTTCCTTGCATTCTTCGCACCGTCAATAGCTCTGTCCATCTTGGTAAACATTTTTATCTCTAACTGTTTACAAGCTTTGCCGTTATCGTGAGATATAGACAATACATCGTTAGATATCTCTTTGCCTTCTCCATTCTTTACAATAGTTCCGCCCATACATTTAAAACTTTCAGAATTCCAACCTTGACGAACAAAAAAGTTTTTAACAACCTCTCTATAAAGTTTGTCATCTCTTATAGTTTTTATATTTATCTCATAATAAATCATATCATTATAAGTGTTATATGTGCCTTCTAATACTTTATGACAAGGTGTGTCCTTGTCTTCAGGAATAACACATGACCATTCTATCGGATTGCTAGGGATATCAGTAGAATGAGATTTAGTCCCATATACCAACGGCAAAATACAAACCAAAAGTAATTTGAATTTTGATAAATTTAACATAAAAAACCTTTTTTTTAATTTAATAACTCTGTTTAAATTTGTACCCGCTTTTTTTAATATGTCAAGCTTTTTGATTTGGTTATTCGTTTATTGTCTTTTTTTCTTTCATAACTTTTTTTATCCATCTAACTTTGCTTTTGTCAGATACTGCCTCTGCAGGTATCGTAACCCCCAAAATGTCCGAACGGCTAGGTGCTTCAAACATTACCTCCGTCAAGATGTCTTCCATTATTGATCTCAATCCTCTAGCTCCAGTTTTCCTTTTTAAAGTTTCTCTAGCTATAGCAGGCAATGTATCTGGCTCTAGCTTCAAAGACATATTGTCTAGCTCGAATAAAGTTTTATACTGATTATATAATGAATTTTTAGGCTCTGTTAATACTCTAATTAGATCGCTTTCGTCCAATAGATTTAGCTGAACTATCACAGGTAATCTTCCGATCAATTCTGGTATTAGTCCGAATTTGCGAAGGTCTTCAGGTACTATCTTCTTTATTTCACTGTCTTTTTCTACCTTTTTAGAATTAAATCCTATTTCGTTTTTTTTCGTCATCCCTTCAAAACTTCCACCGCATATAAATAGTACTCTTTCTGTGTTAAACTCGATGCCGTCTTGTTGCGGATGTCGCCTGCCACCTTGTGGAGTAATATTTACTTTAGTTCCTTCTAGTAATTTTAGTAGTGCCTGTTGAACCCCTTCGCCAGATACATCTCTAGTTAAACTAGGGTTTTCGCTCTTTCTCGATATTTTGTCTATCTCGTCTATATAAATTATGCCTTTTTCTGCCAAGTCCATATCCTGATTAGCACTTTGGTATAGACTGCTTAAAATACTCTCTGCATCCGCCCCCACATAACCAGACTCCGTTAGTGTCGTAGCATCTGCTATAGTAAACGGGACATCCAATATTTTTGCTAGAGTTTTTGCTAGTAAAGTTTTACCCGTTCCCGTAGGCCCGACTAATAAAATATTCGATTTGTCTAATGTAATGTCGCCATCTATTTCGTTGTTTATCTTCTTATAATGGTTATACACAGATACCGATAAAGTTTTTTTAGCCTCATCTTGACCTATGATAAAGTCGTTTAGATGTTTGTAGATGTCCATAGGCTTCATATTAACTTTAGGTTTACCTATAGGAGCCTTCTCTATACTAGATCCAGTAGAACTATCACTTTTAGTCCCGCCTAAGACACTGTTACATAGCTTTATACACTCATTACAGATATATATATCGTCTGATGGCCCTTTAATTAGTTTATCTACCTGATAATCTTCTTTCATACAAAATGAACAACTGTTTTTAACTGTCGGATTTTCGCTCATATTTAACTCCTATCTCAAATCTATTTTTTTATAATTTATCTGCTTTGGTTATAATTTTATTTATTATACCAAAATCTAATGCCTGTTCTGCATTGAAGAAGTTATCCCTCTCAAATAATCTCTTTTCTATTTCCTCTGCCGGTTTCTTTAATATGTCTATACACATTTGCTTTAGAACTACTCGCATATTCATAAATCTTTCGTACCGTCTTTTAACATCGCTAGCTGTTCCTTCTAGTCCACCTAACGGTTCGTGAAACATTATCTCGCTATGTGGTAGAGAAAATCTTTTGCCCTCCGCTCCACTCAATAAGGTCATCGCCCCAGCACTAGCACTCAGACCTACTGCTATCGTAGACACATCACTTTGTAAACAATTCATTGTATCTATTATAGCTAGACAATCTGTAATATTTCCTCCTGGTGAGTTTATATATATATGAATGTCTTTATTGCAATCTTCTGCATCTAAATATAAAAGTTGAGCACATATACTTGTAGATAGATCTTGAGTGAAATTTCCAGATAATAATATAATTCTGTCTTTCAATAGCCGTGATAAAAGATCTTCCCTGTTATTCCCCGTCGATACTATTGGCATAAATACCATAACATACTCCTTTTTAAGTTTGTAATTTTACTAGTATAGTATATTTTTGTCGATTTTTCTATAATATTAGAAAAATTATTCTGTTTTATATATGTCTACTAGTCTTCGCTAATTTGTAATGCCTTGATGAAGACATTTTGAGGTATCGATACATTACCGAACTGTTTCATCTTTTTCTTGCCTTTTTTCTGTTTTTCTAAAAGTTTTCTTTTTCTGCTTATATCTCCGCCGTAGCATTTTGCAGTAACATCTTTCCTCATAGCACTTATAGTACTTCTAGCTATTATCTTGCCCCCATGTGCCGCCTGTATGGCTATTTGAAACTGGTGTCTAGGTATCAACTCTTTTAACCTTTCGCATATTTTACGACCTCTGTTTTCTGAGATGCCTCTATGCGACATAAAAGATAATGGTTCTACGATTTCTCCGTTGATTAGAATGCCTATTTTTATTAGATCGTCTTTACGATAACCTATAATCTCATAATCTAGACTAGCATAACCCTGTGATAACGATTTTAGCTTGTCGTAAAAGTCGAATATTATCTCGCTCAATGGTATCTCAAATTCTAATATAGCTCTTTCTCCAGTGTATCTCATATCTTTATGTATCCCTCGTCTTCCTATACATAGTTCCATTAGACTGCCTATATACTGTTGAGGTAGCATCACAGTGATTCTTACCCACGGTTCAGCTATGCTTTTGATATGACTCGGATCAGGTAGATCTGCCGGATTTTGTATCTCTGCAATTTCTCCGTTTGTTCGCTCTATTTCATAGTTAACACTAGGAACAGTATTTATTAGATCTAGATTAAACTCTCTCGTTAATCTCTCTAGAATAATGCTCATATGTAATAGACCCAAGAACCCGCATCTTATTCCGAACCCTAAAGCTGTCGATGTCTCTACCGAATGCTTGAAACTAGAATCGTTTAACGATAATTTCTCAACCGCACCTTTCAATGTTTGATAGTCATCCGTGTCTACAGGAAAAAATGAAGAATATACAACTGCTATAGACGGTTTAAAGCCTGCTAATGGAATCGATACTCCGCCTCTGCTAGCCGTTATAGTATCTCCTATCATACAATCGCTGACCGTTTTCATACCAGTTATTATATAACCTATTTCTCCAGTTTTTAACTCTTCACCATCAACCATCTTCGGACTGAAATAGCCGACATAATCAGCAGTGTAAATTCTGTTCGTCTCCATAAATAGAATACCGTCGCCTTTCTTTATACTGCCGTCTATGACTCTGACTAGAATTATTACACCTCTAAAGATATCATACCACGAATCTACCAATAAAGCTTTTAACGGAGAACTTATATCTCCTTTGGGTGGTGGTAAATCTTTAATCACAGATTCTAATAACTTTTCTACCCCCATTCCTGTTTTTCCAGATACTTCTATAGCATCTTCGGTAGAGATGCCTATTACATCTTCTATCTCCAATTTTACCCGCTCTACATCGCTTTGAGGTAGATCTATTTTGTTTAACGAGACTATAATTTTGTTGTCCGCTTCTATACTCAAATAACTGTTTGCCAATGTTTGAGCCTGAACTCCCTGTGATGCATCTACTAACAATATAGAACCCTCACAGGCTTCTAACGATTTGCTAACTTCATACGAAAAATCTACATGCCCCGGTGTGTCTATAAGATTTAATAAATATGTTTCTCCATCTTTAGCCTTATACTTTAGTCTAACTGTTTGAGCCTTTATCGTAATGCCTCTCTCTTTCTCTATATCCATACTGTCTAATACTCTGTCTTCCATCTCCCTTTCACTCAATCCACCGCAATGCTGAATTATTCTGTCCGATAAAGTAGATTTACCGTGATCTATGTGAGCTATTATCGAAAAATTTCTAATTTTGCTTTGATCAATCATAATATTTTTATCTTTGTTTTTTTGCCTATACTTATTTGTATTCCACTTTGGACTAGTTCTTCGTCATTTGTAAAGATGGTTTCATCGCCCAACTTATTGTTCTCTATTATATTATAATGTTTTATGCCACCGTTTTTTATAAATCTTTTTACTTCCCCTCGAGATGATAAAATGTCGTTTTTAACCAAAATACTATGCAAGTTTTGTGGAGATTCTACAGTTATCTCTATTGCTTTAGGATCTAATATTTTGTTTTTATATATATCTCTAGCAAATTCCTTCATTTTACAGGACTCTTTTTCTCCTCTTAATAAGGATACTAATTCTAGTGCTAGATAGGTTTTCCTCTCTATTATATTTCTATCACCGTCAATACCTTTCCCGATAAAAAGGTTTATATAATCGTCTACAACCTCGTCTTCGCAATTTATAAAAAACTGATATATCTCATAAGAACTAGAAGTCTTACAACCGTCGTCTTCGATGTCGTTCATCCATATAGAAAGACCTGACGATTTACTCATTTTAACTCCATTCGATGTTTCTAACAACGGACTCGTCATAACAAAACTAGGTTTCTTTAGTAATTTGCTGATAATATCTATGCCTATGACACTATTCCCCCACTGATCCTGACCGCTACACTGAATACTGCATCCTATAGTTTTGGATAGATAATAAAAGTCGTAACCCTGTAATAACATATAGTTGAACTCTAGAAAACTATAACTCCCGTCTCCAGACATTCTCTTTTTGGCACTCTCCATTCCTAACATTCTTTTTACAGAGACTACACTTCCTATAGTACTCAAAAAGTCTATATAGAATAGTGAAGATAACCAATCTTCGTTGTTTGCTAACAGAGGAGTCAAAGACTTCTTGTCGATTTTGTCTTTGCTAATATCTGCGGTTTTTACCGTTGGAAATATCTTCTCAATAGATTTTTTTATGCCGATATAATTCTCTTGTAATTCTTTTTTGTCGATTAAAGGTCTCTCTTTATCTCTTCCTGTAGGATCCCCTATTTTACTAGTGCCACCGCCTAACAAGATAATCGGTCTATGACCGTATTTAACTCCTATCTCTAACATCAATAGAGGTATCATATGACCTATATGTAGACTGTCAGCCGTAAGATCAAAACCGCAATATAAAACTGTCGGTTCGTAATTGTCTCTATCTGATTTATACTCCGCCTCTTTTTTATAGAGAATATCGTCCATCTCTACTAGATTTGAGACCTGATTTAGAAACCCTCTGCGGTATAGTTCTTGTAGATACGAAGATTTTAATGTCTCCATTTTTTTAAAAAATATATCACTCGTCATCTAATACCTTTTATAATAAAATCCCTAATCTATAATATAGGCTAGGGATATTACTATTATAAATTTATATCTTTTTAAGATTCTTTTTGTTTAGAAAAGATACCTTCTATTAAAGAATCTGCCTTGGTTTTTGCATCTTTCAAAGCTTCTAGAATTTTTGAACTCAAATCTTCTTGGCTTATCTCTTTATAGGCTTCGCTAGAGAAGATAACTTTTTGACTGTCATAACTTCCTGTCATTTCTATGATGACTAATCCGTCTTCAGACATACCTTTTATCATAGTTTCTTCTAATTCTTTTTGAGTGTCCATTAAAGTACTCTGAAAATCCTTCAGACCGTCTAACTGGGTTTCTGCTTTATCTTGAGACACAAGTGCCTTCTCTTTATCGTTCATAATAAATCCTTTTAGTTGAACTTTACATTTGGTATCTTACTTTTAATATACTCTTTTATATCGTCTTTTTCAACCCCGACAGATTGTTTTTTTGACTTCCCACTACCATAACTCATACGAATAGACAACATATCGAATATCAATTTGCTATTTAACCCGCTTTTGAAATCTTCTAGTCCAGATACCCCAAACTGCCACATTCTTGTTAGATCCAATAAAGTCAAATTTTTGCTTAATAAAATTATCTTCTTCGTCTCACTTTCGCTATACTGAGATCCAGATAAATCTGAATTTGTCAATTTGCTACGGCTCAACCAGTATAGTCCTTCTAGTATGTCGAACATCAATTTTCTAAAGTTTACACCTTTTTTATATAGTTCTTCGGTCATCGTCATCATCGATGTAATATCTTGATCTAATATGTTAGACAATAAATTAAAGACAACACCGCTTTCAACCACTTTAAACAATCTTCTTAATCCGTCTATCGTAATTTCACCTTCCATTTGGACTATGGACTGATCTAATAAAGAAATAGAATCTCTAACAGATCCTCCCGATGATTTTGCTATAAATAACGATTCTTCTTCGCCTAATTTTACACCTTCGCGATTGGAGATATCTATTAAATGATTTTTTAGATCTTCGACAGAGACCATAGATAAATCGTACCTCTGACATCTAGATAATATCGTCGTAGGTATAGATTTTACTTCCGTCGTCGCAAACATAAAGACTAAATTCGGAGGTGGCTCTTCTATCGTTTTTAGTAGTGCATTAAATGCACCTTTAGATAACATATGGACTTCATCTATTATATAGATCTTGTTTCTAGAATATATAGGTTTGTACTGGGTAGATTGTATTATATCTCTTATCATATCAACTCCCGTATGACTGGCAGCATCTATCTCGATGACATCTATATTAGATCCCTTTGTTATCGATTTGCAATTACTACACACCATACACGGTTCGCTAGGAGACGATTTTAAATCTTCTGTAGTTCCTTTGCAATTAAAAGCCTTTGATAAAATTCTAGCAACAGAAGTTTTTCCAGTACCGTGGACACCTGTAAATAGGTAGGCTTGACTTAATCTTTTAGTCTTTAAAGCACTTTGTAAAGTTTTTACTAATAAATCTTGCCCTATTAAATCGCTGAATGTTAATGATCTATACTTTCTTGCTAGTCCCTGAAAACTCATTTAATCCCTCTATTAGCTGTTTTTAATAGTATAGTGTAAATCATTTTAAGACCTTTGCAACTTAATCTGATAAAACTAAATTTCTCAAGATATAGTCTAGCATATCTAATCCCGACGGTGTTAATCCTATATGACTGACATTTTCAAAAAAATAGCTCTTATGTTTCTGTAAAAATTCTATACTAAAAAAGTTCGATAGACTTTTACCACCTAGTAAATCTCTGTTTATTCCGCTAGATAGACGAAACCCAGTTATTAAAAATTCTAGTAGTCTGTCTTTATCACTCAATTTTTTTATTATACGATTATTACTGTTCTCCTCGACTTTGCTTTCTAACCAACTGCCAGATCTGTCTCTTAATCTTCCGCAACTGCTCGCCCCAAAATTATGATACACTCCTCCTCGCCATATAGCCTCGTTATGACGACAATGAAGTCCGCCCTTCGCAAAATTTGAAACCTCATATCTGTCATATGTCGAACTAGACATCGTCTCTATCGTCGCCGAAAATATATCTTCAGATCCGACCGTAGATAACTTTTTAGACCTGATAAAGGGAGAACTTTTCTGCTCTATACTTAATTCGTATAACGATAGGTGAGGAATATCTAACGATAAAATCTCTTTTAACTCTTCCTTCCAACCGTCAATACCTTGACCCTCATAACCGTAGATAAAGTCTACACTGATATTGTCAAAATGTTTCTTGCATAAAGAGATGCTAGATAATAGTTCTCTAGATGTGTGCCTCCTGTTCATCCATTTTAAGACTTCGTCTCGTAAAGACTGCCCGCCAATTGATATACGGTTTATCCCAATCGTTTTATAATATATAAGTAAAGGTTCTGTAATATCGCTAGGATTTAATTCTATCGTTATTTCTTGAGACATACTATCGACGGGATATATATAACTAGATATAGCATCTATAATTCTCTTTAACTGATCCGACGATAGAAGGGAAGGGCTACCTCCACCCATAAATATACTGCTTATATCTCCGATATCGATATCAATGTTCGACAATTTCTCTCTATACCCCTTTATATCAAGTATCATCTCCGTTATAAATGAATCTGGAATAGAATTAGATGTAGTACTGTGAAAAACACAATATGAACATCTGCTTTGACAATAAGGTATATGTATATATATTTCTTCGGACATACCGCTTATTCTTCTTTTTTTAGAGGTTCCTCTATCTCTACGACATCCAATCTTTCTAGTTCTATATTGCTGTCGACATCTTCAATTTGAAATATATCTAATAGCCCGCCTTCTAGTTCTATCTCTTCGCTCTCTATTTCTACATAACCTAAATCGATTTCTTCTATATCAGATAATAATTTTTCTAACTCTGTTTTCCAATCGTTAGATAGACTAGTGCTGTGTAATATATCTATCAAATGTAATTCCGAATATGATAAGTCATAGTCTATATGCTTTTTACTCAATTTTAATCTAGAAGAGACTTCACTTGAGTCTATACGAGACAATCGACGATTAAGTATTCTGTAAGTAGTTAGATCCTCTAGGTTATAATGAGACGAAAATATCGTGCTATAACCGCCGACATTACAAAATAATTCTCCGCCTTTTAAACTATTTAGACATTCTAATAGATGGTAAAATGAGACATTGTTTTCTGTTTTATCTACACCGAAAAAAGAGCCGACTCTATTAGATAAGAATGTGTCCTGCTTCGAAATATAGATGCCCTGTAAAGAAGGATCTATTTTGTTTGTGTCGATCGAAGATCCTACCATAATTTTTAACGGTTTCTCTAAACTACCACTGTCATAATATTTTAGATATGAGATTAACATCAATATATCCGTTTCGTCTCCGAATAACAAAACTCCGTCATACGGGACTTGACCTAGAGCATTGTAGGTGTCTATTATTTTTTTACTCTCCGATAGATCTTCTTGTGTAAAATTTGGTACTTCGGTATCTGTATCTTCTAGAACTGACAACTCTTTAGATAACTCTGTATCTATAACCATTTCTTCTGTATCTTCTTCTTTCACCTCTACCGGTAAAAGTTCTTCGTCTATCATATTTAAGGCAATCAATAATTTGTTTTTATTCTCTACCCTGTCTTCATAATAGGTGCTTTGTTTCACTACCTCTTTTATACTTTCACTATCACCACTCTCATAACTAAAATAGCTGACTAACTGTTTATCTGTTTCATCAACAATAGTCGATATCTCGCGGGAAATTTCTTTTTTAGGACCTATAACTATCAATTTATCTGCATCTTTTATACTAGACATTAAACTAAATACCCTCGATACCTCGCTAACTTGACTGCTATAACTATATTCAGACGGAGTCTCCCAACCATCTAGGTGTACTAAAATATATCCTAATTCTTGTAATCTCTTCGCTTTTTTTGTAGATATAATGTCGCCTCCAACCATTATAACATTTTCGTTAGATAAAACTGCCTCGTTAGGTAAAACATTCTCGTTAGGTAAAACTTCCAATGATAAAATGCCTTCTATTTTGTCCTCTAATTCTTCTATGTTATAAAAATTTACTCTCATTTTACTAGGGTTATATAACGAATATAGACTTATTATGTCCCTGTAATCTTTATATTTTGTGTCTCTTTTCGGTAGATATAGGTCTACGGTGATACCCTCGAATTTGCTATCCCTTTTTACAGAGATATCCGGGTATTCCGCATTTTTGTACAGACCTTTAACGGCATAAGATTCTAAAGAACTATTATGGGATACAGAACAACTAGATAAAAATACCGCCGTTAATAAAAATAATGTTCTTTGTAAAATAGTCTCTCTCATTAACAGCCCTTTATATCTAATCTATATAATACATATATCTGTCTTTTTCAACTAATTTCTATAGTATTAGTTGATTTTTATATCTCTCTAAACTAATATCTTAATATGTATTACGATAACAGAAAACACAATTTTATCACAAAACTAGGTGCTATGTCTCTGGCATTCTTTGAGAGGTGTGGACTCTTTTTCATTTTTACCTTTAAAAGTTTCTATTATCTGATTTTTTCTAAGATATACTGGAGTCTCGTTATACAACACATCAAGAAAGTAGGGTTCTATTCTATCCCCGTTGTAGGTCTTACTGCTCTTTTTAGTGGAATGGTTCTGGCATATCAGACATCGTCAGGTTTCGCAGACTATGCAGGTGAATCTTCAGTAGCAATAATTTTACTACTTTCTACCGTCAGAGAGATGGGTCCTGTTTTTACAGGTCTAATGCTTTCAGGGCGATGCTCTTCATCTTTCGCGGCGGAAATAGGGACTATGCAAATTTCAGAACAAGTCGATGCTATCAAGGTTATGCCTATTTCTCCTTTCGTATTTATAGTAAAACCTAGACTTCTTGCTAGTATCATCGTAACACCACTATTAGTAGTTCTTGCAGATGTCGTCGGTTTGCTCGGAGGATTCCTAATAGCTTGGCAAGTTCTTAATTATAATCCGAATATCTTCCTGGAAACTATAGTTTACAATTTTGAGAAATTCGATCTAATGGTGTCTGTCATTAAAGGACTGGTTTTTGGAGTCATCATAGGAATAGTAGGTACCTTCTTCGGTATGCTACCTAAAGTTGGAGCTAGATCTGTAGGACTAGCAACTACACAGGCCGTCGTAACCGCTAGTATTCTAGTGCTATGTCTAAATTATCTTATAACTAATATCTTCTACTAATATGAATACACCTCTTATATCTTTTAAAAATGTTAATCTAGCCTTTAACGATAATATCGTTTTAAAGGACTTTAATCTAGATGTCTTTAAAGGAGAGTCCGTAGTTATCCTCGGAGAATCAGGTTCAGGAAAGTCTGTTTGTGTAAAACTGTTGATGAAACTCTTGTCTCAAGATTCTGGTGATATCTTAATTAACAACCGAAATATAAAGAAATTTAACAGAAAGCAATGGCTAGAATTTCTAAAAGATACTAGTATGTCATTTCAATCGTCCGCTCTTTTTGACTCTATATCTGTCGCAGAAAATATAATGTTTAGAAATATCTACCTCAATAATATGCCCCCTAAAATAGTCTCGAAGAATGCTAGACGAATTCTGAAAGAGGTTCACCTCGATCCTAATATAGAAAATAATATGACTTCAACTTTGTCCGGAGGTATGAGAAAGAGAGTAGGGCTAGCTAGAGCATTTGCAGACAACCCTAAACTTATGATTTTTGATGAACCTACTTCAGGACTAGACTCCGCAACCGCTCAAACTATCAATAAACTTATCAAAAAGGCTACAGATAATAGAGAAAGTACAACCATCACTATATCTCACGATCTAACTTCAGCACTCGTTATCGCAGATCGTATTTGTATTTTACACAATGGAAAAATCTCGTGGCAAGGCTCTTTTAAACAACTTTTAAACTCTAAAAGTTCAGTGCCTCTCGCTTTTATGAAACCATATCACGATATGATTAAGTCTAAATTATAACTTTACCTTTCTAAATAAAGGTCTCTATATGTTATAGGTTTTCTTTTGATGGACTCTATATCCTTTGATACCGAAATCATATTAGAATAGGACTCAATGTTATTATCTAAATCGACGGCTTTAGCAAAATCGTTTTTCGCTAAACCGTAATTGTCTTCAGATCTATGACATACCCCGCGGTTATTATAAAATTCACCGTTTTTGGGATCGATTTCTATCGCTCTGTTAAACTCGACAATCGCTAAGTCGTATTGGTTAGACTTCATTAGAATTTTTCCGCGACTGTTATAAGCATTGCTATATGTATGGTCTATCTCTATGGCTCTAGTAAAATCTTTAAGTGCCAATTCTTCTTTGTCTAATTCTGTATAAGAATTACCACGGTTATAGTAGGATTTGCTATATGTATGATCTACCTCAATAGCTTTAGTAAAATCTTTAATAGCCAAGATATAATCTCCGTCCTTTTTATACAGTAAACCGCGATTATTATAAGCTTCTACAAACTGATCGTTTAGATCTATAGCCGTAGTAAAGTTGCTAATAGCTAAATTATAGTCCCCTCTCTTCATATATACCATCCCTCGATTATAATATGATTTGCTATTTGACGGATTCTTTAGAATCGATAATGAATAAGCCTTAATAGCTAATAGATGATTGTTTTTTATCTTGTGTATATCTCCAAGGTTATTATAAACCGCAAGACTCTCACTTAACTCCGAACTTTTTATCATTTTACTCTCCTAACATTTGTTTAATGCCTTATGATAACAGTTAATCACTCGTTGTCAAGAGTTTGACTTGTGCTTTAGTTTGTCAATATTTTTTAATCTATATGTAGATCCGATAGCCGACTTTGGAGAGGACTACATTTCTCGGTAATCTTTTGGATAACCTGCTGTTTTCTTTTTAATTTGATTTAACTCTTTTCTCATCTTCTCCAATCCTATTATAATCTCGTCTTTATTTAATTTTTTACCTTTAAAAGTTTTAACTCTATTGTCAGACAAATAATCGCGAATATATTTTATATTGTCATCGAAATATAGATCTGTTAAGCCATTATCATCATGAGATCTATGAAACAATCCATTATTATAGCGGTACTCATTATCTTTAGAACTAACCTCTATAAACTTTTCAAAATCTTTAGAAGCTAAACTGTATCTGCCCATTAACATATGTATCATTCCACGACCGTGAAGAGCCGGCTCGAAACTAGAATTCATCATTATACCTTCATTAAAATCTTTGAGTGCTAGTTTAGGTTTGTTATTCTTCATACTCGCTAATCCACGGTTATAAAGGGCTTCTTTGAAAAATGGACTAGATTTTACGGCCTTGTTAAAATCTTTAAAGGCTGATTTATAGTTGCCGTTTCTCATATGTGTAAGCCCTCGGTTATAATGGGCTTCGACAAGTTTACTCCTCAACTGATAAAATCTCCCATTTGATGTTATTAAGGCTAACCTATGCTCCTCACTCTCGAAACCTCCAGAAGATAACACATCTTTATCGATCCCCATCTCTACTAACCTACTTCTATAACTATTTTCATTAGCTTCTATAAGACTCCGACTCAATTTTATAACCTCGCTAAAAAGTTTAAGGGCTAATTTGTAATTCTTTTTATATATATGCATTATACCCTTATTATTATAGGCTCTAGGAGATTTAGGGGTTAAATTTATAGCCTTATCAAAATCTTTAAGAGCTAACTTATACTCTCCTATTCTCATATATATAGCTCCACGGTTGTTGTATATATACGAAAGTTTTGTATCTAGTTCTATCGCTTTGTTAAAGTTGTCAAGGGCATCTTCGTTATTGCCTTCTTTTCTATATACAAATCCGATGCCGTTATATGTGTCTGCAGATTCTAAACCTGAATCAATTACTCTGTTAAAAGACTCAAGTGCCATAGAATTAAGGTTCATCGATAAATTCTTATATCCCGCATTATTATTATCTTTAATAAATTGCTCTTTATTGTCTATAATTGTTTGATGTTTTATTGCCATTGTCAACCCTTTTCTGTCCTCTCATTTTATAGTAGCAATCGATTTTGGTCTGTCAATGACTAACCGATATCTATTTATCAATGGTCATAGAAAGTAAGGTTTGAGTTGATTTATTTTATTTTTTTGTGTAGGACTATCCATATGTAATTGACGAAGGGGTAAACTATCGTAGATTTTCTCTCATTTTTAGATCTAGCTGTCCTGTGTCTTTTTTGTGCTTCTGTAATAGTCGCTTTTTTTAGAGGCTTTTTAAGAGAGTTCTTCTCTCTAGTAGACTGGGTCGTCGCTATAGTCGGTGCTAGATTTATAGCTCCTTTACTTATTCCGCTATTTAATAAGTTAGATATATTTCACGAAGAGTCTATAATCATCTTTGGATTAAGCTATTTTATATCGGCTTTAACACTGTTCCTAGTCTCTAGAACTATACTCAAATCTTTCTGTAAAATTTCTGGCTTCCTCAATCTGACTTTGCTGAATAAAATATTAGGACTAGCTTTCGGTGTAGTAAGAGCTTCTTTTATAGCTGGGTGGATATACATAGGTATGTTATACATATTTCCGGCAAATCAACTCCCAAAGTGGGTAGTAGAAAGTCATTCTAGACCGATTTTACAGGCTTCTGCTAGGTGGAGTTCTTTCATAATAATGACATTCAGACCTACCGCACTCGATGACGATCTAAAAGAGACCGGAGGAGGATCGTCAGAAAAAATATATCAACAACTTATTAAACCTAAAATTCAAAGTAAATCTGTAGAAGAAATCGAGGGGTATCTGAATATCGATAGAAGTCGACTGCTACAAGAAATCGAAGCCATAACCGCCGAAGACTAATTTTTAAAACTATGTGCTTGTATAAATTTCAATCTATTATATAGTCAAGTAATATGATAAAACTTGAAATTAAAATTGCTATGAAATTTTTGCGGTCGAGAGCAAAAGATCAATTTGTCTCTCTTATTACCGTTATGTCTTTTCTAGGTATAACTATAGGAGTAGCAACTCTTATTGTCGTAACCTCCGTCATGACAGGTTTTCACAATACACTGATAAATAGAATACTCGGTATAAATGGACATATAACTATATCTGTTCCTGGAGCTAACATCGCCGACTTCGAACCTCTCGTAAAAACTTTAGAAACAGATACAGATCTAAAACAATATATTAAAACTGTAGTACCTATTATTCAAGGACAAGGTCTCGTCGTTGCAGACAACAATAATGCCGGAATCATCATTAGAGGAGTGAGTCAAGATAATTTTAATGACATTATGCAAAGTTCTAAATGGACAACAAATTTTAAAAATTTCGACGAAGGTATCGCTATAGGATCTCAACTTTTTAATAGAATGAATCAAGATCATAATACTAAAATGACTATTTTGTCTCCTAATGGAGAACAGACCGCCTTCGGACAGATGCCCGTTATTAAGAATTTTGATATCTCTTCGGTCTTCTCACTTGGTATGTTCGAATTTGATTCCTCTCTAGTTTTTATGAGTTTGAAGAATGCTATGCAATTTTTTAATATAGAAGACTCCGTTACACAACTCGATATTTTTCTGTTCGATCCTAACGATATTTCTAAAGCTAAACCTTTGCTCTATAAAATTATTTCTAATAAATTTGCAGTATATGACTGGCAACAGATAAATGCTTCTCTTATGAATGCTCTAGCTATAGAAACTCAAGTGATGTTTGTAATTCTGCTTATGATAGTCATCGTAGCTGTATTCAATATAGTAGCTTCTTTAACTATGCTCGTTAAAGACAAAGCTAAAGATATCGCGGTGCTGATGACTCTAGGTATGGGACTAAATTCTATTAGAAGAATATTTCTTTTTATGGGTATGATTATAGCCGTTTTTGGAACTATTTTTGGAACCATTATAGGTATCACGATTTCCGTCTTCGTAGAACCTATTAGGCAATTTGTTCAGAAGATAACTAATATAAATCTTTTCGATCCGCAGATTTATAATCTCGCTGAACTTCCCGCTGTAGTTCAACTCGATACCATAATTTTAATCGTCTCCATCTCTTTAACTCTATCTTTCCTAGCAACATTATACCCAACTCATAGAGCAACCAAAATTAAGCCAATTCAGGCCATTAGAGACAATATATGACAAATAATAATGTGATAATTTCTGTAGATAATCTCTCTTTTTCCTACGATGACAAAAATAACTATACTCAAGTTTTTCAAAATTTTAAACTCAATGTGTTTCGTAAAGAATTTATAGCTCTTGTCGGTAGATCCGGCTCTGGTAAATCGACTTTACTGCACCTTCTAGGAATGCTAGATAAACCGACTTCGGGAAGTGTCTTCTTTAAAGGTAAGTGTATTTCTAATCTTTCTATCAAAGCTCAGACTCTCATAAGAAAAAAATACTTCGGCTTCGTATTTCAATCGCACTATTTACTGCAGGATCTAACGGTTCTAGAAAATGTTATGATGCCTCTACAAATTATAGGTGTCAATAAGACTAAAGCTATAAAAGAGGCAGATAAGATACTACGGACTGTAGGACTTTCTAAAATGATAAATAAATATCCGAATCAAATATCCGGAGGAGAACAACAGAGAGTAGCTATTTGTAGGGCTCTAGTGCATAAGCCCGCCATAGTTTTGGCAGATGAACCTACCGGAAATCTCGATAAAGATAATGCCGTCATAATTTTTAAACTACTGAAAAAAATTTCTAAACAATTCGGGGCTACCCTTATTATAGCCACCCACGATGTTATGCTATCCGATCAAGCAGATAGAATTGTTATTGTAGAATAATTTTTCTCTAAATTTGAATAGTCGTAAATAGTTTTTCTATGTGTAAAACACTGTCTAAACCGCTCATATAAGATTTGTTTTTAACTATACCACAATCTTCGCACAACTGTAGATCTCCGGAGTTTTCTATAGGACTAGGAAACTTCAGATCTAGATGAAATTGATTGTTTGTGGATACTGTATTTTCTCCTTTGCCCTTTTTCTCAACACCGTTTATATACTCTATATCATATTTAATAGTAAACGAATTTTTGCCGAAAGGTTTGTAATTGTTGAAAAATATAGGCTTCAATAGTCGTTTAGAACTTATTATAACTCTCCTGTCCCTGTCAATAGGTAATCCGCTAATCATAAGCCCGTCAGGTAGATACACCGATATCCCTTTAACCTCGTCAATATTACTAACCCGTTCTGATAACATAAAGTCGACTTCCAACTTTGTATAACATATATGCATAAAAAAAGATAACTGACTTAACACCCCTATCGCAAATGGAAAAATAGAAGTATAGCCGTTCTGTGATACATTCAAAGATATAGATAAATCTTCGGGGAAAGTCATATAAGAATTTTTTGTCTTTATAAATATCTTGTCCAACTTATAAATGTCTAACTCGTATTCGTCTTCATCAATTCTTTGACCTCCATACAATTTACATTTTTCTTCAGGGTAGTCTAAACTGATATTTAGTCGACCTCGTGATACAGGTACTATTTTTGGCAATATCTGAAAGTGAGTCTCTGTTTTTACCACGGATACAGATACCCAAGGCCCTTGAAAAATGTCTTCGTCTTTAAAATATAAATTCGATACATACTCTATAATATTTCCCGTTTTAAGTTCTACCATACGGATAACCGCTATTAACTGACTAGCCTCACCTTCAATCTGAACTATCTTGTCTCCGTGAATGTAATCTGGAAAATACGATATATACGGCGATAGATAAACTGAATTTGAAAATTTAATTTCTTTAGGACATAATATATATAGCTGATAACGATGCCTCTCTTTCATAGCAAGACCTTCAGTTTGTAAATTAAATTCTCTCATTTTAAATAAACTCCTAGTTGAGTAAAGACTATATAATTACATTCTAAAGTGCAACCGATTTTTACAAAAAGTTTTAATTTACTATAGACTTTTTCTGTCAATTAGATATAATAAAAAAAGTTGAATCTTCTTTTAACTAACTTTGCCCCGTAGTTCAATGGTAGAACCGTGGATTTTGGTTCCATTAATCTTAGTTCGAATCTAGGCGGGGCAACCAATTTAGAGATCTAATTTATTACTCAATCTCACTAATTTTGTATTTCGTTTTTCTCTATTTTCTTAACTACACCATTTTTAAATGCTACCGTCAATAGATCGCTTTCGTCCTCTTTTATTACTACTCCTGTCCCAAAAGATTTATGTTTTATAATTTTGCCCTGTAGACTATTCTCCGTAGTTAAAGATTTCTCCAATTTATTAAAATTACGGTGTTTTTTCTGTTTTTTTGGCTTTTTTATATTGGTATCAGTTAATGACACAATAGGCGGTAAACTCTCTATATAAAATCTGCTAGGAGCATTTCGGACGACTTTGCCGTGTACAAATCTCTCTCGACAACAAGAAAGAACTAACTTTTTTTTCGCTCTCGTTATCCCGACATAAGTTATCCTCCGCTCTTCCTCTAACTTATCTCCGCCGTCGTTTATAGAATTAAATGTAGGTAATATCCCCTCTTCAAGCCCCGCTAAAAATACTATGTCGAATTCTAGACCTTTCGACGAATGTATCGTCATTAACGATACTCTTCCGTCTACATCATCTGCAGAATCGATACCGCTCACTAATGTAAGATAATCTAAAAATGTGTCTAGATTGTTAAAACGGTTAGATAAGTCTATAAAACTTTCTATTCTGCCTTGACGACTTTCCCTGTTCTCCGTAGAGTTATCTATTATGTTTTTTAATCCGCTGGCTTCATATAAATTTCTGATAAATATAGGTAGAGTTAGAGTTTCAGAACTTTCTCCCGCACTCCCACATAAACCGACGGAAGAAGAGATTTCGTTAAACGATTTTATCATCTCATAATATTCTACCGCCTTCGGTCTTTTTCCAGCTTTAGGTATAGACTCTAACAATGTAGTCCCGTCTTCATAAGATATTTGCTTTAATTTTTCTAGATATGCAGTACCGCAACCTCTTTTGGGTGTTTGTAGACTACGAGATAATGCCAAATTGTGAGTCGGACTGTGAGATATTTTTATGTAAGATATTAAGTCTTGGATATCCTTATATTCAAAAAATTTCTTGCCTCCTACGACCCTGAAAGGTATAGAAAATAAATGTAGCTTTTCTTCTATTTTTGATCCGATCGTAGACGACCTTATCAATATCGCTATTTGGGAGTAGCTATAACCATTTTTTATCGCATTCACTATATCTTGGACTATATGGTGAGCTTCGTCATAGTCATTGTCTAACTGTCGATGTATTACATCACCTATAGAAGACTCGTAATTTAGATCCGATGATCTGTTCTCCATAACCTTGGAGCAGATTTTACCTTTATAACCGCTTGCATATAATTTTTTCTCAAATCTGTTTTTGTTATTACATATTACTCGGTTCGCCGTCCCCAATATATTAGGAGTAGATCTGTAATTTTCTTCCAACTTTATAGTCGTTAATTCTTTGAACTCTTTAGGGAGACCTCTGATATTATCTATGTTAGCCCCCCGCCACTGATATATCAACTGATCGTCATCGCCAACACAAAACAAATTATACGGCGGTTTCGTTAAACACCTTATCAATTTATACTGCGATCTATTTGTGTCTTGAAACTCGTCCACTAGTATACTGTGAAATCGGTTCCGCATATAGCTTCCGTATTCTTTATCCTCCTCTAAAATTTTTAACATATATAATAAGATGTCGCCAAAGTCTAGCCCGTTTAACTCTTTCAATTTAGACTGATACGATAGATAGATAGTTTTAAAATTGCCGAAAGATGGATCTTTAAAGTCAGTAGGTAAATTTTGTATATCGTAAAGGTTGTCTTTAAACCTCTGTATGCTTTCTAAAACTTCTTTGTAATCTATCAATTTGTCCTTGTTGTCAGGGCGGACTATCTCCTTGACCAACTTCAACTGCTCGTTGTCGTCTATCAATATGCATTTTGATAGGTTCTTTTTAATTCTATATCCTATTATCCACCTCCAACATAACCCGTGAAATGTTCCTAGTTGAACAGTTTTGCCTTTTTCTTCTCCTACCATATTAAACAGTCTGTCTTTCATCTCTAAAGATGCTTTATTCGTAAATGTCATCGCAACAAGACGATAGCCGGCAATGTCTCGGTCTTCTATTAGATGACGAAGCCTGTTTATTAGTACCGTCGTTTTTCCCGTGCCAGCCCCTGCCAAAATTAGAGAGGGACCGTCTCCTAGTAAAACAGATTTTGACTGACTTTTGTTTAACTTATTAGCTGTAATTTAATACCTCCATTTTCTTTATAGAAAGTACTTGTCTTTTACCTGTACTTTGTTGTAAGATAAATTTAACATTCTTTGTCAATATATGTAAAGGACTTTTTTATGTTAAAAAGATTTTTAATTTTATCTATGTCTTGTCTTCTGACTCTACCGTTGCAAGCCTCATGGAATTGGGCCGAAGAGGAAAAGTCAGGACATGAGTCTACCTATATAGCTATTAGAGGTGGTCTGTCCGGGATGATAATCGAAAGTATAGATAATAAAGTCGGAATGACTCAAAGTACCTATGATTATAACTCTATCGACGATACATACTCTTATTTATACCCCGGTGGAACTGCTACTAATACACTTTTGACATTCGATTATGGTAAACTTGATGCCATTAAACCAGAACAACGGTTAGGAAGTTTCTTTTCTATAGCATTTGGAACTAGACTAAAAGAGTCGAACTGGAGAGCAGAACTAGCTTGGGATCATTTTTCTAATATGCGATTTTCTAGTGATGAACTACTTAGCGGACAACAGACCCCTCCTGAAGATTCCAACCTGATCGTAGGACTTTCCGTTTCTACAGCATATAATGCTAAACTGACTAGTGATGTTATGTTAGCTATGATCTACTACGATTTTCAAAAATCTTCTTATATTCAAAACGGATCTATAGTTCCATTTATAGGAGCCGGTGTAGGGTATGCTATAAATGAAAGTAGAATGGAACTCAACGATAGAAATGGAGAAACGACTAGTATCGTAGGTCTCGATGCCTTCTGTACAAAGTGGTCTGGAGCTCCTGGACTTTCAATTTGTGAGTCATATATGTCAGAAGGTATTGTACAACGGAGTATGGCGGCAGCTCTAACGACGGGGTTTACATATCACTCGACAGAAAGATCTAAAATTGAGGCAGGAATTAAAGGTGTCTATATAGGTAGTATAGACTACGGAGCTTCAAGTAGTACTAGTGATAGAATACTATTATCCATTCCCACAAATATGCTTTGGTCTACCTTCCTCGGATACAGATATACTTTCTAGATTATTACCGCTATTTATAAGAAGAATAATATGTTTAATATACCACAAAAATTTGATGTAAATAAATCTGAAGCTACCGTCCTAAAATTTTGGGAATTAGATGGCACATTTCAAAAATCACTAGAACAATCTAAAAATAATCCGCCTTTCGTTTTCTATGACGGCCCCCCATTCGCAAATGGAAAACCGCATATGGGACATTTAAGTGCCAGTTATCCTAAAGATTCTGTCGCTAGATTTTTTACTATGAAAGGGTTTTTTGTAGATAGAGTTTGGGGGTGGGATTGCCATGGATTGCCCGGTGAACTCGCTACTGAAAAAGCTCTCGAATTAAACGGAAAAAAGCAGATAGAAGAATTTGGAGTGCAACCTTTTATCGATCACTGTAAACAAGATGTTATGAAATTTTCTCCAAACTTTGAAGCCGTTATAGAAAAGTCTGGGAGATGGGTAGACTTTAACCGTGGTTATAAAACTATGGATAATTCTTATACAGAATCTGTATTATGGGCATTCAAAAAAATTTACGATAAAGGACTAATTTACGAAGGTGTTAAAAT
Source organism: Alphaproteobacteria bacterium (assembly GCA_016735395.1). Taxonomy (GTDB): domain Bacteria; phylum Pseudomonadota; class Alphaproteobacteria; order Rs-D84; family JAERRO01; genus JAERRO01. The sequence continues at coordinate 37,499 of JAERRO010000006.1, read as the reverse complement.
TCAGCCTTATTCTTGGTCAGCCGAAGTCGTAATTTCTAGTTCTGAAACTAGGCAGGATGATAACACTAGGGAACGACAAGACACTGCTATATCAGTCGCTTTCGAACTTAAAAAAAGCAAGATGCTAGAGACAATTCTCGAAGACAAATTGTCTGAAGATGAAGTAGAAAATTTAACCGTTAGACTAATTGCCTGGACAACTACTCCTTGGACTTTGCCAGCAAATTTAGCTCTGGCAGTTAACCCCGACATTACTTATATTCTATATAAAGATAAATCTTTTATAAATATAATCGCCGAAAAATCTATGAAGAAATATAAGATAGATAGATCTCAAATTGTATCTTCTGTTAACGGTAAACAAATCAAAAATCTAGAGTATATACCCTTATTTGACTATTATAAGGATCATAAGAAACCCGTATTTACTGTTCTCACTGCAGACTATGTTTTAGACGATGAAGGGTCAGGAATAGTTCACATTGCTCCCGCTTTCGGCGAAGAAGATCTAGAATTAGTTAAGTCTGTAGATCGCGATTTTCCTGTGGAGGATCCTGTTTCTTCAATCGGAGAATTTTTGCCTATAGTTAAAGATTTTGAAGGTCTGAATGTTTTTAAAGCTAACGATAAAATTATAGAAAATATTAAAAATAATGGAGCCCTAATTAAAAAAGAAACTATCTCTCACATGTACCCACACTGCTGGAGAACTAAAGAACCTCTCATATACAAAGCTATAAATTCTTGGTTTCTAAAAGTGTCTGATATGAACGACAGACTAGTAGAATTAAACGATAAAATTAACTGGACCCCGGATTTTATAAAAGATGGAATAATGAAAAATTGGCTTGCAGGGGCAAAAGACTGGGCTATTTCTCGTAATAGATTTTGGGGAGCCCCGATTCCAGTTTGGAAATCCGATGACTCTAAATATCCACGGATAGATGTCTATGGATCTTTTGCGGATATAGAAAAGGACTTTGATTTAACAGACAAAATTATAGATTTTCATAAACCTTTTGCAGATTCTCTTACTAGAAAAAATCCCGACGACCCTTCTGGAAAATCTAATATGAGAAGAATACCAGATGTCTTCGACTGCTGGTTCGAGTCTTCTAGTATGCCGTTCGCTCAACATCATTATCCGTTCGAAAATAAACAACTCTTCGAAGATAATTTTCCGTCAGATTTTGTAGCAGAATATATAGCACAGACTAGAGGATGGTTCTATAATATGATCGTCATAAGTTGTGTTCTGTTTGACGATGTTCCATTCAAAAATGTCATCACTACCGGAGTCGTTCTAGATGAATCAGGTAAAAAACTTTCAAAATCTTCTGCAAATTACGGTGATTTAAGCAAAATATTGGATCAGATAGGATCAGACCCAGTTAGAATGACCCTATATAACTCTCCGTTTTATAAGGCAGAAAATTTTAAATTTTTACAAGCTTCTATCCAAAATACAAATAAAATATTTTTTATCCCGCTTTGGAATGCTCTATATTTTTTTGGACTCTATGCCGATATAGAAAAAATTTCTCCAGTATTAAACGATAGAGAAAATACAACAAATTTATTTTCAAAATATATTTTAACCTCTTTACAACTTCTAACTAACGACATGTCAAAGGCTCTAGAGAAGTTCGACTTTTTTTCTGCCTCGCAAAAGTTCTCTGCATTTTTAGACGACCTCAATAACTGGTTTATCCGTTTGAATAGAAATTTATTTTGGGGAAGATCTGATAATCTAGAAACTCAAGAAGCTTTTAATACCCTTTATACCGTTATCCATAGTCTCGCTAAATTGTCAGCTCCGATAATGCCTTTTTTTGCAGAGACCGTTTGGCAGAAAATTAATCCTCTAGAAAAAAGTGTACACCTGCAAAATTACCCCGAAGTTATAAATTTAAGTAGACAAGATAATGAAATTATCTACAATATGAATGTCGTTAAAGAAATCTGTTCTATCGCTAAAAATATTAGGGAAATTGTTAAAATTAAAAATAGAACTCCTCTAAATAATATCACAATTTTTTCAGCTTCAAAAAGTATTCTGAATGTCTTTAACAACGGGTTCGCCGAAGAATATAAAGATATAATTCTTAAAGAAATCAATGTAAAAAATATTATAATACAACCCGATATAGATCTCGTCGCAAAAAAGGTACTCTATATAAAGACACCCGTAGTAGGAAAAAGGCTAGGGGCGAAGCTTAAAGAAATTTCTGTGGCTGTGAAAATTAACGACTACATTATAAAAGACAATATAGCTTTCATCGCCGGAGAAGAACTCGTAGCGGACGAATTTGAGATAAAACTTATGACTAACGATGAAAATAGTGTCGATAAAGTTTCTAGACAAAATGATTTTGTGGTTTCTCTTGATACCAATTTAACAGATGAGCTTGAGAGAGAAGGTATCGCTAGAGACATTATTAGAACCGTTCAAGATTTTAGAAAATATAAAAAGTTCGCCGTCTCCGATAAAATAAATCTGGAAATTTCAATCTCCGCAGATAAAGTACTCAAAGCTATAGACGAATGGAAAAGCTTCATCAAAGAACAGACTTTAACAAATTCTCTGAATGTCGTAGATCATAAATTAGAAGCCGTTAAGTCAGATATACAAAATCTATCTTTGAAAATTTCTAAAATAGATTAGACGGATAACTATATGAAGGTTGTGGAGGAGTTTGAATATTCCCTTTATTACCGCAACCGTTTAATACAAATATGATAGACAATAATATAGCACAATTTACTATTTTACTCGACATTTTTACCTCCCGTATATTTACAATATTATAATAAATATTTTTAATCTAGCAACTTCTTTTTTCATATTTAGATGACTTGATAATTTTTGCTAAATAGAATATAATAAGACTATGGATTTTAGTTTTATTACCTCTATAATTATGACTCTCGTCATTATATCGCTAGCCTTTAGTTTCTTTAAAATGAAACAGGATATCGATCCAGTCAAAAATTTCAATAAATCACAAGACGATGGTAAAGAAATTGGTATTAAAAAGTCTGTGGGTGATGCTATCACTTTTTTAGATAAAAATAATAATACCGTTGAATTTGCTATAGACTTCGATCTAATTATAGATTTTGCGAAAACTGTTTACCCCAAAAAATTTGAATCAGAAACCTTTGGAAAATGTTTTGCAAATTTCTTCTACAATATAGTTTCTAATTTCCAGAGTCAAAACCTCTTGAGGATTAGACGGATAGTAAGCCCTACAGTTTTTTTAACCCTGTCAAATAATCCGCCTAAAACAAAACTCAAGAGTCTCTCTAAAATTAAAATAAATTCCGTCGATCGTGAAAATAGTACTTTTCAATTGATCTTTTACTCTCTTCAAAGTCCCATCAAAAATGATAAACCAACAGATAAAGATATAGAATTTATAGATACCTGGACTATTCAATATTCTCTAACCAAAATTACGAAAGTGATAAAATTGAAATTGATAAAGACATCATAAAAGGTCGTTGTGAAGAATTTACATAATTATTTTATATCGATCCTCTGTCTCGCTTTTACCGGGTGCGTTTATAACCCGCTGTCTTCCGTTGCTAAAGATCACTATAGATATAAATTTCCTCGTACAGTCAACTATAAGGAACATAAAAAAGAACCTCTAGCAACTGAACTGAAAAAAAATAATCTTAAAATTGTCTCTTGGGATAATCTAAACGGGTGGGTTAACGACTCGCAAAGAGATGCTTTAAGATCCTTTAATAACAGTTGTAAATCTATCGTAAAAAGTTCTAATGTAATGAGACCTATCGCAGGTAAAAATATAGATCCGTACTTTAGAAAAATTTGTCGCAATGTTCCTAGTGTAGATTTTATGTCTAATAATGAGGCTAGAAAATGGTTCGAAAATAATTTTGTCCCATATCAAATAGTTCAAAATGATAAATCTAAACTTGGACTTTTTACAGGATATCTCTCTATGGGTCTATATGCCTCTTACAAAAAAACAGACGAGTTTTCTGCTCCCATAATGGAAAAGCCGACTCGAGTCGATCAAATCAATTTGACTAGAAAAGAAATAGAAGAGACAACTCCTGGACGGATTCTATATTATGCACACCCAGTAGACGTTTTCTTCCTGCAGATTCAAGGATCCGGAGTACTCAAAATGACCGACGGTAAAAGAGTCAATATCGGGTACGGAGGTAATAATGGACAAGAGTTTGTAGGTATAGGAAGTATGCTGAAAAATGATAATAAAATTCCTTCTAATAAATATTCTACTCCTTCAGTTATTAAATTTTTGAAAGATAACCCTGCTGTGTTTAAAGAATATAGTGTCAAAAATAAACGGTATATTTACTTTAAAGAAAATTATAATAACTCCGGAACTATCGGAGCTCAAGGTGTTCCTCTAACTCCTAAAAGATCGTTAGCCGTAGATCTGCAATTTTATCCTATGGGTATCCCTGTATTTGTCTCGACAACAGACTACTCAAATAATCGGTTCAATAAACTGATGGTTATGCAAGATACCGGAAAAGCAATTAAAGGTTTAATTAGAGGCGACATATTTTGGGGTGTAGGAGATTCTGTTCTCGATTCTGCCGGAAAACAACACTCTCAAGGGGCGAAATTTTTACTCCTGCCGAATACTATTAAGTTCTAATAGTATTGATTTTTAGTTATTACTAGGCTATAATTTTATTATGAAAAACTCAATATTATGTCTGCTCTTTTGTGGGTATCTGATTTTATTTTGTAGTCCTAGTCAAGCCAATATAGATAATGGTATAGTTAAAAAGGTCGAAAAATATTTTAACGAAATGACAACTTTAGAAGGACAATTTACTCAAACTATAATTAAAGTTAACGGTCAAACTTTTAAAGATACAGGAGAGTTTTATTTTAAAACACCCGCACAAATGAGGTTTAACTATAACTCTGGACTTGAAATTATAGCCTCAAAATCTCAACTAGTTATGTATCAAGATAAAACAGATCAAATTACTACGATTCCTCTCGCGATGACACCGGCAAAAGTACTACTGCAAGTTCCTTTTTACATTATAGGAAATCCTAAATTGATGGTTCTAGAAACTGGAGAAGATAATAGATTTTTAACCGCATCTATAGCTCTAGCTCAAGCTCAATCTTTAGGTTCTGTTAAACTTTTCTTCGATAAAAATAATAGACAACTCGTAAAATGGATCGTAAAAGAACCTAGACAGACGACGACCATTTCTGTTTCTCCGACCAAAATAGATGGAAAAATATCGCCCAAGATATTCGTTCTCTCGCGACACAAAATATCGACGGAAAGTTCTAACATCGTTGACGATAGTATAGACTTCGATGACTGATAAATTTAGAAAACTAAACTCGCTATTTATAGACTCAAGATTTAATGTCAAAAATTCAACAGTGATTTTAAAGTCCGTAGAAGATACAAATGAGTTCGGAGCAAAAATCGCGGAAGTAATGTTTGCTCAAGATCAAGCACCTACACAATTGTCTTTTTGCGGGGAAATGGGGTCGGGAAAATCTACTTTAATTACAGCGATTATCCAATATTTTTTGCCGAAGATAAATGTTCCTAGTCCGTCTTTTTCTATAATGAATTCCTATGATATCCCTCAAATAAACAGGCAAATTCATCACTGCGATCTGTTTAGAATTAAAGGAAGAACTTTAGATCAGGATAATCTAGAGGAACTATATAATATAGGTTTCTTCGAGGCCATAAAATCTGGACACTGTCTCGTTGAGTGGCCTATAAATGGGATTTATACCGACGATATTTGCTTAAATTTATCGCAGAATGAATCGAATAATCAGCTTCAAATAGAACTATCTCGAGGGATACTCTAGGAGTGTCGATTTTGTTTTTTTTGTCTAATTTGTCATTAGAACATATACAGTATAGAGACTTTTCTTGACAATTAGCGGGCTTAAGACACAGTAGAAATCTTATTGACAGTGGTGCTTTAGTAGTGTAAAATTGTCTATAAAAAAAGGAGCTTTTTATGGCAACACCTATTACTAATCACGGTTTTGAAAAATTAGAAAAAGAACTTAAACAACTTAACCTAGTCGACCGTCCTAAGATTATCGAAGCAATATCGACGGCAAGAGAACTTGGAGACTTGTCTGAAAATGCAGAATATCACTCTGCAAAAGAAAGACAAGGCATCATAGAGGGACGAATCGCAGAGATAAATTCTAGTATTGCAGACTCAGAAGTCGTAAATATAGATAAATTGAAAGGAGACTCCATCGTTTTTGGGGCTACGGTTTCTCTAAAAAGTGATAAAAAAGAGTTGACCTTTATCGTTTTAAGCGATGTCGAAGCCGATGCAGAATATAATAGAATCTCTATTAACTCGCCTATAGGTGCCGCCATTCTTGGAAAAAAAGAGGGGGATATCGTAGAGGTTCCTATGCCGAGTGGACAAGAAGAATTTACTATAATCAAGATAGAATTTAAGGGTATGGTATAAAGCCGTCCGCTATTTTTCTAATAGTCTCCTCTTCGAGAAGCAAAGTTTAATAATATGGTACTCAATAAAAATCTGTTGAAAATCTTTCTAAAAACTCTAGTTCTGGTCGTCGCAAGTTTAATCACTATAATTTTAATCGTCACCTTTCTTGAACAACTCACTCACATAGGAGATAAAATTCCTGTGTTCGACATTTTTCAATTAGCTCTGTTTCAAGTCATATTACTGATGCCTATGTTATTGCCGATTATGTTTTTATTCGCAACAATAGCCGTTATAAGAAATCTGCAAAAACATAACGAGATGACTATAATTCGTGGTATAGGTGTCTCCTTTTGGAATATAGGAAAATCTTGGTTTGTCTTCGCACTATCTTTCGGTATAATATGGGCGACTTTAGGCGACTTGATGCTAGTCAATACAGCCAAAAAACAGCAGAAACTTTTTCTAGAACATAAAATAGACTTCGTTAGAAATGATCAGCAACGGCTCTTCTGGTTCTATGAAAAACACGACGACTATCAAATGATAATCTATTCTAAAGCTATAGACTTTCAAGACGATAAAGTAGAAATGCTTAATCTCAAAATATTTATTTACCCTAAAATCAATTCGCGAAGAGATACCGTAAATTTTACCGTCATAGTCGCAAAATTAGCAACTCTCCAAGATTTTAAAATAACTCTTGAGGACGGCTATAAATCTAACATAGATCAAGTACTGGTAAAATTCAAAGATAAAATTTTAACGACATCGCTCACTCCTAGAAAAGTACAAGAAGAATTTATGTCGCCACATCTTATACCATTTTTTGAGTTGCCTAAAACTATAAAAAGACTGAACGAACAGGGATTTTCAACTAGACAATATTCAGCAAAATTTGTCGGCCTGTTAATGTTTCCAGTTTCGCTTTGCATAATGATAGCTATAGCTATGATAGCGACTTTATCTAAATGGGAACGGAATTCGTCCTTTATCAAAAGATTTTTAATCGCTACAGTATCTGGATTATCGATTTTCTTTATAACTCAATTTTTTGTAAGCCTCGGTACTATAGGACTATTGACGACATTTCAGGCAGTAGTTTTACCCTGGTTTTTTACAGGCATTATTTTACTTTGGATAGTTCTACGACTACAAGAAATTTGATATTTTTCTCGTTTGTTTTTTTTCGTTTTTTGTGATATAATGTTATATACAATACAGGAGATTTTATGAATATCAAAGACCCTTTTAACAACGAAGACGATAACAATGTGAACGAAGACTCTTTTTTAGAATCGCTAGAAAATGCAGATAACTATAAAAAGAATTTTCCCGTTTTAATTTTAGTAGCTTCTGTTGCAACTACCGCGATAATAGTTAGCCTTGTAAGTTTTATAATCTTTAAAAATAACGATAAACAACAACCTATAATTATCCCTATAGAAAAAGCTCAAGATTTTTCTAAAATTATTCCTGTCGTAGGAAATGACAATGATAATATAATTAGAGTTGACGAAGAAAATAATCTAGAACCAGTTTTAAAAGCTCTTAACGAAAGTAATAATAAAAAAGTAGTAGAAAATGAAACAATAAAAAAAATTAGTAATAATAAAATCGAAGATAGAGAGGTCAAGATAAAAGCTGTAAAAATAAATAAAAATGTAACGAAACCTGTAGTCGAAAGATCTATCGAAAAAGCACCAGAAGTTAAAAAATTCGCGGTGAAAAAAGTAGCAGTAGAAAAACCTGTGGTGAAAAAACCAGTGCAACGAAAAATTCAAGCAACAAAAGTAATGCCTGTAAATAAAATTCCTAGGGGATTTCATGTGCAGATGGTTTCATATAATAATGAGAGATCAGCTAAAGTAAAAATAGCACAACTTAAACAAAAATATCCAGACTTTTTTAGTAAAGCTAATATTATAATCGTCCCAGGAAACTCGAACGGCGAAAGATATTATAGAGTGAGAATAGTAGATCTTGTAAATGTTAAAGAAGCAGATGCACTCTGTGGAAAAATTAAAAGTCAATTAAAACTAGACTGCTTCAGTATAAAATACTAAACTTAAAGGAAATTTTTATGATACCTAGCTTATGGGAAATTGCACTAATTCTAATATTTATATTCCTTCTTTTTGGGCATAAAACTATTCCTAATATGATGGCTAACCTCGCAAAAGGGATGAAAACTTTTAAGAAAGAAGTCAATAATATTAAAACCGCCGGGAAAAGTCCTGTCAAAAAGAAGGGTGGTACTAAAAAAAATACTGGGGCAAAATCGCGAACAAAAAAATAATTATGAAATTTGCAGGGGTTAAAGATAATTTTTTAGATAGTTCTAATAATTCGTTCCTGTCTAAAACTAGAAGATATATTCTCCGTTTTTCTTTACTCGTCTTTTGGATCATAGTTCTCTATAATATTCTGTTCGAGAAAGATGCTCTAGGATTTTTAATATATTCAAATGAAATTCATAAAGGTGCGATCTTTGTAGACAACTTTATAATATTTTTTAAGTATTTAATTGGAAGCACTTTATCTATATTATTTACCATATTTATGATAAAAAGATCATATAAACTTTTAATAACTAATTTATCTTGGATAGACTTCGAAGTCAAAAATCAGAAAGATATCTTATGGACGATTTTAACTTTCTTCTCTATATCTGTTATATTACAAAGCATCAATTCGGATTTCGCAGGTGCCCTCGGGTGGATACTAGGACAAATTGTACCCGTAATTATTTTGCCATTCCTATATATAGTAGCCCCAATTTCTATAATGATAATGTTTAGAATTTATCCGCATAAAATACTTCTGGCGATTTATAAATCAATCTGGCAATACACAAGGAAGAACGATAAATCTCCGTCTCTAAATAAAAAAGAGAAAATGGTAAAAATGAAGAAAAAATCTACAATTAAATCTGTCCCCAAAAATAAAATATCTGTAGTAAAAGATAAAATAAAGTCGCCTACTTTTACTTTGCCTAGTAGTGAACTTCTATCTATTCCAAAACTTCCACAAAAACAATCTCAAATTCAATTTCAAAATAATGCAAAACAACTGTTGCGATTTTTTAGAGAATTTAATATAGACGGGACAATACATTCTATTAAAGCAGGCCCCGTTATTACGGTTTACGAATTTGAACCTAGCCCTGGAACTAAAACTTCTAAAGTCGTCGCTTTATCCGCGGACATAGCAAGATCTATGAAATGTCAATCTATTAGGATGTCCGTCATTTCAGGTAGAAATACTATTGGAGTAGAACTGCCGAATTTGCAAAGGAGTATCGTTTCTTTTAGACAGATGGTAGAAAGTAAAGAGTTTAAAACTACAGAATTTACCCTTCCTGTAGTTCTAGGTTGCGACATCACAGGAAGAGCATCCGTCGTGAATTTGCTGAAGATGCCCCATCTGCTTTTAGCCGGGAGAACAGGTTCAGGAAAATCTGTTTTTCTTAGAGATCTAATTATTTCTCTATTATATAAATGCACACCTAACGACTGCAAATTTATTCTTGTCGATCCCAAAATTATAGAATTCTCCGACTGGGAAGATATCCCGCATCTTTTGGTCCCCGTCGTAACTAAACATCAAAAAGTTATAAACTCTCTAAAATGGGCCGTTAGAGAAATGGAAAAAAGATATAGACTAATGAAAAATTTCGGTGTAAAAGATCTCTCTAGTTTTAATAATAAAATTTTGTCTGCTAAAGCAAGTCAAAAAGTACTAAAATATACCGTAGAAATTGCCGAAGATAACGGAGATATCACAAAGAAAGAAAAAATATTGCCGTTAGTCAAGATCCCATTTATCGTAATAGTTATAGATGAACTCGCAGACTTAATGGTGACTAGTGCAAAAGATGTCGAACCTAGTTTGCAACGGTTAGCTCAAATGGGAAGGGCGGCGGGAATACATCTGGTTTTAGCAACCCAAAGACCTAGTGTAAATGTAATTACGGGAGTTATAAAAGCAAATTTTCCTACTAGAGTTAGCTTTCAAGTTTCTTCTAGAGTAGACTCTCGAACGATTTTGGATTCTATGGGAGCAGAAAGTTTGTTAGACCAAGGTGATATGTTATATATGCCTGCGGGACGAGCCTTCATCAGAACTCACGGAGCTTTTGTAAGTGAGATAGAGGCACAAAGGGTCGCAAAATTTTGGAAAAAACAGGCCCCGCCTGAATATAATCTAGACGTTTTTGAAGATGCAAATCCAGTGGGTAATGCAACTAGTCATAATAATAATGACGGAGATATTTATCAACAGGCAGTCTCCCTAATCAAAGAATCTAAAAGAGCCTCGACATCTTTTCTACAACGAAAACTTCGAATAGGATACGGACGAGCGGCCTCTATGATAGACAAGATGGAAGAAGAGGGCATCATAACTTCTCCAGATCAAATGGGTAGAAGAACTTTAGTAGAATAAATTTGTTAAGATAAAAAACTATCGAAAATGCCGTAAAAATTATTTATTAGAGCCTTCTGTAGAAGAATCTAATAAATTAAAATTGTCCACTTTTAACCCCGCTTTAATATCTTCTATCTGTTCGGTCATTTCTAAAGTCCTCTGTCTCAACTCGCGGATCTCTCCTCGCTTTTCTTCAGGACTTTTATCTCCTTGAACATATAGATCTAATTCGTCGATCAACATAAAAGATAGATAAATTAAAACTTGCCTCTCTTCTAGTATGCCTTGGTTTTTTTGTAATTGTCGAGCCTTTTTGTTTAACTCTTTCGACAATAATAACATCCTATCACTATAGTCAGATTTTATCGATATCTGATAACTTTTGTCTAATAGTTTGAATATGAAAGCACTCATTTTATATCGTCTTTAGATTTTTCTAACTTCATAATTTCTTCTTCCCACTCCGCTAATAAATTACTGGACTTTTGTTTGAAGAGACGGATTTTTTCCTGAAGCTCCCCTATTTTATCTTCTAAATTTTTTGTAGTGTTCAATAATACAGTATTAAAATTGCTGTGCATCTCGTTTTTGTATACCTCAACCTCTTTAGATAAAGATGCTATCACTAATTCTAGATTAGAAACAGTTTTGTAAAGTTCCGTCATATTTGTCATAGACAATTATAATGAATATCAATATTAAAGTAAATAACTAAAATGCATTTTTTATGTGCCTAGGTTTTAATAAGTCTTTGCCGAATAATATAGTGTCGAATCTAATACCGTAATTTTTAAAACGGGGGTGACGACTGGTAAATAGATGATAACTTTTTCTTATACGGTATCGTTGACGGGGACTGATACTTTCTGATGCTAAATTTAAAGTCTTACGTTTTTTAATCTCTACAAATATTAAAGTCTTCTTGTGGTATGCAATTAGATCTACTTCGCCCGTAGGGTAACCCCGCTTTCCAGAATATCTGCGGGAGACTATAGTATAACCCTTGAAAAATAGATATATCCCAGCTAAATGTTCTGATATTATACCGAACTCGTACGAAGTAAATGGTTTCCCGCTAATCCAACGGTAAAATTTTATCCCTAACATTTTCTATCTTTTTATTTGAACTATATGCCTTTTTAATGTATAATGCAATAAAGGTAATTCTATGAACATAATGTCTATAAGCATAAAAACTGTTGTTTTAACTGTAATGTTGCTGTCAATAGTCGCTTGTAGTAAGTGCCCTTATAAACATCAATTAGATAATGGTAAAACACTAATTTTACCGCCTGAAATAAACTAAAAGGATTTTGTATGACTAATAAATTTAAACCAGTAATGATACATCTAGGAATTTTTCTCGTTTTACTCGTCTTCGCAATAGACCTTCCAGCATCAAGTGGGCAAGCTCTAGGTGAAATTACTGGTAGAATTGCAGGGGTTTTGACGACCATTAGAATTTTGATATTTATAGCAGCGGGATTACTGTTCTTTAAAATAGGATACAATCTTATCAAAAATAATTTAACAGGAAAAGCCGAAGATGGAAAAGCTCCGATAAGTATGGAACAGATATTTTGGATAATGATCGGATTCCTATTACTGTTTTTATCGTCTTATGTTGTAGAAATTTTTGTGCCTCAAGAAGGTGCCTCTGGAGCTAGCGGATATTTAAGAATGCTAGATGGAGTATAACTCCATAAATAAAACTGTATGAAAATTTTGGCGAAAAAATATTATCTAAAAAGAAACATCAAAAAAGTATTGTTAATAATGCTAATAGGTTTTCTAGCTTCGGTTCTGCTTTTCGTTATAACTCCGAAACAGGACATAGTAATCACGGAAATTCAATTACAAAGATATGACTAATAAATTTATCTACGAAACTTTTTTTGATATGATGCTCGCAGAAAGAGGAGTGTCTAAAAATACTATCAATGCATATAGAAGTGATCTGTTTCAGTTAGCTCAATTTGTTAATAAAAAAATAGAAGAAGTCTCTGTAGACGAATTTCTTGAGTATCAATCTTTCTTGCAAAAATTTAATATGACATCTCAACAAAGAAAAATTTCTGCCCTAAAACAATATCTGCAGTTTTTATTCTCCGAACAATTGATAAAGAAAATTCCTGATCTAGACTCTTGTAAGACCAAAAGTTATAACAGACTTCCTAAAGTAATTTCAGAAAATGATATCAAAAAGTTAACTAAATTAGACGATAATATAAGAGCTATAACGATGATGAAGTTGATCTATTATACAGGATTGAGAGTCTCCGAATTAGTCTCGTTGAAAAAAAATAATGTAGGTAAAGATTCTATTTTTGTATTAGGAAAGGGGAACAAAGAACGGATTATCCCTATTACAAAAACTGTAAAAGAAATTGTCGATAGGTGGATCGAAGATTTATCTAAAGATAAAAAATGGGCAAAATCACCGTTTTTATTTCCTAGTAATTCTTCAAGTGGACATTTAACTAGAGGTGGTTTTTTTAAAATGGTAAAAAGGATTGCCCCTGATTTAGGGTGGACTAGCTCTAAAGTTTCACCTCACATTTTACGACATTCTATCGCTACTCATTTGCTCGCAGGCGGTGTGCAACTGGAAACAATTCAGGCTTTTCTAGGACACCAAAATATCTCGACTACACAAATTTATACTCATCTAGAAAATTCTGAATTACATAAACAACTTTTAAAACATCCTATGATAAAAAATAACAATAGTAGTTCAAAATGATCAAAAAAATGACAAAAAGACCGGATTTTCGTAGAAGATGCGATGCAATGAAATGTTCTAATGCAGGAGAATTTAAGGCGCCAAAAAATAGAGGGCTGAAGGATCACTGGTACTTTTGCTTGAAACATGTAAAAGAATATAATAAATCTTGGAACTATTATAAAGGTTTGTCGGATAAAGAAATAGAGGCGATAGACTTTGAACTCAAGGTAGGGTTGCCACTGAAATCGTCGGCAAAATCTAATAGATCTGTAGAAGAAAATATAGAACAATTTCTCTTTTTTAAAAATAAAAAGGTTAAGACAGTCAGATCTATTTATACAGAAACTCTAGAAATAGCTCACAATATTTTTAAGATAGAACAAGATTGTGAACTAGAAAATATAAAAAAAGAATATTTAAAATTAGTCAAAAAATATCATCCAGACAAAAATAAAGATATAGATAAAAAGTTCTTCGCAGGAATAGTAGAAGCATATAAATTTATTCTAGATAGCAGAAAAATACTATAGAACTTTTACTTGTTATTGTCTTCTCTTTTATTATATAGTTTATGTATGTTTAATAAAATTATCTATATATTGTTTGTTCTTTTGATTTGCCCTTTTTTAACTATACAGGCTAATTCGAAAGGTCTCCCTAAATTTAATATCGACAAAAATATCGATAGGAAAAATACAGAGAACTCAACAAACCATATCGCAGACATAACTCAAAATGAGATTTCCAAAATTACTTCTACAATGTTATCTCAAGAACTCAATCAAGAAAAAGAGTTTTTAGATGAAGGTATGCTAGATGTCTCGGGATTCGTTCTAGGTATGTCGAAAGAACTCGTGCAATCTTTTTTGAAAAATAAAAATATCAGATTCGGGATAGATATCTCAAAAAAGTCAGAACAAGAAATGCATAGATTTTACAGATATAATTTAGACTATGTATGTAGACAATCTTTGACCGTCCCGTCGGAAATTTCTAAATGTATACACAGAGTCGCACAACAGAATAACTGGCTCTATCAAAAAGTTCTTTTTCTAAAGAGGAATGAGACTGCCGAGACTATCGAGTTGCATTTTACTAGTCCTTTAGCGAACTCTAAAGTTTGGAAAATTGTCTATACTAATGATGCGGGAGACACTGACGGACTCGGTGAAAAATTTGAGTATCAAAGAAAACTTAAAATATTTAATTTTTGGCAAAGTGCAGAACAAAAATATGGACCGCCAAACAGTGGAGACAACTATTGGCTTACAGGAAGTACTAAAGCATCTCCGTACATTTTGAGGACGACTAGCTCTTTGACTTTAATTAACGAAGCGGCAGAGGAAGTCGATAATTTTCTGAACCAGATTAATGCTCAAAAAACTTTCGAGGCAAAACATTATATGTTTTGATATTGTTAAAGTAATAACATTATTTTCATTTTATAAAAATTGTCGGAGTAAATAATTGTGTTTTTTTATCTTCGTCGTATAGATATAATTACTTAAATATAAATTTGAGGTCTTCTATTGTAGTCGTTTGAGATACGGTATTTATTTTTGATAATAGTTCTGTTTTACGGTATTTTAACGACATTTTTAGCGACGGATTGAATACAAAAATCGTTAGAGTAATCATATCATTTTTTGCCTTATAAAGTCTGCTAGGACGGAGGTCATAGCATAATGGGTTTCCGATCAATGCCTCCCATTTTTCTGTAATTGTGCCTAACTGAAATTGTAGATCTGTGCTTGTTTTTCCCGTCATTTTTTTACCCCAAAATATGTCTACCGCCGAATCTAGAGTTCTACAACTACACCTATATTTTTTCATCTGGATATCTTTTTCTTATAAAAGTTCTTAATAATTTGACGGTTTTTTCTGCCCTTTGATGGACACTTTGTTTAGACACCTTTAACCTGTTTGCTATATTTTCTAGAGTTTTAGGTGGTACAGATAAATATCGTGATGTAAAGATATCTTTGTCCCTATCGTCTATCGTCTCTAAAAAGTCTGTCGTCGCTTTTAACATTTTTTTTCTTAAATCTGTCCTCTCTGTTTTGATACCGGGATCTTCAATCGGACTAGCAACCAACCCTATTTTTTCCTCGTGGTTTTCTTTTGACTGAGGCGAATTTAAAGAAATTATAGCCTGACGATCGCCTTCAGACTGTCTTATCGCCTTCGCAGATACACCTAGATTACTAGATAATCTTTCGATGTCTTCGGTGTTTAACGACTTTTTATGAGATATTCCTAGCTTTTCTTTAGCACTAGATAACTTGAAAAATAACTTCCTCATATCTGAAGATCTGCCAGATTTTATTATGCTGTTATTATTCTGAACGAAGTCGTATAAAGCGGCCTTTATCCAATACTGTGCATGAGTCGATAGACGAGTGCCGTGATCCGGATCAAAACTTTGAACAGCCTGTAATAGACCTATAGTACCTTGCGATAATAGATCTTCAAAATGGACATTATAATTTTGAAAACTGTAAGATAAAGAGACCACTAGATGTAGGTGAGATAGGACTAGTTTCTCCGCAGATTCTTTGTCCTGAAAATCTCTAAAATGTGTTGCAAGACGGTGTTCTTCTTTTTTGCCCAAGAACGGTATAGCTCTTATCTGTTCTAAAAATTTTCGAGTATAACTAGATATACTGTTCAACTGCTTCTTCGTCATAATATTAGTATACTTTATTTATTTCGACCCTGCAAAAAAATTCTATAATAAGTTGTCTTCTAACCTATAGATAAAATCTATAGGTTGTTGCACCCAGCATAATCGCGATCGCTCTCTTCACACTGCCTTTTAGAACTGAATGATGAAACCTTCTTTAAATATCCTATAACCCTCGTAGCCCACGATAGGTTAGTAGAACTGCATTTAGGACAACTGTCTAGAGTCCGCTTGTCTATATTATTACACTGTTCGCAGATAGTAATCTTTACATTCGTAGTAAAATAATTACACCCAGTCTTTGCAGATATATTAAAAAGTTTTCGATACGACTCTTGAGTAGGGTATTCTCCAAGATTTAGATGTAAAGCACTCCCACCATCTAGGTATTTTACTATCTCTTTGCCGTGTAAAACAAACTTATCTACCAGATCAGTATATTCGTTTTCTACAACATACATATAAGAATTATAACAATCTCTAGGACTATAATAACCGTCTCTTTTATCCCACGATGCATTTTTTACACCCAAATTCTCGGCAGGGACGAATTCTGTGTTAAAGAGGTAGCCGTATAGACTTTTTGCCTCCTTATTAGAATTATATATAACTTTCAACATTCCGTTTAAATATTTCTTATACTCTTTATTGTTCGTCGGACTAATGCCCAAAGCCTCTGCAGACTCTACAAAACCGTTCACTCCTATAGTCAAGAACTGTTTCTCAAATGATATATAGCCAGCATTATAGACTGTTAACATACCGCCCTTTTCATACTTTTCAAAAAGATGACGGCTCGCAACCTGATATTTGTGTATCTTTTCTATCTGTATTTTTAGATCTTCCTGTATTTTGTCATGGTCGATTACAGTTTTGTCTAGTACCTCGCTCTTCCATAACTCAAAATTATCTGCGACCTTTAAAGTTAACGGATTTTCAGATTTAGGGTTCTGCTCTTTAAACTGACTCAATATAGAGTTTTGTACAAGACGGTTTATATTTGCAGTAATGACATTTATACTACCTGTAGATACTCCTCCAGCTCCTAGAGAATACGAAAATGTATTATCTACAATCTCACTACGAAGCCTGCAACAAGAGGCTAAAGAGTCCGCCGTATCCGACATATATACGAAGAACGAGTTTCCTTCGCTCATTTCTTTACAACACATATCTGCGAATTTACTGTCTTTAGGCTTGTCATCCTCTGTCAAAATAGCGGCGGTAACAACAGGAAAAGTCAATAGACATTTACTCCGCTCTTCGTTAAACCATTTCATAAAGAAATCTTGCAATTTAGATAGTGAACCCCAATTAGGTCTGCTTTGATCTCCTGGAAATATAAAGTCTTGAAATATAGAGTTAAAGTAGAACTTATCAAATATAGATATATTCCAAAATACCGACTGATAGCCTCTAGCGGCGGCGGGTTGGTTTAGGGCATAGACTACATGCTGAAGTTGATTTTCTATAACTTTCTTGTCAGTTTTAAGATAATCGTCCCCGTAATCTTTTCTAGCAAAATAGTCAAAACACATCAAAAATTCTACAGATGCTACCGCACCTGCAAACTGCGATGAGACCGCAAAGATCAAATTAACAAAGGATCCTGTGAAAGATGCTAGATGCTTTGGAGCCTTCGCTTCCCCTCCTAGAGCTGTCATACCGCCTAATAGGAACGGGTACATAGATATACTCACACAATACGGCGATAACGAAGATTCATCGTGTGTATAGATCTCGTGATTCTCAAGTTGACGGATATACTCTTTGGAATAGGTATCGCCAAATTTTTCTTGCAAAGTTCTACTTATTAGGGACCTGTTTATCTGGATATTTATGTCTTTATGTAGTTCTGTAGTTAAAGTCGACAAGTTCTTTGAAACGATGTTGGCATTCGCATCCAAGACAGAAGCATCGGCAGCATTTTCATCAATCTCAATATAATTATTTATAAAATTTACTTTTTTCTCTAACTGATCTTCCCTCAATCTTATCATAGTAACTTTTTTGTTGTTCTTCATATTTTACCCTTTTGTTTTTGTTTTTTTAACTGTCAAATATAACTTTGTCTTCCTTTGCTATCGATTTTTTTAAAAAATAGTGATTAAGCGACTTTTTTAAGGTTAGATCGTAAAACTTCTGATTCGTCGTCGCAGAGTCTAGTCCTCCCATCGCCTCAATATATGGACCTGTTTTTAAGTAGTCTAGGTGCTTCATCAAAGACAGAGATATCTCGTCTAGTCCTGTATAAAGACAAGTTTTAAAGTCATAATCTTTCGCTAAAATTAAAAATTCTTTTAATTTCTCCTCGTGCCACTCGCCACCATAAAATAGAACACAACTACACAACCCTCTGTATTTTTCTAAAAGGTCTATATATTTTTTGTCTGTTAATTCTTCGTATGGCTCATTCTTTCTAATACCCTCCCAACTGCAACCTGGACAATTTAATGTACAACCTACTACTGAAAATGATAGGCTTATCTCGTTCGGAACTTCTTGTATCACTACTTCATGATTGAAAATGTTAAAAGTCATAAATAGCACCTCTAATGTTTTCTAGCTATGAAGTCGGCTTTTATCTATATACTTACTACTCACTTATAACATAGGTAGATAGGTATTTTTTTAACCAGGTCATAACCATTATTTAACATACAATATATTTTAAGAACTTTTAATACAAGATAAAAGGTCTATTCTTTTTGTTGAATTGTAAAGCTTTTTGAAATGATACTATAGCCTAGACGGGAACTTTTTTTTTGCTCTAAAAATTGATTTATAATAAACTTTATTATATACTAATCATAGTTATAAAAAAAGGATAATATATGAACAAACTTAACGGAACAAAAACTCTAGAAAATATCTGTCAGGCTTTTCTAGGTGAATCTCAGGCATCAAACAGATATTTGTACTTCGCTCCTGTAGCCGAAAAAGAAGGGTTTATACAGATCTCTGAAGCCTTCAAAGAGACGGCAAAACACGAACAACAACATGCTAAACGGTTATTTAAACTAGCTCACGGTTGTGATGTTAAAATGGAAGTAGGAGTAAGTATCCCCGCAATAGGAACTACTGAAGAAAATCTAGCAGGGTCTGCCGATGGAGAAAACTACGAACATTCTACTATGTACCCGGATTTTGCAAAAGTCGCTCGTGATGAAGGATTCGAAAATATAGCTAAAATTTTTGACTCTATCGCTATCGCAGAACAATATCATGAAGAGAGATTCAAAGCTTTTCGAAAAAATATTCAAGATGGAACTGTATTCAAAAAAGATGGCGGAGAAAAGACAACTTGGAAATGCCTCAACTGTGGATACCAACACTCCGGTGATGAAGCTCCTCTAGTATGTCCTGCTTGTGAACATAAACAAGAACATTTTGAAGTAATGCCAACTAACTGGTAATATTTTATTGTTTTTTAGTATGAAAAGTCCAGCCATTATAACTGGACTTTTTTATATGACGATAACGAGAAACGAAAATTTGAACCACAAAATAGAGCCGTCTCTAATAGAAAAAAATTCTTAAAGTTCTGATTATACTTTGTCATTGTAAAAAAAAGTTGCAAGAGGGGTTGCTTTTCTAAAATAATGTTGGCATACTTAAAGAAGTTAACATCGTTTAGGGGAATAGCTCAGTTGGTAGAGCGTCGGTCTCCAAAACCGCAGGTCGCAGGTTCGAACCCTGTTTCCCCTGCCATTATCCTCGGAGGTACTTCTTTGTTGAAAGCTCTTACTTTTTTTAAATCAGTAATAGATGAGGCTAAGAAAGTTACTTGGGCAGAAAAGAAAAATGTCAAAAGTGGTGTTTATTTAATTCTTATCGTTACAACTATTATGACTATCTTTGTCTACTTAGTAGATCTAGTGTTTAGTTGGTTAATGAAAATGTTTCTAGGGTAATTGTATGAAATACTATGTCGTTCATGTGCAATCAGGTTGCGAAAATCAAGTTAAAGAGGCTTTGCAAGAAAAAGTAGATGCTTCTGCTAACGGTGGGTTCGGGAATATTCTTGTGCCGACATATGAGAAGACTGAAATTAAAGGCGGTAAAAAAGAACTAGTTCAGAAGAAGACTTTTCCTGGGTATATAATCGTTGAGATGGTTATGTCCGACGAGAATTTTCAAACAGTAAGAAGAACTCCTAAAGCTCTCGGATTTTTAAACCAAAAAAATGTGCCTGTGCCTATGGCTTCTAAAGATGTAGATAAGCTTTTAAATATCAATAATGGCGACGATAACGGAGAAAATCCTTTCGCAACAGATATAATATATGAAATTGGAGAAGTCGTAAAGGTCATTGAAGGTCCTTTTATGTCTTTTCAAGGGCAGATCATCGCCGTAGAAGATGATAAAAAACGGATCAAACTTTCTATTTCTATCTTCGGTAGAGATACTCAAGTAGATCTAAACTATGGGCAAATCGAAAGATCTGTCTAAATATAATCGCAGTTTTACTGCAGTCTATCTAATATTCAAGGTAGATCTAATTAAAGGATGAAGAATGGCTGTTAAAGAAGTTACCGGAATGGTTAAACTAGTCGTACCTGCTGGGGCGGCAACACCGGCTCCTCCTGTCGGTCCAGCTCTAGGACAAGCAGGTATCAATATTAGTGAATTTGTTAAACAATTTAATGATAAATCTTCAAAATTTGAGAAGAATACTCCTATTCCTACCATCATAAGTGTATACAAAGATAGATCTTTCTCCTTTGAAATGAAACTTCCGCCAGTATCATACCTGATTAAAAAAGAACTCGGTCTAGAAAAAGCATCGGCTAATCCTGGAACTGTAAAGGTAGCTAAAATCAATATGACACAGATTAGAAAAATTGCAGAAGAAAAAATGCCAGACCTTAACAGTTTTAACATTGAAAGTGCTATGAAAATCGTCGCAGGACAATGTGTTTCTATGGGTATCGATGTAAAAGGGGAACTATAATGAAAATTTCTAAAAGAATGAAGAATATAAATAAAGATTTAGATAAGAATAAATCTTACCACATTAACGAGGCTATAGATAACTTGAAGAAGTCTTCTACTGTAAAGTTTAAAGAAAGTATCGATGTTGCCGTTTCTCTCGGTATAGATACTACCAAAAGTGATCAAGCCGTTAGAGGAATAGTAATTCTGCCGGAGATAACAGGTAAAATAGTTAGAGTTGCCGTCTTTACAGACGATGCAGACGATATTAAACAAGCTAAAGCTTCTTCCGCAGATGTCATAGGATTTGACGATCTTATTAAAGATATCACCGACGGAAATATCAATTTTGATAAACTTATAACTACACCGAATAATATGCCTAAACTAGCGAGACTGGCTAAAATTCTTGGCCCTAAAGGGATGATGCCTAACCCTAAACTTGGAACCGTAGTAGAAAATGTAGGTACCGCAATCAAAAATATTAAAAAAGGGCAAGTGGAATTTAGAGCCGACTCTAGTGGAGTAATTCATATGAGTGTGGCTAAAATAGATATGGATAACTCAGCCGTTATCAACAATATTAAAGAATTGATAAAGACTCTAAAAGAGGCTAAACCCGAAAATAGTAAAGGTCTTTATTTAAAAACAGTTTCCCTGTCCTCAAGTATGGGACCTGGATTTAAAATAGATTTGACTTCTCTTATATAAAGAGGGGAAAAATCGACCTGTCCTAGACTGGGGATGAAAACTTCTTGTTTTCTTAATTCTCTCCATAGACGAACAGGATTAACCGCTAGGTAAGACATAATGTCTCTCCTAGTTCTCTTAAACACAAATCGGAGGTATACTATGAAACGAATTCAAAAAAAATCGTGGATTGAGAGTATGCATCAGAATCTTCTTGATTCTCAAAATGTTTTTGTAGTTTCCTGTCAGAAAATGCCTGTCAAAACTATCGACACTTTGAGAGCAAATCTTCGTAAGGTTAACGCTTCTTTTAAAGTCACTAGAAATAAACTTATGAAACTTGCCCTAAAAGATACAAAATTTGGAGGAGTAGAACACCTGTTTTCAGGAACTACTGCTACTATATTGAAAGCTGAAGATGATGCCATCACTGTCTCTAGAATTATCGTGGAATTTGCTAAAGCAAACCCTGAGTTTCAAATTACAGGAGGTGCTACCGTTGATGACAATTTGTCGTATGACGATATAGTCGCTTTCTCTAAACTTAAAACTCTAGACGAATCTCGTGCTAATATCGTAGGAATAATCAATGCTCCTGCTTCTAAACTAGCTCGAGTTTTAGCTGTCCATTCTAAACAATAACATAACATAAAATAAAAGGAACTAATATGTCTGACAAATTACAAAAAATAATAGACGAACTTTCTACTCTTACTGTCGTAGAAGCGGCAGAACTTTCTTCTAAACTTGAAGAACACTGGGGAGTTTCTGCTTCAGTAGCTTCCGCACCTGCTTCAGGTGATGCAGATGATGGTGCTTCAGACGAAGTAACTGTCACTCTTCTAGATTTTGGTGAGAGTAAAATCAATGTAATCAAAGAAATTAGAAATATACTAGGACTAGGTCTCGGTGATGCTAAAGCTTTTGTAGAATCTGCTCCTAAAGTAGTTAAAGAAGGTATCAAAAAAGACGATGCTCAAGAAATTAAGTCTGCTCTAGAAGCCGCTGGTGGAAAAGTAGAAGTTAAATAATATTCTAATTAGAAGTATAGTAACTTTCTGGGTATAACTATACTTCTTAATCTAAACTATAGGACCTGTTTATGATACACGATACCATCGAAATCAATTTTGCGAAGAGAGAAGATCTGCCAAATAATGACGATCTTATCGGAGTTCAAGAGGACTCTTATCGAAAGTTTTTACAGGCAGATATAGATCCTGAAAATAGAAAAAATCAAGGACTGCAAGCAGCATTTAATTCTTATTTTCCTATCAAATCTCCTAATGTAGATAAGCCTAATGCAACTCTAGAATTTGTTTCATACGAACTTGTCGATCCTATATACTCGCCAGAACAATGTCGTGCTAAACACGCAACATACGAATCTTTTGTTAAACTTAATCTAAAACTTGTCACATTCGATAATAGCGATAACGACGAGAGGACTATTAGAGGTATCAAACAGCAATCTTTTTTCGTCCACGCTATTCCTCTTATGACAGAAAATGGAACCTTCGTAATTAACGGTAATGAAAAAGTTATTATCGCTCAAATTCAAAGATCTCAAGGTGTGAGTATCATAAATAAACCTAGTTCTTCTTCGGATAAACAGATGCTCTATTCTGCTAGAATAATTCCGCAGATAGGACACTGGATAGACATAATTTTCGATACCAAAGATCATCTGTATATTTCTATTAGTAAAAAAAGAAAAATTCCGCTTTCAACTTTCTTGCGATGTCTGCCGACTATAGAAGACGAAAAGAAATGGATCGATGGAGATGTCAATATAAATACATTTTCAAATGAAGATCTACTAAATACCTTCTATGATAAAATTTCTCTGACTAGAGATAAAAAACTCTTCTCATTCGATATAGACAATATTAAAGGTCTAAAAAAATCTCCTTTTGAAATAGTTAATGTCAAATCTGAAGTTGTCATAAATAAAAATGAAACGATCTCCCTTTCTAAATTACAACAGAAATTTAAAAATAATATGGCTTATATAGAAGAGTCTTCTATTATAGGAAAGTTCGTCGCAAATAATACTGGAGAGGGTGTAGGAATTATTAGAGCAGGGTATGATATTACTCTGGATAATTTATCTATTACTAAAGGACTAGAAAAAATAGAAATCTTAGCTATCGATCACTATAGTGTAAGAAATCATATGTGTCTAACTATTCAATATGACGGCGATAAAGATAGAGCCGGATGTTTAGCCGAGGTATATAGTACTTTGAGAGCTGGAGAAAGACCGACTCTAAATGCGGCGGATAGACGGTTGAAGGCATCCTTCTTCGATACTAACGGATATGATCTTTCTGCTATCGGTAGATTCAAGATGAATGAACGATTTAACGAAAATAAAGATCCGGAAAATATAGAAAATAGACCTCTCTGTGTGCAAGATATATTGAATACTATTAAAAGTTTAATGATAGCAAGAGATCTCTCTTTAGGCCCAGACGAAATTGATCATTTGGCTAACAGAAGAGTTATAACTGTAGGTGAACTTGTCGGAAATCAATATAAATCTGCACTTCGTAGATTGAGAAGTAATATCAATGAAAGAATGAATAACTCTGACATTATAAATATGACTCCTATGAGTCTAATTAACGGAAGAACTATTTCTTCTGCTTTAAATGAATTCTTCGGAATGTCTTCACTCTCTAAATTTATGGAACAAGTAAACCCTCTATCTGAAGTCGCTGAAAGTAGAAGGCTTTCTGCCATGGGCCCCGGCGGTATGTCTAGAGAACATGTTTCTATCGATGCAAGAGATGTACACTATACTCATTACGGTAGAATTTGCCCTATTACTACTCCAGAGGGACCAAATATCGGACTTATTTTAGCCCTCGCATCTCATTCTAGAATAAATCATTATGGATTTTTAGAATCTCCTTATTATAAAGTAGTCGATGGAAAGAGAACTGACGAAGTCGTCTATCTTACCGCTATAGCAGAAGACGGTAGACTAGTCGCTCCTGCAACTACCGTTTTAGATAAAAATGGAAAAATAGAAAATGAATGGTGCTATGTTAGACACAAAGAAGAAATAGAACTGGTAAAAAGAGAACAAGTCGAATATATAGATGTCTCTTCAGGACAAATTGCCTCTGTCGAAGCAAATCTAGTTCCTTTTCTAGAAAATAATGATGCATCGAGAGCACTGATGGCTTCTAATATGCAACGACAAGCTCTCCCTCTAATTAAACCTAAAGCTCCGCTAGTCGGAACAGGTATGGAGAAGAAAATTGCTGTAGATTCTAGAAGTGTCGTTATCGCTCGGACAGACGGTATCGTAGAATCTGTAGATGCCAAAGCCATCGTGATTAGATCTAAAATCAAAGGCGAAGTTCTAGCAGATTTTTATAAGTTAAATAATTTTAATAGATCAAATGGAGATACCATAATTCATCAGAGACCACTCGTTAGTGTAGGTGAATCTGTGAAAAAAGGCGATGTTCTAGCAGACGGAGCTTGTACCGAAAACGGAAAACTCGCTCTAGGACAAAATGTTCTAGTGGCCTTTATGCCCTGGAGAGGATATAATTTTGAAGATGGAATATTACTGTCCGAAAGACTTATCAAAGAGGATGTATATACTTCTGTACATGTAAAAGAAGAAGTAGTCGTCCTTCACGATACTAAACTTGGTGAAGAAATTATTACTAGAGAAGTTCCGCATATGGGAGAATATGCTTTAAGGCATTTAGATGAAGCAGGTATCGTAAATGTCGGGACAACTATTAAAAAAGGTGATATCGTCGTCGGTAAAATTACTCCCAAGGGAGAGGCTACGGTTTCTGTAGAAGAAAAACTCTTAAATACCATTTTTGGAGAGAAAACTTTTAACTATAAAGATACATCTTTTAGATGTTCAGATAGCGAAGGAACCGTAATCGGTGTTTCTGTTTTGACTAGACAAGGTCTGGAAAAAGATCAAAGAACTCTAATGATAGAAACTCAAGATACTAAAGAATTAACAGATGCATTAAAAGCTGAAGAAAAAATTTATAACGAAGCTTTTATAGAATCTGCAAAAGGTATTTTGATCGGTAATACGATAGCCTCCGCATCTAACAAATCTGCGAAGAAGTTGGAAGGGGATAAAATAACTCAAAATATAATTGACGAATTATCTCTGCCCGCTGTTAAATCTATATCTTTGAAAGACGATAAATCTCAAGAGAAATGGAAAGCACTACTAAATAAAAATAAACAAAAATTAGAAAAATTAGTCGCAAAATATGAACTGGCTTTTTTACAAGCTACAGAATATGCCGACCTACCTCCTGGAGTATTAAAAGAAGTTAGAATTTATATAGCCTATAAATCTAAAATTCAACCTGGTGATAAAATGGCAGGAAGACACGGAAATAAAGGTATCGTTTCTAAAATTTTGCCTGTAGAAGATATGCCTCATATGAAAGATGGGACTTCTGTAGACATCGTTCTAAATCCTCTTGGTATTCCTTCGAGAATGAATGTTGGACAACTTCTGGAAACTCATATCGGTAGAGCAGCACAAGCTTTAGGACAAAAATTAGCCGAATTAGCTGATAAAGTTGTCGCTAAAAAGGAAAATGTGAAAAAGTTAAGGGACCTAGTCAAAGGGATCATGAAGTTTTCTTTCTCTCACTCCGATATAGATAATTTTTCAGATAAAGAAGTAATAGCACTAGCCCATAATGTTCGCGATGGACTCTATATTAAAACTCCTATTTTTAACGGTGCATCTTTTGAAGATGTTAAAGAACTGTTAGAATTCGCAGGACTAGAGGGATCTGGACAAGTAGATCTATACGATGGAATTACTGGTAAAAAATTTGATAGGCCTGTAACTGTCGGATATAAATATATGCTAAAACTTAACCATCTTGTAGATAAAAAAATCCACGCTAGATCTGTAGGTCCATACTCTATTATTACTCAACAACCGCTTAGAGGTAGAGTTAGAGAAGGTGGTCAACGGTTCGGTGAAATGGAAGTTTGGGCTTTGGCATCTCATGGAGCGGCATACACTTTGCGAGAAATGCTTACCGTAAAATCTGACGATGTAACTGGAAGACTGAAAGCATATGATTCTATTGTCAATCAAAGACACGATATAGAAACTCATCGCCCGGAAATTATAAATGTAATCGCTAGAGAATTAGAAGCTCTCGCACTTAACATCGAATTTAAAAAATCAGAATAGGAGACCTTATGTCTATACACACACCTAACTTTTTTAACTCCTCTACAATAATTTCAGAGATCGTCGACTCGTCTGCCGGAGCTATGAATTCCGTCGTCTTACGACTTGCCTCTCCAGAACAAATTCTAGCTCAAAGCTATGGTGAAGTTGTAGAATCTAAAACCATAAATTATAGAACTTTTAAACCCGAAAGAGGTGGACTGTTTTGTGCAAAGATTTTTGGTCCTATTAGTGATTTTGAATGTCTCTGTGGAAAATATAAAAAGCCTAAAAATAAGGGCATTATTTGTGAAAAATGTGGTGTGGAAATTACTCAATCTAGTGTGCGAAGAGAAAGAATGGGACACATAGAACTGGCGACACCCGTCGTACACCCTTGGTTTATGAAATCTTCTAATGCTAAAATTGCGACTCTTATGGGAGTAGCTCCAAAAAAACTTGAAGCAGTTCTTTACTACGATTTATATATCGTTATAGAATCAGGACTAACTCCTCTAGAATCTTTCTCTTTTTTGACTCAACAAGAAGTAGACGATGCCATCGAAGAACACGGTAGCGATGCCTTTGATGTCGGTATGGGGGCAGAAGCCATATTAAAAATACTAAAAAATATTGATCTAGAATCCGAAAAGATATCTCTAGGAGAACTCCTAACTAAATCAAAGTCTATTATTACTAGGCAAAAAATTATTAAAAAACTCCGTATAATCGAATCTTTTATTGACTCGGGAGTAAAACCTGCTTGGATGGTGTTAACCGTTTTACCAGTATTAGCTCCGGAACTTCGTCCTCTTATGCAACTGGAAATGGGAAGAATGGCATCGTCAGATCTAAACGATCTATACAGAAGAATAATCAACAGAAATACTAGACTTAAAAGACTTCTACAGATGGGAGCACCAGGTATCATCGTTAATAACGAAAAAAGAATGCTTCAAGAAGCCGTCGATGAACTTATCTCTGGATCAAAAAATAATCCTGCAGGCACCGTGCCTATGAAATCTTTAACAGATACTATTAGCCAAAAATCTGGTAGATGGAGATCTTACATGCTAGGAAAACGGGTAGACTATTCAGGTAGATCTGTCATCGTTCCTGGTCCATTCTTAAAACTTCATCAAGTTGGAGTCCCTAAACTTATGGCTCTGGAATTATTTAAGCCGTTCGTTATCGCAAAACTTCTTGCCGATGGAGAAAATAACGGAGCTACAACAGTTAGAAATGCTCAACGGATGATAGAAGCCCGTGAGTCTGTGGTTTTTGATAAATTAGCCGAAGTTATTAAACAACATCCAGTAATGCTTAACCGTGCACCTACTTTACACAAATTTTCTATTTTAGCTTTCGATATCGTGCTAGTAGAAGGTAAAGCTATATGCTTACACCCTCTAGTTTGTTCAGGTTTTAATGCAGATTTTGATGGTGATCAAATGGCCATACATGTTCCGCTTTCTATCGAAGCTCAAGAAGAATGTAGAACTTTAATTCACGCTTCTCAAAATATATTATCTACCGCAACGGGAAATCCGATGTGTGTGCCAACTCAAGATATGTTGCTAGGACTTTATTATATTTCTCTTGAAGCTCCTAAAGAAGAGAAAACCGATAGAACCTTTTACTCTTTAGACGACCTGAAAAATGCTTATCAACAAGATAAAATTTCTATCCATACCAAAGTCTTTATAAAACTAGATGTAATCGATAAAAATCAAAAATACTCAAAAATTACCGTAAATATGTCTCTAGGTAGACTGCTTATTTGGGACTGTATGCCAGTAAAATCTAAAGAAAGTATCGCTTGGATCGATAAAATCGTAAATAAAAAAGTCGTAGAGAAATCTATATCTTCAGTTTATGACACTGCCGGTTTAGAAGCCACAGTAGAATATTGTGATAAATTAAAAGACCTAGGATTTGAATATGCCTGTATTTCAGGAACTTCTATGACTCATCTAGATATTGAGGGATCTGTAAATAAAGAAAAATTTATCGAAGATACCAAAATACAAACACAAAAATTCGAAAGCCAATATCAACAGGGATTAGTCTCTTCTAGTGAAAGATCACATAAAATGATAGAGGCCTGGTCCAACTGTAATGCGAAAATTCAAGAAGACCTCAAAAATATATTTGTAGATCAAAATTCTAAAAATATAAACTCTATATTTATGATGTCAGACTCAGGAGCTAGAGGTTCCGCTACACAATTTAATCAACTTGCAGGGATGCGAGGACTTATGTCTAAACCGTCCGGAGAAATTATTGCAACCCCAATTACATCGAATCTTAAAGAGGGACTTTCTCCTATGGAATACTTTATGTCTACTCATGGAGCTAGAAAAGGTATGGCAGATACTGCGACTAAAACCGCTAGAAGTGGATATCTTACTAGACGACTCGTGAGTGCAGCTCAAGATGTCATCATCACTGAACAAGATTGCGGTACCGAAGATTTTCTAGAAATGAGAGCCATATATGAAGGTATGAATCAAGTTGTCTCTTTAAAAGATAGAATCATAAACAGAGTTCTAGCCGTAGATATTATAGATCCGACTACTAATAAAATAATTCTAGAACGGGGTGAAATTATTTTGCCGGAGACAGCAGATATCGTCTTTAGTAAAGGAGTAGAATCTGTCAAAGTTAGATCGGCCGTATGTTGTAAATGTGAAAGAGGTATCTGTTCAAAATGTTACGGGATAGATCTCGCTAGAAAAACTCTGGTGAATGTCGGTGAAGCCGTCGGTATTATAGCGGCTCAATCTATAGGTGAACCTGGAACACAATTGACTATGAGAACTTTCCACATAGGAGGAGTAGCTCAATATTCTGCGGAAAAAAATAGTATCGATACACCTATTGATGCCAAAGTACAATTTCTAAATGCAAAATCTATTAAAAATGACGACGATAAAATTATCGTGCTATCTAGAAATGCGGAAATGGTTTTGCTAAATTCTAATAATCAAGAGGCACTTCGACAAAGGATACCTTATGGATCTATCTTGACGGTACAAGATGGAGCTAATGTTCAAAAGGGCGATAGAATTGTAGAATGGGATGCACACTCTAATGTCATATTTTCTCAATATAACGGAATCGTCAAATTTAAGGATCTCATAGAAAATGTTTCTGTGATGTCTAACACAGACGAGACTACAGGAGTTCAAGGATTTTCTATCTGCGACTGGAAACGGTACACCAGAAAACACTTGAGACCTAGAATAACTTTGCTCGATGACAAAGGCGAAGCAATAACACACGACGGTAAAGATGTAGAAATCATTTTGCCAATCAATGCAGAACTAGTTGTCGAAGAAGGAGATACAGTTAAAGTCGGATCCGTCCTCTTTAAATTGCCTATTGAAATGACGAAAACTAGAGATATTATCGGAGGGCTTTCTCAGATAGAAAGACTTTTTGATGTGAATAATCCTAAATATCCTGCCGTTATAGCAGAAAAATCAGGCGAAGTAATATTCGGAGAATCTACTAGAATTAGACAACAACTGATTATTAAACCTACAGATGGAAGCGACGATATCATCTATATGCTTCCAAAAGGTAGCAACTTTCTCGTTCAATCTGGAGATTTCGTTAACAAAGGTGATTTGATAATTAACGGTGAACCTCATCTTGGAGAATATTTAAGAGTCATGGGAATTAAAGCTCTAACTCAATATTTAACTCAACAGGTACAAGAAGTTTTTAGATCTCAAGGAGTTTCTTTAAACGATAAACATATCGAAATTATTATTCGACAGATGGTTCGACAAGTCAAAATTATAAACCCTGGAGATACCAAAATGCTGACAGGTGAACGATTCGACCGTAGACAAGTAGAAAAAATAAACGAAGAAATAGAAACCGCCGGCGGTAGACCCGCGACATTTATAACTATTCTTCTCGGAATAAAAGATGCAGTTTTAAATCATACTTCGTTTTTAGCGGCGGCTTCCTTCCAAAGGACAATCAAAGTTTTATCAGATTCTGCTGTAAAAGGAGATGTCGATAATTTAGAAGGTGTCCTGGAAAATGTTATGATGGGACAACTTCCTCCTCTTGGAACCGGATTTTATACTAGAACTTTAAGAAAAGAGTTGAAAGATATGAAAGATATTTCTCCAAAACTAGAAGGGATGTTTTCTACTAGTCAAGAAGAAAGTCCGCAAAAAACTGTAGAAAATAATGACGAAGTTCCTGCCTCAAAATAATGTCTAACAACGATACAATTTTTGCTTTAGCATCCGCTAATGGATCTGCTGGAGTCGGAATCATTAGATTGTCTGGAAGCCGTGCTCTCGATGTTGCCCTAAAAATTTCTAAACTAAAAAGTATAAAACCTAGAACAGTTTATACTACCAATTTTTCGAACCCTGAAAATGAGACGATAGATTACGGTGTTTTACTCTATTTTTCTGCTCCAAAATCTTTTACAGGAGAAGACTGTATAGAAATTCAATGCCACGGGAATAACATTATCTATAACTTATTTTTTAAAGAGTTTCTAAAATACGACTGTAGAATGGCAAGGAAAGGAGAATTTATACAAAGAGCATTTTTAAATAATAAAGTAAATATCAGTCAAGTAGATGCAACCTTGAACTTGATAAATTCTACCACCGAACGGCAACATAATTTAGCCATTAGATCTTTAACAGAAAATACTTTAGATAAATTTTTAGTCTGGAGAGAACAACTTTTAGAGGTAAAGACGAAAATTATAGCTCTACTAGATTTTGACGATAATGAAAATTTTGATTCTGCCATAGAAAATATAGATTCGACGATCGATAAAACTGCTGAAGATATAACCATAACACAAGATCAAATGGAAAAGATTACTAGAATAAAAAATGGTATAAATATAGTAATCACTGGAAAAGTAAATCAAGGCAAATCGACTTTGTTTAATTCTTTAATAAACGAAAATCGGGCAATAGTATCAGACGAGTCGGGGACAACTAGAGATATTATAGAAGCAGTCATAGAAATAGCAGGTTTTAAAGTTTCAGTTTTTGATACTGCGGGAATTAGAGAAACCGATTCCGTAGTAGAAAAAATAGGAATACATAAAGCCAACGAATCGATAGCATCTGCAGACATCGTTTTGAATGTAGTATCTCAAGAAGAATTTTTAAAGAATAATCGAAAAATACCAGATGATTTAATGGAAAACGAGATCCTTGTCCTGTCAAAATGGGAAGAAGATTATCCGTTAAATAACAAAAATAGAACGAAGGTTTTTGAGGTGTCCGTAGTCAAAAATACGGGGTTAGATGAACTCAAAAAGTATCTAGAAAAGTTCATAACTGACAACTTTGTCGGTGATTATCCTCCTATTTTGACTCAAGTAGAGTATATAGATGTAGTAAAAAAATGCGAAAAATTATTAAAAAAGGCCGTTAAAATTGTCGACCTAGATATCAAAGTAGAGGTAATAAATGAAGCCCTTAACTTGATAGCCTCTATTACAGGATTAACAGGAAATGACGAGTGGATCGACAAATTGTTCTCCAGTTTTTGTGTGGGAAAATAATCTTTAATTTGCAATTATATACTCGACAAAACGAAAAATAAAGGTCGTACTTCTTGGTTATAATTGGAGTAGAAACTATCTACATTCAAAGTTATAAAAACTACTTTGATATATAAGCTTGATTTTATACAGTACAATCTCTATATTATATTATAAATATAACTACGATGGAGATTATATGCCTCAACAATCTGATTTTAAATTTGTTAAAACTATCGCAGATAAACTTAAAAATAAAATTTTAATACATATCACAGACCTTCCGCTTTGTTCTGTCATAATGGAAATTACCAATGATTTTCCGTGGATATTTTTAGTTCCTAGAATTAACGACATAGCTCAAATAAATCAATTAAGTGAAGAAGATCAAAGTACTCTTTATAGGGAAGTCGACTTTTGTTCTAATATAATGGAAAAACTTTTTGAAACCGATCGGCTCAATGTAGGTGCCATCGGAAATTTAACTCCGCAACTACACTTTCATATAATCTGTAGACATAAAAATGATCCGCTTTGGCCGGACGTTTGTTGGAATAAAGATATGACCCTGATGAATTCTATACAGATCGAAGAACGAAAATCGTTAATCGCTAACTCTTTAAATAAAGGATAAATAATGTCTAAAGTAATAGTTTTAATTCCAGTTAGATTAGAGTCGACGAGGTTTCCTAATAAACCTTTAATCGAAATTAATAATAAATCTATGATTCAACATATCTATGAGAATGTTAAAAAATATACGACCTACGATGTTTGTGTTGCAACCGGAAATCAAGAAATTGTAGATAATGTTAAAACTTTTAATGGTAATGTCGTGCTGACTAGTAATGATCTACCGTCGGGATCGGATAGGATTTACGAGGCATTTAAGATTATAGATCCCGATCAAAATAAGTATGATATTATCGTCAATTTTCAAGGCGATGCAATCAATACAAGACCGGAAATTATCACCGACCTCGTAGAATTACTCGAAAAAACTGACTCCGATATTACTACTCCAGTGATGATAATGAAAGCTGAAGATCACAATAATCCAGGATGCGTTAAAGCAGTTGCCCCTTTATCCGCGACTGTCGACGAAGCCAAAGCATTGTATTTTTCTAGAGCTAAAGTCCCTCACGATAGAGATGAAAAAACTCTAGATTTATTTCACCATATCGGTATTTATGCATATAAAATTGCCGCACTCGAAAAATTCGTAGATGCCCCTGTCGGTGTATTAGAAAATCGTGAAAAATTAGAACAACTTCGTGCCCTAGAAATCGGGCTAAATATATGGGTCAAAGTTATCTCTAAACTGAAAATATTTGACAATGCTCCTGCCGATATAGATACCCCAGAAGAATACGAAGCCGTTAAAAAAGTTCTAGAAGATAAGTCAAATTAAATAATTTGTAAAATTTATTTTGGTGCCTCCAACGGGGTTCGAACCCGTGTTGACGGAATGAAAATCCGCTGTCCTAGTCCACTAGACGATGGAGACAATATATATAGTTTAACTTATCTTTAACAAAAATCAATAGTAATTTTTATTATAAAAAATTTTTTTAAAGAAAACTTTTGAAACCTAATATATTGATTTTTACCGCTTTTATAGTTATATTATATAATACAAAATAATAAGGCCTCACTATGATTACAGAATTTGAACAACGACTGAATAAAGTTAAAAGTTTGAGAGAAAACAATATAGAACCGTATGCCTACGATTTTAAATCTTCTCACTCTATAAATCAGGTGATAGAACTTTTTGACGAAAAATTGAAACCGTCAGAAAAAGTAGAACAAGTCATTTCTGTCGCAGGAAGAGTAGTCGCTTTACGAAACGATGGGATGTTTATTCAACTACAAGATCAAAATAATAAATTGCAAATTTTTACTCTGCGGAAAGAATTGGACGAGGAAAATAAACTAGTATTAAAAAAAATTGATCGTGGGGATTTTATAGGAATTTTTGGATACCCATGTAAAACTGACGCAGGAGAACTTTCTATTAGAACTAAATCTATAACTATGTTGACTAAAACTCTCCGAGGACTTCCAGACAAATTTCACGGATTATCAAATCAAGAAGTCATCTATAGACAACGATATTTAGACACGATTATCTCTAAAAGGTCTAAAGCCGTCTTTGAGACTAGAAGTAAAATAATAACAGAATTACGGTGTTTTCTTAGCAAAATTGACTTTCTAGAAGTCGAGACCCCAGTTTTTCATCCTATACCTGGTGGAACAACGGCTAAACCTTTTATCACACATCATAATGATTTAGACCATAAATTTTACTTGCGAATCGCTACAGAACTTTATCTTAAAAAGATAGTCGTCGGGGGGTTCGAGAAAATTTTTGAAATAGGTAGAATTTTTCGTAACGAGGGAGTTTCAATTAGACACAACCCAGAGTTTACATCTATAGAACTTTATCAAGCTTATAAAGACTACGATTTTATGATGGATCTAGTTCAAGATATCATTCAACATTTAGCAAAATTTATCAATAAAAGTTCTATAGAATGGAACGGGATGACCGCCGATATATCTAAACCGTTTAGACGGATTGCTGTTTTAGATCTTATTAAAGAAAAAACAAATTTAGATTTTTCTCCTCCAAAAATGACAGACAACGAGGCAAAAAAAATAGCAGAGTCTGTAGGACTAACTATCGATAAAAATAAATCTTGGGCAGAAATCGTAGAACTTGTCTTTGAAACAAAATGTGAGAAATTTTTAATAGAACCGACTTTCGTCACAGATTTTCCTAAAGAAATTTCTCCTCTAGTGAAAATACATAGAAAAGATTCTAGATTAGCAGAGAGGGCAGATCTATATATTATGGGGTTTGAGTTGGCTCCCATATATTCAGAATTAACAGATCCTGTGGAACAGAAAAAAAGATTTGAACAACAATCAGAAAAATTCGAGAGAGGTGATGACGAAGCTATGCATTTTGACTCCGACTTTATACTGGCTCTAGAACATGGACTTCCGCCTCTGGCCGGAATGGGACTCGGAATAGATCGACTAGTAATGATTTTAACCGGAGCTAAATCTATAAAGGATGTTATATTTTTTCCGACTCTCTCTTCTAAACGGGCAGGGAAGATCTAGGTAATTTTTATTATCTCTATTTATTACAGCTTTCTTGATTGTTATCTATAAATTACATTCTACATAATGTATATATTCTGTTGTTTTATTTGTTAAATAATTTCTATTATTATCTGCTTTATAACGACTATATTCTTTTGTGAAGAATCCATATTTTCCTTTTAAACTCATGACTTCTTTTATATCTTTTAAAGACATTAAGCCCTCATTATTATAACTTAAGAAAATATATTTTGATTTGCTATTTAATATTAAATTTTTAAAAGCCTTTTTAACTTTAGGTTTAGAGCAATAGTCAGACTTTTGGTTGTCGTAATTTCTTAACCCAGTTTTACCATGAATTTCTGGATAGTCATATTTAGCTATTGTTTCTAGTAAATGGTAATTACTTCCATACTGGCGTTGATTATATGGGGGGTCAAGGTATAATATATCTGGATTTATTTTTGTAATTAAATTATTAGATTCTTCATTATATATTTCATGTTCTTGATCATTTAATATTAGATTAGCATGACTTAATTTAAAGGTTCTTAATGCTGATTTTTTCATTGTTTTTAAAAATGCTCCGTAGACTGATGCTGTATTAGAATATTTATCTATACTTTCTAATAATGATGTTAATAAAAAGTAATATTCATCATCGTTAATTTTATCTTCTAATTTCCATTCTTCTATCTTTTTTCTTATAGCATCACATTTTTTAGCATTCTCGTCGGAATAATACATTCTTTCAAATTCTTTACTTTTACCCCCTCCTATTGAGTAGTTCTGATATATAAATCCTTTATTTCCTTTTATGTTTGATAGATATCTACATACTTCGTTTTTTCTTAATTTTATTGCTGTGCTTTTTAGGGCGGGAAGGGTGGATAGTAATTTGCTAAATTTTAACTCTTTATGATTTCCTATATAGTGTCTATTTAACACATATGAATAGTATTGTATATCATTGGATATTATAGAATATCCCTTTTTCTTAAAATGACTCCCAACTGCTCCAGTTCCTGCAAATAAATCACAAAAAATTCTACAATCTTTATCCACTATAGAAGTTATTGATTCTTCTAAAAAATCTAATAATGATAGTTTACTTCCTATGTAATTCATTTTAATTTGTCTCTGTTTTAATAGTTTCTTTACTTATTTGACTTATATATAAATCATGTAATTCTAAAAAATCTTTTAATTCATTAGATAAAGCGTTTAATGAATTTTTACTTTTTATTTCTGTAAAATTGTGTTTTTTATGACTTTCTAAAACTAGTAGGCCAAAATATTTATTGTTTTTCGATATTCTTTGAACTCCATAGATTCTACATTTATTTCTTATACTTTTACAATCGCTATTAGAAAAATTATATTGATATACTTTATCCCTTCGCCTTAAATAATCTTTATACTTTTTAGGCTCTGTACTAGGGCATGGAAAGTTATTATCAAAATGGAATCCACGTTCATACCCCCATTTAATACATCCCTGATTTAATTGGTGTGTAGATCCGTGTATTTTTTGAAGTGTTGGGTTTGTGGAACATCTATTAATGGCATAACAATTATTTTCTGATATTAGGTATAATGTTATTCTTGTTTCAGAATTATCACCATCTTTAAATTCAAAATTTGAATAATGTTTTTGCATAATAGAATTTATAATGTTTAATAAATTCTTTTCTATTAAATTAATAGTGGTTTTTGT
>JAERRO010000019.1 GCA_016735395.1 Alphaproteobacteria bacterium | reverse complement strand
AATTATTTTTATTTATCAAGTCTATAATATATTAAGTTCACCAGTATACAGAGAATCAAAAAGCAAATCGATGTTTAGTTATGATCGTTCGACGACGAGTCTAAATAGTTTTCTAGTATAATATCTTTTCTGAAAGAGACAAACACAAATCTAATTTTTTGATGGTTTAAATTATTATAATGATCGACAATATTATGTTAAAATATATTAGAAAAATTAAAAGCAGGCTAAACTATTGACGAAGGTAAAAACGAACTCCGTCGATACAATTTCTCTAAAATATTACGACAGTAAAATGTCTTACGATATGTATTATCTACTCCGAACAGTTGAACAGAAAAAACCTTCTTTTTGTGGTTAAAACGAATTTGGATAATCTATTTTTGGACTTCTTTTAAGGTTCCATAAATTTTACTTCTCAATTTTAGAGCTTGTAATGTCTCACCTTTATAGATTGAACTCAGATATGTATTGTACCCATTGTTTAGCGAACCAATTGTAGCGAAATCTGTCCCAAACTTTTTTCTACCTGCGAAATGTATAATATTTATTTTATTTTGTAAATATCTCCTTCTAGGAAATTTTCCCTTTAGATCTACTTCCATTAGTTTTTTTGACATCTTTATTTCTATCTAAATTAGGAATATATTGTGCAAAAGGAGACAATAAAACTACCTTCCCTTTCGCTGTAAAGTTCAAAAGATTTTGATCCGGATATTCCCAGTCGTAAAGTTCTGCTTTACGAACGATATCGAAGTTTTTTCTAACGAACTTTGTTTTTTGCATAAGTTCTAGATTCATAACCATAAGTCCAGAACAAAAATACTCTTTATTTTTTTTAATTTTAGGAAAAATATTAGGTAGATCGATTCTACTCCAAACTATTGACGGGAACCTATTAGACATTTTAACACCGTCAAAATTGTACTTTTTCTTATCTAACTTTTTGAGTAAAATTTTATGATTAGGAAATTGAAGTTGCAGTTTATCTATGACTAATTGATCGCTTTTTGTAAAATCAAATCCTACGATAAACAATTGATATCGAGTAGATCTATTGGCCGTATTGAAAAGTGAAGTCGCAGAGCTTCAAATAGTTCGGTGTAATGCAGAAGGCTATAGGAACGACATTTAAATTATTATTTTCAATCATAGTAGCCCTTTACGAGGATACTTATTAGAAGAAAGACTCTAGGATTAAAATCTCTTCATTTATTTTGTCAAATTTAGCTATCATCTTATTATATTGTGAGATGGCATCTAGATTCCCGATTTTTATATTTTGATTATATGTGCCAGATACCCCGGTAGAAGACTCGCAAACAAGTTGACTTTCGAATTGACTCAGTTCTCCCTTATTTTTATAATTTTGAACTGCTCCGCCGATTGTGTATCCGCCGACGGCTCCGATGGCGGCACCCGCAACGGCTTCCCCATAATTCGATTTTTTCTCTTCCACTTTAGGCTTATCGGCTAGAACCGTTGCGGTTGAAAAACATATGGCTATTACAAATAGAACTTTCAAAAAATTTTTATACATCATCTACATCTCTCCTTTTACTGATTTTAAAATATTACCTTTATCAGTGGCTTTTTCCTTATTGGTGTTTTTATCTCCGGAAGGTAACAGTCCACTAAACATCCCACTTTTACCAGCGACCATACCTGTTGACATTCCGATCATACTGCTTTGAATTTGAGCTATATCAGTATTTCTTTGATTGACTTGTTCTTTCATACCGATGACATCTACTCCGAAGACATTTTGATTACAGTAAAATTGTGTCCCCATCAAAACCCTTTTTTGTCCGGCCAATTTACCTTTACTGAAGAATTTTACTTCGGCGGTACAAGTCTGATTATTATTCCCGTATGCTCCACCTTGATTTGCACAGCTATTACTCAACTGGGTATTTATGGCTTCTTTTTCGGCATAGAGAGTTGACAATCTCTGCTTTTGACTATCGACCATAGCATTAAAAATAGCTTGAGCTTGCGACCATGCACCGGGGTTCACTTTTTCACACAGAGAAATCTCCTGTTGACAGGCCACCCTTTTATCTTGAATTCCCCGTTTCATACAGTTCGTCATAGAAGGACCACAAACCCCTTCAAGACATTGAAATATTTGAATTCTACATTTAACTTTTTGTTCTATAGCATTATTTACAGCTAGATTTTTCATATCGTTAAGTAGAATACCCATCATTTGAGTAGGCATTATATTATCACATTTAAATCTTGTGACACAAGTAGAGACCTTCTCGGAGACAAATTTGTCCGATTTTCCGATACAGTTCTGGTATTTATCTCCACAGAATCCTTTAGTACATGACGAGAATTCTTTAAGACAAGAGTTTTCGGAGTCTATTGCGGAGTTTTCGACGATGGTCCTAATTATCTCTTCTTTATCTACTTTAGATTTAGCGATTCTGCTATCGATTTTGATAGTGATCTCACTCACTCGTATGATAGCATCTTGACTAACGGCGGGCTGTTGAGTTGGTATAGATGTTTGAGCAATAGCATTTGTTGTGATGCTTCGCTGAGATGATATAGCAGATCTACTACTCGGAGTATTAGCAAAAATCTCTGTTATAAATGTTGTACAGAAAACGAAAACCGTCAGGAAAAGTATTTTATTTATATTCATTGACATTCCTTTTTCACAAATTGGCACCAAGATTTTTCATAGATATCGATGGCTTCTATTTTAGTTTTATCGACAGAAATAGAATTACAAATATCGTTTACTTGTCTACAGATGGTCTGTTTTTCTTCTTGTCTCTGTTTTGAGTCGTCGTCTATTCTAGTTGCGACACCGATTTGTTTTTGTTGTTTCATCTGTTTGACGATGACGACAGATTGATTGAATGCTTCTGTAATATCTGCTACTTCTATTGACGAGCAGTTGTTTTGTTTAGCACATTGGGCTATCTGAACAAACCGATTATCTGGGTCATCATGACATTTAGAAAAGTCTCCTCCGCATCTACTAGACTTTTGAAGACAGTTGATCGTTTTATCGACACAACTATAATTTTTCACTTCATTAGTCTTCCGATTGATCTCGTTCTGCATAGAGATACAAGACTGAACGACACTAGAATGATAGAAATCTTGAATTTGAGCTTCCGAACAATTCGAGATCTTCGCACATTTACCGAATGCGAAAAAATACCGTTCTACTCCCCTACTAGGAGCTCCGTTTATGTCGGGTTCATTACTAGATACATTATTGAAGTCAAGTTTTTTAATGTAAGAAGTCGTCAGCACTGAAAGTTTTAAAACTTTTTCTGCTGCTGTAGTAGAAGAAGAATCACCACACCTTCTACAAAGTTCGAATTTTCCATTTGTCGTATTACAAAACTTATTCATACAGTTAAAAGCAACAGACGAATTACAAGCGGTTGCCAAAGTACTATTAGCATATAGTACTATAGACAAACAAGACAAAAATTTCACAAACATATTCACACGAATTCCTTTTTATTTATAATCTCAACCTAATATTGCAGAGGTAATACTGTGGTTGCTCGACTATGACAGTACCGCACGTTCTTCCTCCTATACCATTTACCTACTCGTTTAGTTCTATATGCAGAACAATAGTTATCGGTTATTGTACAGATATATTTAGCGGTATCAAATGTAACGGCTCTCTTACACTCTGCTCTAGCACATCCATTTTTATTAGCATCACAAGCGGTCTTTTTACCTGCGACATCAAGTTTTTTAGCGAGATCGGCATAAAGTTTCAACTTTTTATTATTGTATTGCACTTTAGCATCAGATAAGACAAAAACTTCTAGCACCGTTCTTACTTTATCTTCGAAATCGTAGGATCCTGTCCCGACGATAGAATTTTGTTTTAGTCCTTCGTTACAAGATGCATACCTAGAATTATTGACTAACTTAGCGATGATATTATCGACTTCTGAACCTACAAGTTTACTTAGTCCGTCTGTTCCCCCTTCGGTCGGAGAAGATATAGACGTTTTTACCTCGTCGTATACCGTATTTATGTCTTTACCTTCAGCGCCAACTAAAGTCATACTCTGAATATCTTTATATGAAGAGAACTTTTTACATTTACCTGTAGTGATATCTAGATCACAGTACTCGGCTATGAGGTCATCGATAATATCGAAACAGGCATACATTTGTACTTCTTCATAAGTATTCTTAATAGCCTTCGACACATCTGCGGAAGAGAACTCGTTCTCTACATCGTCTTCGATTCCGCCACAGACGAACCGTTGAGCAGATTCTTGTCCAGGTCTATTCATAAAGTCATCAAACGATGTAGAGATACAAACCTCTCCTTCACAAGATTTTTCTATTTTCGCGGTCATCTCTTCTTGACAGGCTTTGTTAGTCATAGTGTTAAGCTTCCATTTTAAAGTTGTCCAAACGATATTAGGGTCGGCACCTTCACCGACTGCAAAAAGTTTATTACAAGGATTCAATATATGAGAGCAACCTCCTTTTGCGATTGCTGAATCTCTTAAACACATTTCCATCTCTTTAGAATCGTCTCCTAGAGAGTCTTTAGTATCACATACATCGTAAATACATTCTATAGATTTTTCAACACAGGTCTGTCTAAATTCTACATCTCTCCGTTCTTTTATCTTTTCTATGTCAGGTTTGATAAAAGCGATAAACAGGCCGTAGATTTCATCACTAACATTGACACATTCGTCTAAAACTCTTTCACATTGAAGTTGTTTATTACTAAGAGTGGCATTAACTTTTACTAAAGTAGTGGCAAAATCTATGGCCGGCGAATCGTCGTAAGGGAAGCATTCAGAAAAGTCAGATTTACAAACTTTATCACCTCTCATACAGTCGTTAAATCTAACCATACACTCACCTTTAGAGTAAAGATTAGAACTTTTAAAAGAGTCAAATCTCGCGGTCTCTACTTCTTGTTTAGCAGCCCAACTACTAATTTTTAATTTAGATTCTAACCCCTCAGCATATTTACCGAACCTTCTACAGTCGTCTTTCATGTATTTTACATAATTTTGTGTAATCATTTCCCAGTCATGTTCGCACCCACCGTAAAGAATTTTCTCACATTCTTGATTACCCATATTAAATAGTTTCGCTCCCCTAGCATTTACTAGTTCATCGTCTTCGTCAGAATAGCTATCGCCAGTAGGATCCATCATTAAAGCCATCAGATCACTCACGATACTTTTGCTAGAATTACTATTACTCTCTTTTTCGGCTTCTTGGTTATATTTAGACATCTCGTCTTCTACGATACCGGCTTGTGCTCCAAGTTGAATATTTTGTATATCTCTATTTTTCTGGTCAGCAATATTGATATTATTTTTTTCTACATTATCAATTCTAGTCATAATACTTGCATGTTTGTTTAGACAAATACACCTTTTAGCATTTTTATCACCGCTCGCACAAAAGTTATCCATGCAGGAGTTATATCTAGTCTGACAATCGGTATCTATAGCCATCGCTTTTTGTTCCTCTTCTACAGCAGTAGCGACCGCACTTCTATTAGAAGTAGTAGCAGATCTCTCGCTTGCAGCACTCCTAATAGAGATGGCAGATAAATTAAAGCTAGTATAAACTATAACTAAAGTTATAGAGAATAATATAGAAATTTTTTTAAACATAGATAATCCTTTATATTTATAATGTCTGTATTACATTTGAAATGTTGTACATTTAGTTTCATATTTTTTACATGAGGTTACATCTTTACTCCAGAAAGCTCGTCCTTTTCTACTTTTATTCATATCAGCACAGTATTTAATACAACTTTTACACTGTCCAGTACTAGCATTGTATGTAGTTTTAAAAGAACCAGTCGCCGCCTTTGCACAGTCTGCCCTTCCAGTAATAGCACCATCCTTTTTAGATTTTTCGGCGGACACTGCAAGAAATTTCTGATTATAGTTCCGTTTAGCAGTCTCTACCAAAATATTTTTAAGAGCGGCATCTACATTTGTCTCAGTAGTATCTCCGCTTGTCAAAGAATTTTTGGAAAGTCCCGTCTCACACAACTTTATATCGGCGCCAGCAGCATAACTAGCTTTCATGATATCGAATTGCTCTACAATATCTATATCATCAGGACCAAAATCGGCAGGACAGCTTGTAGCAACTTTACAGTCTGTTCCCCTTATTCCTCCTATACTATAACTGAATACAGCAGCCGCAGTAGCAGTAGCGTG
This sequence comes from Alphaproteobacteria bacterium, assembly GCA_016735395.1. Lineage (GTDB taxonomy): Bacteria > Pseudomonadota > Alphaproteobacteria > Rs-D84 > JAERRO01 > JAERRO01. The sequence continues at coordinate 29,662 of JAERRO010000019.1, read as the reverse complement.
CTTAACAGTACGAGTAATAACTTGTAAGCCAATATGTTTTTTACTATATGGGTTGATTAAACCGAAAGTAGCCGGTACAGATTCACAAACGGTACCTGTTTCATCGAAACCACAAGCCTTGTCGACTGCAGATTGATAAACTTCATAACAAGCAGTCCTATGTTTTGATTCGTAAATTTGTCTTAGTCCTTCGTCGATGTTTTCCATATTAGTTTTATCGTCTTTACATAAATGCATAACGGTAGCATCTACCATCCCATTTTCCTCCCCATCTTTTCCATTTCCTTTTAGATCTAAGTATCCTAGACCGAGGCATCCTTTCATGTCGTCTCCACATTTTTCATCAATTGCACCTTGTACAGCTGTTTCACAGGCACTATTTGCCATCACAGATAGTTTTGCTCCTACAGTATCCCAAAGTCTATTTTTAGAAGAATTAGAACCGCTAGCTTTACCTGCACCATAAATTGCGATAGAACAAGGGTCCATTATACTAGAACAAGTCTGAAATGCTAGTTCTCTATTCATTAGACAGAGTTCATATTCTACACTACCTTCACCAAGAGTCGCCCCGCTACATTTGTCGACGATACAAGTTATCGTTTGAGATAGACAGCTCAACTTAAAGTCTTGATCTACTCTAGCTTTAGTCTTCTTCACGATAGATTCAACATCGGCCCAAAAATCGGTAAACACAGTATCTTTATGTGCTACACATTTGTCTAGTACGGTATCACAAATATATTGCTTAGATGCCATATTTGTTAAAGTCGGACAGTTAGCAAAATCGTTACCACATCCGGCACTAGATTGCATACACCCCTTAAATTTGACCATACATTCACCACGATTATATAAATTCGTAGAATCAAAGGACTCGACAACTGCCGCTCGAACAGCTTGAGCAGATGCTCTTGTCTGCGTTTGAAGTAATTTTTCTCTCTTTACAATAATCTTCTCATATTTTGTACAGTCGGTTGCAACTTTTTTAGAGTAAAACAGTTCTAATAGACCTTTATGTCTTTGGCACTCTACTTTTCCTCTTTCAAAACATTCATTCTTCATTTCTCGTAGTAGAACGGAGCCTCTCATACTAGCTTTTCCTCCGTCCATATCGACTTCTAGATCTTCGTCACCACCACCATAACCAGATGAAAAAGACTTTACTAGGTCGGCTAAAGCTGTTGATGCTGCACTTGTAGTATTCGTAGATCTACCTTTAACATCTTCTCCTTCGTTAGTTCCCTCTTTAATATATTCAGCTCTATTTCCTCTTTGAATAGAGTTAACTTTATCTGTAGTTTTAGAGATAATATCGAAAGAATCATCTTCTGCTTTCTTTAATCTTGTGTCAAATTTAGCTTTTTGATTAGAGCAAAAACATCTACCGGCTTCATCTTCTACTCGACAAAATGTATCCATACAGGCATCATATTCTGCAATACAAGAATCTGGCATCTCTTGAAATTTGGCATCATCTACTCTATCGTTTGTCGCTTTATTAACGGCAATAGCTTTATTAGCTTCGGACGCGGCATTTCTCGCCGAAGATCTAGTACTGACGGCTTCGACACAAGTCGCAGACAAGATAAAACAAAAGGCTATTAAGGTATAAATTAGTTTCATAGGTTTCTCCATATGATGGTTACATTTTTATTTCTTCACAAGGTCGTAACTCTGTGCAAAATTCTTTTTCTTTAGATGCTTTTCCACCAAGAAGACCTCCGGCGATAAGTCCTACTCCGGCACCAATCGCGCTTCCCCAAGGACCGCCTGCAGATCCCATAGTCGCCCCACTAACGGCACCACTTGTAGCTCCAATCATAGCTCCCTTCTTTGCATTTCCTGCGGTTTCACATAATTTATCTTTTCGACATGTCCTACACAATCTAGTATTTTTATCAAAAACGGCACTTATGACACCACCTACTCCTTGCATTTGTATACATTTTTGTTCGGCCTGATTTACATCCAATATAGAAGACATTTTCGCGAGAGTTTTAGTATAATTATAGTATGCTTCCCGTTCTACTCTCATATAAATAGTACTATAAACGGCGGACAAGTATGTATTATCTTTAAAGCTATCTCTCCTAGAAAAACTACTACCTTGATTAGACTGTTCAGAACAAGTTTTTAATTCTTGATCAGTTATAACCATATCGTAGATTCTTTTGGTTTCTTTTTCGAGTTGTTCTTTATATTGCTCTGTAGCTTGCATACTGGTCTGTTCGGAGATGCTAGAATTTTTAATAAACTCATCGGTAATGGTCTCTACACCGACGGAAGGTCTAATACATTGAAAATTTTCCCCACAGGTTTCATAGATTTTTTTATTAACCATAGCTTCACAAGATTTTAACCTACTATGAGACATATTCATAGCTAAAGATTTTAAGAAGATACTAGTAGAACTTCTATTACCTCTACAAGTAGCAATTTTGTTAGACGGACACATTTCTAAAATTTCTTCTACTGATGCAGACATACAGGCAGGGTTATTCCAACCTTCCCCACATCTATCGGTTAGACAATCTTTAATATCTTCTTGACAAAAGTTAGCTTGCAAGGAGGATAATTTATCTTCTACTACATCTATTAAATCGGTTCCAATAATTTGTTCACATTGTGTAATTACAGGACAAACATTAAGAGCCATTTCTAGCGAGTTTACACAGGCCGTTCGTTGATTGATCTGACAATGTTCCTCTAGACAAAGATCGACATTCTGCAGACAAGATTGTCTCATCCTAATGTCTTCATTTTTCGCATACTTTATTCTCCGTTCGTCTACAAAAATATAGAAATCTTGCACTACATCTTTTTTATATGCTATACATTCACCGAGGATATCGTCGCACATAACTCTCTTGAGGTCTAATTGTTTTTTAGTAGAACAATTTTGAAATCCGATTCCACAGTCGGTCTGTTCTGCTACACAGTCAGTATATAGAACGGTACATTCGCCCCTATTATATTTATTAAAAGTATCGAAAGTATCGAGTCTCACTTGTTGAAGAGCTTTAGTCGCCATTTTAAGATTTTCTCTTGCCTGATCTAATTGAGAGTTTACGAATGCTTCGTATGTATCGCAGTCGCTTTGAATCTGTCGAAGGAAAGCCACTTCTAGAGTCTCTTCATCTGCTTTACACTTTTTATATGAACCATTGCATTTATTTTTTGCAAAATTATACAGAGAAGTTCCAAGAAGTTCTTTTTTATCTTCTTGATCGTCGTCCCCGAAAGTATCTAGAGAGAACGAAGAAAAATTATTAGACATCATATCAGCGACCATACTAGAGCTACTCACGACGGCTTCCTCTTTATCGTCCCTAAAAATGAGGTCTGCTTTTATACCGAGTTTTTCTTTCTCGACTTGAACATTTAAAACTTCATCGGCCTCTTTTTGTATAGCGATGGCCTTCTCTTTTATTATCTTGATATCATCGTACCTAGAAGAACAAGCACATGATCTACCTTGATTATCTGGAAATTTACAAATATCGTTCATACAGTTAAAAACAGTATTTTTACAAGACAAGTTATTACCCATAGTTATATTACTATATCCCCATGAATTTTGATTACTAGTTTCAGTATTCATCGAAGTCGGTGTACCGGCACTTCTATCTGTAGTAACACTTCTAGCATTTGAAAAAGAACTTCTAGAAGAAATACCACTTCTGGCATCTACCACTTCTCCATAAAATAGTACGATCCCAAAACATAAAAGACTAGTTTTTCTCAATAGACTTATTAGGTTACGGCTCGATAAAAATTTAAACATACTCATCCTCTCCACAAATATATAAATCTATTATAATATATTAATATTTTAATTACAACAATAATCTCACTTATTTTTCATAGCTTTTTCGTATTCTCTTTTTATCTTCAGATAGGACAATTTTGTGTACCGTTGTGTAGTAGACAGAGAGGAATGTCCGAGTAGTTCTTGTAGATATCTAATATCTACATCGTTTTCTAAAAGTTGTGTTGCGAAAGAATGTCGTAGCGAGTGCGGAGATATATTTTGACTGATATCGGCGACGACTTGCAACTTTTTCAGGGCCATCTGAAAAGTTCTAGGCGATATTCTTAATCCACGAGAAGATCTAAAAATCGGATCGCTATATTGTGTAGAAAAAGGCGATACTGCGACACATTGTTCTAGAGCTACGATTACTGTATCTATCAACGGCACGAGTCGTTCTTTATTACCTTTACCTATTATAGAGATCTGTCTATTCCTTTGAGCATCGATTAGATCTATACAATTAAGACCTACCGCCTCCGAAATTCTCAACCCTGCCCCATATAATAGTATAAACAAAGCTTGATCCCTTTTGACGAGCCACTCCAAGTTGTAGAGGTTTTTTATATTTTCTATCAACGAGAAACAAGTCTCAGAGTCAAGGGCTTTAGAAAGATGTTGTGGAATTCTAGGAGTCTTCAAGATTAAAACAGCAGAATTTTTAATATTGTGATAGATAAGCATATATTTAAAGAAAGCCCTAATAGCAGAGACCTTCCTAGCAATAGAAGTAGCAGTAATATTGTCTAATTTTTTATAAGACAGAAAAGCTCTAAAATCCATAATAGAAACTTTCGTCATACTTTTAATATCTATTTCATCACGGCTATAGTATTTTTTTAAAAATTCTTCAAATTGCTTCAAATCCCGTTTATAAGCCAAAACAGAATTATCTGCTAACCTCCTCACATTTTTCATATATGACAGAAATTGATCTACAACTTCATTCAAATACATATTACACCTTTCTCATAATATAGATTATAACCTAAAATATCTAAATGGGAAGTCCCCTTCAAGATGCTTAAAAAATATATGTAAGAAAAAGATTGAATCCATAACATTAGTCTTTTCACGATAAATCATTTTATAGACTATCAATTGTTTGGAGAAATTATTTTATTTCCCAAGTTATCAATTTTACACTCTATGCCATAAAGTTCATAATGTTTTGGGACAATGAAACCAGAAATACCCCTACCAAGGTTTATACCCAACCATGCTTTATTTTCTTCAATTAGTTTAAAAGTTTCTTTATATGTAATAGCATTAATATTACCGATTATTAAGAATTTTCTGTGTATTCAAAATAAAAACCTTTTCCAACTTTTTTAGTATCAAGTAAATCACTTACTTGTTTTTGATAACAAACAGTTATTAGTTTTTTGATACCTAGCTCTTCAAAGTTAGACACAAAGTAATTAAAGAAATTGCTAATTATAGAAATAAAAGATAGGAAAAATGTGGTTCAGATAACATTAGATTAGCAACTTCTAATATGTTTTTATGCGACCGTTCTATGGCATTACCCACAGCCATCAAATCTTGATTGATTTTATATCTTCATAACTATTTATAATAAATATATCATTCAAAAATCTAAAAATCACTCGTTTAATGGAAGATAGCCTAAAATAATTACTAGTCTTTTTAAGATCGATACGATTATGAGATAGGTCAATAAAAAAAGAGAGAAGTAAAGGACTTTAGACCTTCGCTACTCTCTCTTAAAAATCTGTTATTATGACGAAATTTTATCTATAGATTTTTTTGCCTTCGGATACTTTTTATCTTCTGTCTCTTTTATTTTTTCCATTTGTTTATTTTGTTCTGCATCTAATTGCTTTTTATCTTCTAATTTTTTTGCATGAAGTTCTTTATCTAATTTACCTTTAGCCTCTATATCTCTTTCTACGAGTTCTACGAAAGCTATTGGTGCGTGATCTCCGAGTCGATATCCTGCTTTTATGACTCTAGAATATCCTCCCTTTCTATCTTTATATCTAGGTGCGATAACATCCATAAGTTTAGTTACAACTTTTTTATCGTGCAATATAGCGATAAGTCTTCGCCGAGCATCTAGAGAATTTTTCTTTGCAACAGTAATCATTTTTTGTGCTTCTCTATTTATCTCTTTAGCTTTGGGCAAAGTTGTCTTTATCTGTTCGTGAATAAACAGACTTCCCATTAGGGAAGACATTAAAGCTCTTCGCTGTTTGGAGGGTCTACTTAAATGTCGTCTTTTCATACCGTGTCTCATGGAAAATCCTTTTTAATTTATATTATTTTTTAGAACTATTTTTAATAGATGCAATTAGTTCTTCGATACCTTCAATAGATTTCGGGAATTCTGGTACATCGATACCGAGTCCAAAACCGAGTCCTTCTAGATGCGACTTAATTTCGCAAAGAGATTTTCTACCAAAATTAGGGGTCTTTAGCATACTAGCTTCAGTCCTCTGAATCAGTTCACCTATATAAACGATATTATCATTTTTGAGGCAATTGTTAGCTCTAACAGAAAGTTCTAAATCTTCTACTTTTTTCAATAACATAGGATCAAAAGGCAAAGACGGTGTTTCTTCTTCTTCTACGATTTCCTCTATAGGATCATCGAAGTTAACTAAAGCAGAAAATTGTTCTACAAGAATTCTAGCGGACAAAGCTATTGCCTCTTCCGGAGTTATAGAACCGTTAGTTGCCACAGTCAGTTCTAGTTCGTCTAGATCAGTCTGTTCTCCTACTCTGGCTGTATTTACATTTAACTCTACATTTTTGATAGGACTGAACATAGAATCTACAGGCATAAATCCTACAGGATCATTGTCTCTCCTATTTTCGTCGTAAGATTTATAACCTTTTCCGGTTGTAATAAATATATCCATTTTAATAGATGCATCTTTTTCTATGGAGCATAAAACGACTTCTTTATTGACGACAGAAACTTCATTACTTTCTACGATATCGTTAGAAGTTATGACTTTCGGTCCTTTGATATCTAGAGAGAGTTTATAATCTCCAACTTCTTTAGCTTGAAAGATTACTTCTTTAAGATTTAAGATGAGGTTCACGACATCTTCTTTCAGTCCATTTAGCACTGAAAATTCGTGTTCGACTCCTTCTATACAGATACCACGAATAGCGGTTCCTTGAAGAGAAGATAGCAAAATTCTTCTTAAAGCTACTCCTAAAGTCTGTCCCATCCCCTTTTCTAGAGGTCTCAGAATTACCGTAGAAGTATTCTCTACGAAGTCGTTTTTATTAACGATAGTTTCTTCCGGTTTTTGGAGGGCTTTCCAGTTTTCTTGAAGCATATTATTTCCTTTATGGTTTAATAGAATAGTAAGATTATACTCTTCTTTTTTTCTTAGGTTTACACCCGTTATGAGGTATAGCAGAAGTATCGACCATAGTCCCGACGATGAGTCCCGATGCTGCGAGAGATTTTATAGCATTATCTCTACCCATACCTGGACCTTTAACTTTTACATCAATATGTGTCAGTCCTAATTCGACGGCTTTTTTTCCACATTGTTCTCCAGCAAGTCCACCTGCAAAAGATGTAGACTTTTTAGAATTTTTGAAACCTGCGGTTCCTGAAGAAGAAGCACAAATTACATTTCCAGCTAGATCAGTAACGGTAACTTTAGTATTATTAAAAGTTGTAGTTACATGAGCTATACCTACGGAAACTTTCCGCAGATTTTTTTTCTTCTTTTTATTGTCTATCATAGATAATATCCTTTAAAATTATTTACCTTTTTTACTAGCTCCGGCCACTGCAGAACTTTTTCCTTTACGGGTTCTAGCGTTGGTTCTAGTATTTTGTCCTCTAACGGGAAGTCTTCTAGTATGTCGAATACCACGATAGCATCCAATATCTTGAAGGGCTTTAATATCCATAGAAACTTTCCGTCTTAAATCTCCTTCGATTATAATCTTATTCTCTTCTATATATCTAGTAATTTGTTCTATCTGCACTTGAGAAAGATCCTTCATTCTACTAGAAGTTTCTAGATTTAGTTCTTTACAAATTTTGTTGGAGGTAGTTAATCCTACACCAAAAATATAGGTCAAGCCGTAAGCTATAGGTTTATTATCAGGTAAATTATTACCAGCAATACGAACCATATTATCTCCTTTTAATTAAAATGATAACCTATAGTAAAAAAATTTTTACAAAAGTCAATCAAATGATGACAAAAGAAATCAGATTCTTTGAACGAATCTCTTTTTCTTCTGAGTTTGTTTGAAAACATTTTTGTAGGAGTATGCCTGCAAGTATGTTTGCAATTGTGTTACGAAGTCAAGAATTACATTAGCCAGAATAAGAACGGTAGTTCCTCCTAGCACGAAAGCAAATCCTTCTTTTTGTGAAAGTATAATAGGCGAGATACAGAGTAAAACTAAATATAGACTACCTATTACGGTCAATTTATTAGAGGTTAACTTTAAAAATCCTTCAGTGTTTATCCCCGGTCTTACTCCAGGAATATATGCTCCAGATTGAGCTAATTGTTCTGACATATCTTTACTATTAGAGATAACACTCGTGTATAAAAAAGCGAAAACTGTGATAAAGAAGGCGAATAAAAGTATATATGTCGGAGAAGCATATGCTAGCAGTTCTTTAAAAAATCTAAAACTACTACTTTCTGATGGGAACATCTGCAAAAAAGCTACAGGGGCCATCATAATAGAACTAGCAAACACGGGTCCCATAACTCCACTCATATTGACTTTTAGTGGGAGATATGAACTCTTATTTTGTTGAGGTGCAGTTTGAGCATTAAGATGTCGAGGATAATATATAGGAATCCGTCTTTGAGAAGTCTCGATAAACACTACGAAAGCTATCATGGCTATAGCGATTAAAGCCAGAGCAATAATCGTAAAAAGAGACATCTGTCCTGATTGCAACAGTGAAATTATTTTAAACAAAGTCGATGGAAACATAGAAATAATACCGACAGTAAGTATCATTGAAGCACCTTGCCCAAGTCCTTTTTGAGTCATTTGTTCTGCGATCCACATTATAAGAATAGATCCACCTAGCAAAGTGATAACGGTAGTCATTCTAAAAACGGGGCCAGCATTTACTACTGCAGTTCCAAATTCTCCTGACAAATTTTCTAGTCCTACGGCTACTCCGAAAGCTTGAATAGTACAAACAAGCACCGTCAAGTATCTTGTATATTGATTTATTTTAATCCTTCCTGCTTCACCGTCTTTTCTCAAGGCTTTTAATTTAGGAGAAATCACTACTAACAAACTGATGATAATACTACTAGTAATATACGGAAAAATATTGAGAGTAAAAATAGTCATTCTTCCGAGCGATCCACCTGTAAACATATTTAGAAAATCTGTAATTCCCCCGGTAGAATCTAGAAAACCTGATACCGCCGCTACATTTACACCAGGTAAAGGGATAAAGGATCCGAATCTATAAATAATTATAGCACCGAGAATGAAGAGAAGTTTCTTCTTCAAATCGTCGTACCCTTCTAAAAATTTTCTACCTAGTATCATAATTTTATTTACTTTTATCTTTTTCGTTTAATATAGCTTTAGCCTTTTCTCTTCTACTAATCTTTTCTTTATTTTGCTTTTCAAATTTAGACTTAGACTTTTTATTTTCCGGGATAGAAATAGAACCCTTTAGATCGGTAATAATTTTAATGACAGATTTAGAGGCATAAATTCCTTCTAACTTCAGAGGAACATTAAGTTCTCCTCTATTTAGAATTTTAATTTTATGAACAGACGGTTTAACGATTTTCGCTTTTAAGAAAGAGTTATAATCTATAGTCTTATTTGCATCCAACTTTTTAGAGTCTACAAATTCCTGTAATTTTTCTAGAGTGATAGTATGAACTTTATCTTTAAACATAGCATTTTTGAAACCGACTTTAGGCAGTCTAATATAGATCGGCAGTTGTCCACCTTCGAAACCCTTTTTACCTTTGAACCCACCAGATCTAGCTTTTTGACCTTTGTGTCCTCTACCGGAAGTTCTTCCTTTTCCCGAAGAGACACCTCTACCGAGCAGTTTAGATTTTTGTCTAGCGTTTTTATTGTCAGATAAATTATTTAGCATATTCTGTTCCTTATTTAGATTCTACGATTTCTATTAGATGGTTAACTTTTCTAATCATCCCTTGAACTTCTGGAGAATCGACTAGAGTTTTAGTCTTACCGATTTTGCCGTTCAGACCTATCCCTTTGAGGCAGGCGATCTGTTTTTTAGTTCTACCTATGTTAGATTTAATTTGTTTTACAGTAATAGTATTCATAATTATGATTCCTTATTTTTTACGGGTGCTTTTCTAATGGCATTTACTTGTCTAGGAGATTGCATAGCCTCTAGAGCTTTAAAAGTTGCCCTTACCATAGAATTCGGATTTGAAGATCCGATAGATTTAGCAACGACATCCTGCACACCAAGCAAATCTAGAATATATCGCATGGCTCCACCGGCGATGATACCCTTACCAGGTTGAGCCGGTTTTAAGAGTACTTTTCCAGCCCCTACTTTCATAGTTATATCATGATAAAAAGTTCTATCGTCTTTTAACGGCACAGTGATCATATTGTCTAGTGCATTTCTTTTAGCTTTTTCTACAGATTGTGAAACATCTAGAGCTTTTCCTGTCCCGTATCCAACGTGTCCAGCTCTATCGCCGACTATAACGAGTGCCGCAAAAGAAGCTCTTCGTCCACCTGTTACGGTTTTAGAAACTCTCTTAATACCTACGACATGATCTTCGAGACTATTATTCACATTATTATTATTTCTTCTATCGTTATTCATATATCAATCCTTATATTAAAAATTCAGACCGGCTTTACGGGCGCTATCTGCAAGAGCTTTTACTTTTCCGAAGTAGACAAAACCACCACGATCAAAATAGACATCTTTTATTTTAGAGTCTAAAGCCCTTTTAGCGATAGTCTGTCCGACCCATACTGCTGCTTCTTCATTCCAAGTTTTTTTATCTCCAAAATCTTTCTCATAAGTAGAGGCAGAAAATAGAGTCTCTTGTTTAATATCGTCTACTATCTGTGCAGAAATATGTTTATTAGATCTATAAACAGAGAGTCTCAATTTTCCATAGTTAATTCTACGAGAATTTTTTCTTACTCTATTTTGTCTTCGACGGAAGGCCTTAATTTTTTTGACAGTCATTATTGTCTCCTATTTTTTCTTAGTTTCTTTACGACGGACAGGCTTACCTTTATAGTGCACCCCCTTTCCACCATAAGGATCAGGTTTTCTAGTTTTCACAACTTTATCTGCAAAATCACCTACAGCCTGTTTATTTATACCGGAAATATTAAATTCCGTCTTATTTTTATTAACTTCTACCTTGATGTCGTTAGGAATATCTAGATAAACTAGGTGTGAAAATCCAGCGGTTAAAACCAGTTGATCGTCCTTTATTTCAGCTTTATATCCTACACCGACCATATAAATTTCTTTATTAAATCCTGTAGAAACTCCTTCTAATAGATTATTGATAAGTCTATTTATAGTTCCACAGACGGCTTTATATTCTTTTTTAGATTTATTCTGTTCACTTTTTATAGATGTAGAAATTTTGCCATCTTCTAATTTGACATCAATTTCAGACATAAACTTCGTAGCGAGAGAAATTTTATCTTCTCCTAATTTTCCGACTGCGATTATTTCTTGGGGGTAAACAGTTACGGTTACACCTTCAGGCACAGTTAAAATTATACTTCCGGTTCTAGACATATTATCCTCCTAGCAGACTTGGCAAATTACTTCACCGCCCAAATTTAATTTTCTGGCTTGCGAATCTGTCATAATACCTTTAGAGGTAGAGACGAGCACGAGGCCTATTCCATTTCTGAATCTAGGTATACTATCCGATTTGGCGTATACTCTTAATCCAGGTTTAGAAATTTTTTCTATTTTTTGAATAACACCTTTATTTTTGACATATTTCAAAGTGATGTTCAAATAATTTTTATTATCAATTAGAACTTTTTTAAATCCTGAGATGAAACCGTTTTGAAGTAGTACATCTAAAATGCTTATTCTAAATTTAGAAGCAGGCACATTTAAGTCCTCTTTAAAAACCAGTTGAGCATTACGAATTTGAGTTAAAAGATCAGCAATTTTATCCATGAATAAACCTCTTGATTACCAGCTAGATTTCTTGACACCAGGAAGTTGTCCTAGCGATGCAAGTTTTCTAAACTTAATTCTTGAGAGTCCAAATTTACCTATGTACCCTTTAGGTCGTCCTGTAATAGCGCATCTGTTATGCAAACGAATTTTAGCTGAATTTCTAGGAAGTTCAGTAAAGGCTAACATTGCCTCTACCCTCTCTTCAGGAGAAGATTTTCTAGACATTTTTGCCTTCAGTTCTTTTCTTTTTTCAGCATATTTTTTTACTAATTTTTCTCTATTTAATTCTTTTTGCACGAGTGCTTTTCTAGTCATATAAAATCCTATAGTTAAGAGATGAACGGCAAGTTTAGTTTAGTTAGAAAAACTTCACCTGCTTTATCGTTAGTTGCAGAAGTACAAATAGTAATATCCATACCCCTAAGTTGAGAGTTCGTGTTAAAATTTACTTCGTTAAACATAGTCTGTTCTTTGAGTCCGAAGGTAAAGTTCCCGTGCCCGTCAAATTGTTTTTTATTAAAACCTCTAAAATCGTTAATTTGAGGAAGAGCTATATAAATGAGCCGTTCCAAAAATTGCCACATTTTATCTCCCCTTAAAGTTACTTTGACTCCTATAGGCATACCTTCTCGCAGTCCAAAATTTGAAATAGATTTAGTACTATAACAGATTACAGGTTCTTGACCGGCGATGTTACGAAGTTCTTCTTTAGCTAGATCTGCTTGTTTTTTGTCTTTGACTGCACTAGCCCCTACCCCCATATTTATAGAAATTTTCAATAATCTAGGAATAGCATGATCGTTTTTTATCTCGAGTAGTTCTTTTACTATCGGTCGAATTTCTTTATTAAGTTCTTTTAATTTTAAAGTAATCATAAATATTTCCTATAAGATGTCTGTGTTAGAATTTTTAGAGAACCGCACTTTTTTTCCGTCAACAAATCTATAACCGACTCTAGTAGGTTTAGAAGTTTTAGGATCGATCAAGGCGACTTTACAAACTGCGAGTGGCATATGTTTAGTAATTTTCTGTCCAGGATTTTGGTTAGTAGCTTTTTGATGTTTAATTCGTTCATTGATACCTGCGACCCAAACTTTAAAAGTTTTAGGAGATGACTTTACGATAAGTCCTTTCATACCTTTAAACTTTCCAGCGATTACGACAACATTATCGTTAGTTTTAATTTTCATATTTTTTCCTTTTAGAGTACTTCTTGAGCTAGCGAAACGATCTTTTTAAAACCTTTAGCCTTCAACTCTCTTGCGACAGGTCCAAAGACACGAGTGCCTATAGGTTCTTTAGTTTCTAGGTCGATTAAAACTACAGCATTAGATTGAAACTTGATGAAAGTCCCATCTTTTCTCTGATAGTTATATTTTTGACGAACAATAACAGCCTTTTGCACTGAACCTTTTTTGACTTTACCAGTCGGAGTAGCTTTTTGAATGGCGACGGTAATAATGTCCCCTATCTGTGCAGATTTATGTCTAGATCCTCGCAAAATACCGAAGCATTTGGCTATAGTAGCACCGGAATTGTCGGTGACATCACAACAAGTTTCTCGTTGAATCATTTTTTTGCCTTTTTATTGAGATCTTTTTGGAGTCCTAATACGACCCATTTTTTCAATTTAGAGATAGGTCTACATTCTTGAATTATGACGGAGTCTCCCACTTTAAATTGATTTTTTTCGTCATGTGCATGAAATTTTTTATTAAACTTAACAACCTTTTTATAGAGAGGAGTTTTATATAGCCGTTGAACTTTGACACAGGCAGTTTTATCATTATTATGTTTAAAAATAGTTCCAGTAAGTTTTCTTTTAGGCATATTATTTTCCTTTATTTAATTTTTTGACGGCCATCGTGATGGCAGTATTTATTCTAGCGATATTTCTTCTACAGATTCTGACAACATGAGTTTTCTCTAACTTTTGGATAGCATTTTTATGTCTAGCCTCCATAAGTTCTTTTTTCAGCACTTTGAGTTTAGTTCTCAAAACATCTAAAGATTCTGTTTTAATTTTTTTTCTATCAATTTTATCTATCATAAGTTACCTTTATTATTCGTTCAACAATCGTTTGACAAATTTAGTTCTAATAGGAAGTTTATATGCTGCAAGTTCGAGAGCTTCCCTTGCCAATTTTTCTGGCACTCCATCGATTTCAAACATTATACACCCAGGTTTAACTTTCGCTACCCATCTATCGACTGGACCTTTTCCACCACCCATTCGAACACCGAGTGCTCTTTTAGAAACAGGAGTATGAGGAAATATTCTTATCCAAACTTTTCCTTGTCTTTTGATGTGTCTAGTCATCGCTCTTCTAGCAGACTCAATTTGTCTACCTGAAATCCGTTCCGGTTGTAGAGCTTGTAATCCAAAAGAACCGAAAGCGATATTTACATTACCCTTCGCCATTCCGTGAATTCTTCCCTTTCTAGCTCTTCTAAATTTTGTTTTAGCTGGCATAAACATAATTAAAGCTCCTCTTTATTTCTAGGTATAGGTTTAGCATCTTCTTTTTGTTCTTTAAAGATATCTCCTTTATAGATCCAAACTTTGATACCGAGTACACCGTATGTAGTCGCCGCTTCTGCGACAGAATAATCTATATCGGCTCTAAGAGTCTGCAAAGGAATTCTCCCTTCTTTAGCCCATTCGCTTCTAGCGATTTCTGCGCCGTTCAACCTACCGCTTATCATAATTTTGACACCTTTGGCTCCCATTCTCATGACATTTTGGATAGATCTTTTCATAGCAGATTTGAAGCTACCTCTATTTTCTAATTTTTGTGCTATAGATTGAGCTACTAGAGAAGCATCAAGATCGGCTTTTCTAATTTCTGTAATTGTTATAGCCACTTCGTCTGCGGAAACTAATTTAGCGATTTCTTTTTTAAGTTTATCGATCTCTTCACCGCCTTTACCGATTATAGCTCCAGGTCTAGAAGTATGAATATTTACGATAATTTTATTTACTACTCTATCGATTTCTACATTAGCGACAAAAGATTTTTTCAATTTGATAGAGATAAATTTACGAATATCAAAATCTTCTTTCACAAATTTGGCATAGTCGTCTTTCCAGGCGATCCAAGTAGAACTGTGCCTTTTAGTGTTAGACTTATTTATTCTAAAAATGACTGGGTGTACTTTTTGTCCCATAGTTTATACCTCTTCCTTCGAAATTGTAGCAGGTTTTATGTCTGCCGTTTTTAATTTTACTTTATTATCTTTTATCTTCTTATCTTTTTTTACATTTAGTTTTAAATTATTTTTATTATCAATTTTGATTACATAGTTCGAGTACATTTTTCTTCTAGGAGCCATCCGTTTCATTTTTACCGCTTTATGAGTTTTTCTCCTTTTCAACTTCATACTAGAACCCGCATAGGCTTCGATTATAATCATATCGTCAATTACCAGAGACTTTTTTTCTGCGTTATTTATGGCAGATTTTAAAGTTTTCATAACATCGAAGGCCGCTCTTTTGTGAGATAGGGCTAATATTTCCAAAGCCTGTTTCGCAGGTCTTTTCCTTATAAGTTCAAGAATCAACTCTAATTTCTGTGTAGAAATATGCAGATTTTTATTTTTTGCAAAAGCAACACTCATATACGACCCTTATTTTTTTACGACTTTAGCACCTGCGTGGGCCCTAAAGGTTCTGGTTAATGCAAATTCGCCAAATTTATGTCCTATCATATGATCTGAAATAAAGACAGGAATATGATCTTTACCATTATGTACAGAAAAAGTCAACCCGACCATACTAGGTAAAATAGTAGAAGATCTAGTCCAAATTTTTATAGGTTTATGGCTATTAGTTTCATTGGCCTTTTTAGTTTTATCTAAAGTAGACTTTTTAACAAAAGGACCTTTCCAAATTGATCTTGTCATTATTAACTCCTTATTTTTTCTTAGCGAGATGTCTAGATCTCACGATAAATTTCTGTGTTCGTTTACATTTTCTAGTTCTAAATCCTCTAGAAGGTTTTCCCCAAGGAGTCAAAGCTAATTTTCCACCTTTACCGTTTCCACCACCTAAAGGGTGATCGACAGGGTTCATAGCTGTTCCACGAGTTCCAGGTCTTTGACCGAGCCATCGTCTTCGTCCTGCTTTTCCATATTTTACATTCCGTTGATCTATGTTAGAAACCACTCCGACGGTTGCCATACAGTCCTTGAATACTTTTCGAACTTCACCAGATGCGAGTGTGATTAAAACATATCGCCCTTCCTTTCCAATTAAAGTAGCAGATGTTCCAGCAGATCTACATAAGATAGCTCCCTTACCCACGGTAAGTTCTATATTGTGGATAATTGTTCCCACAGGAATTTGTCCTACGGGCATAGCATTACCAGAAATAACGTCAACTACACTTTTGGAGGCTATAATATTGTCTCCCGACTTCATTTTGTCGGTTGCAATAATGTATCTCTTTTCTTTATCCTCGTTATTATATTCTACCAGAGCTATAAAAGCGGTTCTACAAGGATCATATTCTATTCTCAAAACTGTTGCAACGATGTCTAGGATATTTCTTTTAAAATCTATTACACGATATTTTCTTTTGTGTCCACCACCTTGATGTCTGACGGTAATTCTACCATGATTATTTCTACCGGCTTTAGAATGGTTAGGACGGAGTAAAGTTTTTTCTGGTTTACCTTTATGCAGTTCGTCTCTAGAGACTTGAACTAAATGTCGTAATCCTGCGGAAGTTGGTTTTTGAATTTTTAGCATTATATTTCCTCTTTATGCTGTAGTTATGATATTATCTAAACTTTCACCTTTGTTTAGAACTACATAGGCTTTTTTATATGGTTTTGTTTTTCCTTTTTTCTGTTTAGGTTTATGAGGAGAAGTTAATATATTTATCTTCTTAACTTTGACTCCGTAAATTTTAGAAATTGCCTCCGCGACTAACTTTTTAGTAGCATCTTTATGTACGACAAAAACTACAGTATTATGTTGGGCATTAAGCATAGTCTTTTCTGTTACAAGAGGCTTTTTGAGTATATCGAAATAATCTAAACTAATCATTTTAGTCTCCTAATCTTTTAATTATGGCATTTATAGAATTTTCTGTAAAGAAAATATTTTTATGTTTGAGCAGGTCATATAAATTTAATCCGCATACAGGAATTATATTCAGATTAGGCAAATTAGCAATGACTCGAGCAAATTTTTCATTCTTGTCTACATCTACGAATAGCACCGATTTTTTGTTAAAGACGGCAAATTTTTTATCAAATTCATTGGTCTTTTCTATTGTAGGAAATTTATCTATTACTACTATATTTTTGTTAACAGTATGTTGAGACAACCCCATTTTTAAACCGAGACTTCTAATTTTCTTATTAAGTTTCGTAGCATGAGATCTAGGAGTCGGACCAAAAGTTATCATACCTCCTCTCTGGATTGAGGATCTAGAGGATCCTTGTCTTGCTCGACCTGTTCCCTTTTGTTTGAAAGGTTTTCTTCCTCCACCGGAGACTTCTGAAATTTGTTTAGTCGAATGTGTTCCTGCTTGTGTTCTGGATCGTTGCCAAGTTATAACTCTGTGCATAATATCTTTTCTAGGTTCTACTAGAAATATACTAGGATCGAGAGTCAGATCTTTTAACTTTTTATTATTAAAATCTACTACATCCACTTTAATAGATTTAGGCATTTCAATGTCGATTAAACTATCATTTTTCTTCATTTTTTTGTCCAACTTTTTAACTACTTTTTTTGTATCAACCACGGCTGTGGTTTTATCTGTAGAATTTTTTATTATACTTTTATTCATCTTTTTTACCCTCTACATTTTTGACGATTGCTTTTTTATCTTCGATGTTGTCGTCTACTTTTTTATTATCAGTACTATTGTCTATTTTGACTTCTTCAGTTTTATTTTTTTCAGCCTTAACTTCTTCTTTTTGAGTATCGACTTTAACATTTTCTTCTGACATTTTGGTTCCCTCTTTATCGGCATCTAACTTGGCGACATTATCTGCTAGAAGTTTTTTTATAAGCGGGCTATTATATTTACCTTTCATGACGGCATCTCTAACGGAGACTAATCGCCCTCTAGAACCGGGGACGGCACCCTTGACAAATATTAAATTTTCTTCTGGATCTATAGCGATAACTTTAAGGTTTAAAGTAGTAGATTGTTCGTTTCCCATTTGTCCAGGCATAGGTCTTCCAGGAAAAACTCTTCCAGGTTTTGTTCCCATTCCAGTAGAACCTTGAGCTCTATGAGATTTTTGCACACCATGTGTAGCTTCTAGTCCGGCATAACCGTGTCTTTTCATAACTCCAGCGAAACCTTTTCCTTTAGAAATTCCTGTAACATCTACAAATTGTTCTTTCACGAAATTTTCTACAGTGACAGAAGTCTTAATTGCCAACATCTGATCTTTGTCTACTTTAAATTCTTTAGACTTTTTAGCTACGAAATCGATTCCATTTTTTTCGTTCGCTTTAAGTTGAGGTCTTTTAGCATTTTTATCTTTTCTTTTACCGAATCCTAATACGACAGCATTATATCCATCTTTTTCATCGGTCTTGAGATTAACGACAGAACATTGATCACATTGAAGTACTGTAATAGGAAATCGTTGTCCCTCGTTATTAAAACCAGCGATCATTCCTTTTTTGATAGCAATTAAACCTACTCGTTGCATAGTTTATCCTTTTATAGTTTTAAGTTCACGTCGATACCGGCGGGAAGATTTAGTTTACTAAGTCCCTCGATAGTCTGTGGAGTAGCATTTGTAATTTCCAAAAGTCTAGTATGAGTTCTAATTTCAAATTGTTCTTTAGCATAGCCATAAGCATGCGGAGCAGAATTAACTGTAAACTTTTCGATTTTTCTAGGAAGAGGAATAGGCCCTTTAACATCTGCACTAGTTCTTTTAGCTACTGCGATAATTTCTTGCACCGCAATGTCTAGCAAAGTATGGTCAAATGCTTTCAGTTTAATTTTAATTTTATCGTTGTACATACAATCCTCTTTAGAGAGTAGAGAAGATTAGTTATCTTCTCTACGATTTCATTTACTTTAAAATTTTAGAAACGATACCGGCTCCGACGGTTCTACCGCCTTCACGAATAGCGAATCTTAAACCTTCTTCCATAGCGATAGGAGAAATTAACTTAACAGTCATTTTCACATTATCCCCAGGAGTAACCATCTTAACTCCATCTGCAAGTTCGACACTTCCAGTCACATCTGTAGTTCTAAAGTAAAATTGCGGTCTATAGTTTGCGAAGAAAGGAGTGTGTCTTCCGCCCTCTTCTTTATTAAGAATATAGCATTCTGTTTCGAATTCCATATGCGGAGTTATAGTTCCAGGTTTAGCTAAAACTTGTCCTCTTTCGACTGCATTTTTATCGATACCTCGTAAAAGTAGTCCAGCGTTATCTCCGGCTCTACCTTCGTCTAGAGATTTTTTAAACATTTCGACACCTGTTACGACACTTTTTTTAGTATCCTTAAGTCCGACGATTTCTACTTCTTCACCGACTTTGACTATACCTTGTTCGATTCTTCCTGTAACAACAGTTCCTCGTCCAGTTATAGAAAAGACATCTTCGATAGACATTAAAAACGGTTTGTCAAGTTCACGAACTGGAGTAGGGATAAAAGAATCGACAGCATCCAACAATTTTTTGATAGAAGGTATACCGTAGTCTTCTGTAGATCCTGAGATAGCCATAGTAGCGGCACCTCTAATCATAGGAGTATCCGCTCCTGGAAATTCATATTTAGTTAAAAGTTCTCGAATTTCTTCTTCTACGAGTTCTAACATTTCGTCGTCATCTACAAGATCACACTTGTTAAGAAACACAACGATAGAAGGCACACCAACTTGTCTTGCAAGCAGTATATGTTCTTTAGTTTGAGGCATAGCTCCATCAGATGCACCGACTACAAGAATAGCACCGTCCATTTGGGCCGCTCCAGTAATCATATTTTTTACATAATCAGCATGTCCAGGACAATCTACATGAGCATAGTGTCTTTTTTCGGTTTCATATTCCACATGAGCAGTAGTAATAGTAATACCTCGTTTCTTTTCTTCGGGTGCTTTATCGATAGATTCCATACCGTAAGTTTTAAAATCACCTACTCCGGCTACTGCACATAGTGCTGCCGTTAGTGAAGTTTTACCGTGATCAACGTGACCGATAGTTCCAACATTAACATGTTCTTTGTTTCTTTCGAATGTTCCAATAGCCATATAAAACTCCTTTTTATATTTATGACGGTTTAAGAAGAGGACTTCAAGATGTCTTCTAGGACATTTTGAGGCACCTCAGCATAGTGAGAGAATTCCATAGAAAATGTAGCTCGCCCTTGAGACATAGATCTCAGAGGTTTTACATATCCAAACATAGAAGAAAGTGGCACTGTAGCATTTACATGTTGTGCGCCGTTGATATCTTCCATACCCTCGATCTGTCCTCTTCTAGAGTTCAGATCTCCAATAACATCACCGACATATTCATCGGGAGCTATAATTTCAATTTTCATAACAGGCTCTAGTAATTTTAATTTTGCAGATTTCGCCTGTTCTCTAAATAGAGTTTTTGCAGCTAACTCAAATGCTAGTACTGATGAGTCTACTGGATGGAAGCTTCCATCTAGGAGGGTAATTTTAAGGTCAGTTACAGGAAATCCAACAAGAGCTCCTGTTTGAATAGCTGCCTCAAATCCTTTCTTTACACCAGGAATATATTCTTTAGGAATTCTACCACCTACGACTTTACTTTCAAACTCGTATCCTGAACCAGGTTTTAGAGGTTCAATCTCCACTTCAATTTTCGCAAATTGTCCAGAACCACCAGATTGTTTTTTATGTATATGATTAAGTTTAACCTTTTTAGAGATAGTCTCTCGATATGCAACTTGAGGATTTCCTATTATGGCATCTACTTTAAACTCTCTTCTGAGCCTATCAACGAGAATTTCTAAATGCAACTCACCCATTCCAGAGATAATAGTCTGTCCAGATTCTTTATCTACTTCAACTTTAAAGGAAGGATCTTCTAATGCCAATCGATGCAGGCCCGCAGCCATCTTTTCAATATCTTCTTTAGTTTTAGGTTCGATTGCGATACCGATAACTGGATCAGGTAGATCAATTTTTTCTAAAATTATAGGTTTAGCCATATCACAAAGGGTATCTCCTGTGTATGTATCTTTGAGACCTACGACGGCGACGATATCCCCGGCAGATGCGACCTTTATTTCTTCTCTATTATTTGCATGCATAAGCAACATTCTACCGATTCTTTCTTTCTTACCTTTAGAAGAATTGAGAACGGTATTTCCTGTAGAGATAGTTCCAGAGTATACTCTTAAAAATGTGAGATTTCCGACATAAACATCGTTCATAATTTTAAAAGCCAACCCGGAAAAAGATTCCTCTATGTTATGCTTTCTAGTAATGACAGCATCGCTATCGACTTCAACCCCTTCTACATCTGCGAGGTCTAAAGGCGACGGAAAATAATCTACAACGGCATCAAGAAGTACTTGAACCCCTTTATTTTTAAATGCACTTCCACAATATACAGGTACGAAGGCTTGTTCGATGGTAGCTTTTCTCAAGCAAACTTTCAGTTGATCTAAAGAAGGTTCTGTTCCCTCTAAAAAGGCCTCCATGATATTATCGTCAACTTCTACAGCTCTTTCGACCAGTATAGTTCTATATTTAGAAGCAATCTCTTTCATATCTTCGGGGATATCTTTTACTTCAAAAGATGCACCGAGTTCTTCTCCGTTCCAAACGATAGCTTTATTTTGCACGAGGTCTATTACTCCAACGAACTCTGCTTCTTTACCGATCGGCAATGTTACTACTACAGGATCTGCTTTTAGTCTATCTTTTATAGTTTCCACGGCTCTAAAAAAATCCGCACCTGTTCTATCCATTTTATTTATAAAACATATTCTAGGCACTTTATATCTAGTAGCTTGTCTCCAAACAGTTTCAGATTGAGGTTCTACTCCGGCTACAGCACAAAAAGTTGCGACTGCTCCGTCCAGAACTCGTAAAGATCTTCCTACTTCAATAGTAAAGTCAACGTGCCCAGGAGTATCGATTATATTTATCCTATGATCATTCCAAAAACAGGTAGTCGCAGCAGAAGTAATAGTAATACCTCTTTCTTGCTCTTGTTCCATCCAGTCCATAGTCGCGGCACCATCGTGAACTTCGCCGATCTTATAAGACTTCCCAGTATAATATAGAATCCTTTCGGTAAGGGTAGTTTTCCCAGCATCAACATGTGCCATAATACCGATATTTCTATATTTACTTAAAGGAGTGTTTTTTTCATTATTCATTATTATTACCAGTTATATTGAGAATAGACTTTATTGGCATCTGCCATTTTTTGCACATCAGATTTTTTCTTGAGTGTACTACCTTGTCCTGCAAGAATATCAGAAAATTCTTTAGCAAGTCTGTCTGCCATAGTCTTTTCAGGTCGTTTTCTAGAGGAATCAATGATCCATCTAATTGAGAGAGCTTGAGCTCTAGCAGGTCTAACGGAAGTCGGTACTTGATAATTGGAGCCACCTACTCTTCTAGATTTAACTTCCATAAGAGGTTTAGCGAGTTCTATAATCTGTTCAAAAGTGTTTGGAATAGTCTCTGATTTTACACCCTTAATATTTTCGAGGGCTTTATATAGAGTCTTTTCTGCCACGGACTTTTTCCCGTCTAGCATAAGGCTGTTCATAAATTTAGAAATAAGTTCGGACCCATATTTAGGATCTTTAACAATTTTTCTAACTTCGGCTCTTTTTCTTCTAGCCATAAATATCTCCTATTATTTAACAGATGCTTTAGGTTTTTTAGCTCCATAAAGCGATCTTCTTTTTCTTCGAGCTTCTACACCTGAAGTATCTAGAACACCTCTTACAATGTGATATCGAACACCAGGTAAATCTTTAACTCTACCACCACGAACGAGAACGACACTATGTTCTTGTAAATTATGCCCTTCACCACCGATATAAGCTGTAACTTCTATTCCGTTAGAAAGTCTAACACGAGCGACCTTACGAAGGGCGGAGTTAGGTTTTTTAGGAGTAGTAGTATAGACACGAGTACAAACACCTCTTTTTTGCGGACAAGA
The DNA here is from genome assembly GCA_016735395.1 of Alphaproteobacteria bacterium. Classification (GTDB taxonomy): domain Bacteria; phylum Pseudomonadota; class Alphaproteobacteria; order Rs-D84; family JAERRO01; genus JAERRO01. The sequence goes on along the minus strand of JAERRO010000019.1, from coordinate 6,541 downwards.
TTGCAGGGCAGGACATTTAGATTTTACTACGGTCTTCTTTCTACGATTTCGCACAAGTTGATTTATAGTAGGCATTAGCACAGTCCTTTTCATATAAAATTAAACCGCCCCTATGTCTAGATTATATACCTAAATTATAGGAACGAATGATTATAACTCATTAAGAAACAAGTAATATTAGCACATAGTATATTAAAAGAAAAAGGTTGTCAATACTTATCAACAATTATTTAGACTTTTTATTCTAGAAGTCCCGACCAATTTGGGTTAGAAGCATTATCGACTGTTCTAACGAGTCTTTCAAATTGTCCTGAAGAGTGTATTTTATATAATCTAGAAACAAATCTACCTTTTTTGTCGTACCTAGTTTTAAAGTATACTATCCTTTGAGAATTCGGAGCCCATGAAGGACTATCTAGAAACCACCCTGAAGTTAAGATTTTCTCTTTTGTTCCGTCGGGTCTAATTGTTCCTAGATAGAAGACATTTTTCTTTGCCTTTACGAAGGCTATTGTTTTTCCATCTGGAGACCAAGTCGGAGCAGAATAGTTTCCACCTTTGAATGATATCCTCTTTACCTTCTTCGAAGTCAAGTCCATCACATAGAGCTGTTGTCCCTGTGAATTTCTATCCGAAGAGAATACAAGTTTTGATCCATCGTGGTTATAAGAAGGAGAAATATCGATAAGATTTTTATTGTGTGTAAGTCTTTTTAATCGATTATTCTTGAGATTGATCTCGACGAGATTAAAATCGTTTTCGAATTGTTTAGACATAGCAATTTTACTTCCATCTTTAGAAAAAGTCGGAGCTAGTGTCATATCTCCGTTAAAAGAGTACAGACTATTATATAGTCCAGTATTATAGTCAAAAATAAATACCTCCTCTGTATCTTCAAATTTTCCGTAGAAAGCGATAGTCGAAGGGTTGGGTGAAAATGCGGGAGACAATACTAGATCATCTTTACCGACATCAGTTAGTTGACTAAAATTTTGTCCATCTTGATCCATTATAGCAAGATTTTTAGAAGGTCTTTTATGATCGGATTCTGTGATGAAAGCTATTTTGGTATCAAAGAAAGCATCTTCGTCTGTAAGTGTTGTAAGAATTATATCTGCGATTATGTGTGCGAACCGTCTATTTAATATGGACTTTGCTTTAATGGCTTGTGCTTCTATCTGTTGTCCGGTCTTCACATCCCATATATATGTGGTCAGTTTTTTTACATTTTTGTCATCTTCGTCTAGTCTAATCTGAATGATAGCATCTACATCGATTTGCCTCCAAGCCTCGAACAGAGGCAGTCTACCGAACTTTTCTCCTCTTATAAATGCATCTTGATTTATCAGTCTAAAGTATCCTGCCTGTCTCAAATCACTTTTTACAGTTTTATATATGGCTTTCATATCTTTATCGATTTCGGCATTATCGTTTTCTATGGGCATAAGGGCTATTTTGATAGGTTTAAAAGATTCTTGAGTTATATCTATTGACAATGCACCATTCGCAGATATGTTATAAGAGATGATTGACAGAGTAAAAAACAGGATAAAATTTTTAAGGAAGATTCTAAACATATGATTACTCTAGTAATTAAAATATAATTGAGTTATACTACATTGAGTGAGAAAACTCTACAGTCTTTTATCATAGGGTAAATAGATATTAAAATACAAGTAAAAAAATGGAATATAAAAAACACAAACTACTCGAGAAAGACACTCCAACGACTCTATTAAAGTGGATGGAGAGAAACTATCCTGATGTAGTTAGAAGTCTAGTGTATAAGAGCATAAGAAAAGGGCTAGTTAAATTAAACGGCAAAAAGACGACTTCGAATGTCAGATTAAATGAGGGAGACGAGTTATCGGTCTCTAGTTATGTATCGCAAAATATAGAGAAGACTTCACAGACGAAGAGCCTTTCCCAGTCTGAAAGGGGCAAGATAAGATCGTGGATAATATATGAGGACTCTGACATTGTAGTATTAAACAAACCAGGCGGTGTTGCCTGTCAAGGTGGTAGCAAGGTGGTGGTATCGTTAGACGGTCTATTGTGCGACTACTATTCTAGCGACGAGATAAGATTGGTACATAGATTAGACAAAGACACGAGCGGTCTAATGGTTGTATCGAAGAATCTACGAAGTGCACAAAATTTGGGTCTACAGTTTAAGGAGAAGGAAGTCAGCAAAGTGTATGTAGCGGTAGTAATAGGCGACATTTCTAAAAAGTTATCTAAAGCCGATGTAGTTAAAACAGAAGAAGAGTCAGGAAGAGAGAGTATCACTGAATATAAAATATTATCTACCCGTTCAGATTATGATCTTACCTTGATAGAGCTAAAGCCTAGAACAGGAAGAAAGCACCAGTTAAGGAAGCATATGTCGTATAGTCTTGGGCTTCCTATATTAGGAGACAGATTATATGGCAAAGACATACTCAAGCTTTGGTATAGGAAGCACGAGATAAAAAGCGATTTACTATTAAGTTCTATCAGGTTAACATTTACCCACCCTACTAGCGGTGAGCGGATGGATATCAACTACGATGTAGAAGGCGGAATAGAGAAGTTCTTTAATCTCCGCAACTATTATAAATTCGGCAAGACACAAAGATGAAGAGAGCAGTGCTGTATATATTTATCAGATTATTACCCCGCATATTATTTTTAATTATAACTGGCATATCTATAGGTATAATCACGATAATATATATATTGTCTACTCTGGAGAGCGATAAGATAAAACACGAACTAGAAAGTTATCTTAGCGGAACTACTGGTAGAGAGATAAGTGTAGACGGCGAGTTCGACTTTAGGATAGATCCATTATCGCAGTCTATAGTCGTGAACGATCTATCTTTCATAGATACAGAAGGCGAGACTACTATATTGACGGCTGACACAATAAAGTTGGAGATAGACATATTAGAGTTATTCTATAAAAATTTAGTTGTAAATTATCTAGATTTATCTGGAGTGTCTATAGATCTTGACAATTATGAGAGGCTTAAAAAATTATCTAGAAATACAGACCTTCCTGTTGTGAGAGAGGATAGAGAGGATGAGGACGGGCTAGAAGAAGACAGTATATTTACGACATTTTCGTTTAAATTCGAGACGATTTTTTTAGAAGATATAAAGGTAAAAAGAGATAATTCTATAATATTCGAGTTAGACGGGTTAGAATTCAGCAGGAGACAGGAAGACTCTACATCTATTATCGATTTTCAGGTTATATATAGAAAGGAGAAAATGAACGGTGTTATTCAGAGCTATCGGATTCAGGACGGCGGAGATCTACGATTTACCTTAAATTTAGCATTACCGACAGATAGTAGAATAGACCTAGAGGGATTTTTAGTTCTTGGTCAAACATTCGGCGACATAGAGTTAAAAGGTGGATTTTTGGACAGTCAGATAAACGATTTAGATTATATATTACGGTGGACGGGTGGTAAAGGCTTTAGGCTTTCTCCGACGACAGTTAGAAGCGATGTAAGTTTCGCGAACGGTGCCTTTAATTTTAAAAACATAGAATTGGCATCGAATATAAATTCTAAAGAATATAAAAACAGTCTTAATGGTAATATAGAATTTATAATGACTGACACTATACCGTTAGTTAAAGCGGATCTATATGTAGACAGGTTTAAGTTTAAAGAGGTATTTATGAGAAAAGGCAAAGAGAGAGAAAGACAATTTACCCATGATACTTTAGATCTATATTTATCTCATCTTCGTTTATTAGAAAGTTTCAATTTGGAGGGTTCTGTAAAAATAGACTATCTTGAGTTCAACAGACGGCTACCGATAAGCAACCTAGATTTATCGTTAAATATGTATGATGGCAAGTTCGCTACGAACGAGATAACACTAGACCTATATAACGGAGATTTTTCTGGTTATGTTAGGGGCGACTTTAGCAGTCGTAATAAAATCGGATTACCGTGGAGCGAGTGGAGTTTTAGTATAAAATCGTTATCACTAGAATCTCTAAACGGTTTAATGAGCGAAGGCAGTTTCGAAGGCGGTCTACTAGACATCGGAGTCAGTTCTAGAGTAGAAGGACGATCTGCAGTAGAATTATTATCGAGTATGTCGTTAAATCTTGACATAGATTTAGTAGAAAAAGGGTCGGCTAAAGATATCAACAGTTATCTCGCTGGCACAGACTTTTTCACAAAATTATTTTCTTTTAACTATAACAAAGATATTGAGTTAAATTGTTTAAAGTTATCGAGTAAATTTTATAGAGGCAAAGTTAACAGCGACACCTTTAAGTTTGGGGTAGAGACGAGCCGTTCTAATATAGTATCCTATATGAATTTAGATCTAGGCAAATGGCAGATAAAATCAACAATAGCGACGAAACCTACCAGAGGTCTATCATACAGTATTACTTCAGAGCTAATGAGATTAGTACAAATAGAAGGACCTATTAACTCTCCTAAAGTGAACTTTTCTATCTTCAACGATAGTAAACTAGAAGAGAACAACGGGTTATTTAAACTAAACAACCCCCTCAAAATGGTTTCTAGAGTGTTAAGTAGCGGAGTTAGACTAATCCCAGGCACATCATATCTAGCATCATTTATTACCGAAGGGCATCCGTGCAAAAGTATAAAGGAGAACCCTATTACAGTTAAATTCGACTCCTATATATTGGACGAAGAACTATCAGTTAGTAATAGCATCATTATGAACAAAACAATATCAGATTACATAACGATAAAAAGACTAATAAATAGAGAAATCAACAAACGATAGAAAAAAGCTTGAATTAGGTTATAAATTAATGTATTATATAGAAATAATATATATAAACACGATAGAGAATAACCTATGTTTACAACATTTAAAAACCACATTATAAAACAAATCACCGGAGTCGGCAGAAAAATTTTCTTGGGCGAAGCCTCTAGAAAACTTTTCTACCTCCCCCTCCTCCTAGCCATCACAATAACCTTAGCCACAACATCACCCGTCTCTGCCCTAACCTGCAACAACGGAGAATATATGTCAGGCTCTTGGACTTTGAATTCCCAAGGTGGTAATAATGGAGATCTTTATAACACAAGCCAAATTCATACTGGTAAAGACGGTAAGACTAGAATTTATGCCATTGGAAATTGGGGACATAATAACCTAGGAATCTACGATATTGAGGCTAAAACTTGGACTTGGAAGCCCCAAGGTGGTAATAGTGGACATCGTTATTACACAAGCCAAATTCATACTGGTTCTGACGGTAAAACTAGAATTTATGCCATTGGAAAATGGGGTGATAACTTAGGAATCTATGATATTGAGGCGGGATCTTGGACTTGGAAGCCACAAGGTGGTAGTAGCGGAGATGAATATTGGACAAGCCAAATCCATACTGGTTCTGACGGTAAAACTAGAATTTATGCCATTGGATATTATGGATATTATAATTTAGGAATCTACGATATTGAGGCAGGATCTTGGACTTGGACTCGCCAAGGTGGTAGCGGCGGGACAGATGCTTATCACACAAGCCAAATTCATACTGGTTCTGATGGTAGAACTAGAATTTATGCTATTGGAAGTAGCAATAGTAGTCGGCAGAACCTAGGCATCTACGATATTGAGGCACAAACTTGGACTTGGAAGTCTACAGGTGTAGGTAGCAGAGTTTGGCATTTGACAAGCCAAATTCATACTGGTTCTGACGGTAGATCTAAAATTTATGCCATTGGAAGATATGGGGATGATAACCTAGGAATCTACGATATTGAGGCAGGCTCTTGGACTTGGAAGCCACAAGGTGGTAGTAGCGGAAATCAATATTGGACAAGCCAAATTCATACTGGTTCTGACGGCAAAACTAGAATTTATGCCATTGAACTTCTAGGGATTAATAACCTAGGCATTTACGATATTGAGGCAGGATCTTGGACTTGGAAGTCACAAGGTGGTAGTTATCTGGATTATTATTACACAAGCCAAATTCATACTGGTTCTGACGGTAAAACTAGAATTTATGCCATTGGAAATAAAGGGGATGATCGATTAGGAGTCTACGATATTGAAAGTTCTTGTTTGATCTGTACAGACAACAAGCCAGCAAATTCATACTGGACAGGAGTAGGTTCCACAGCAGGTAATTGTCCTTGGACTTGCGATAACAATTTTACACTCACAGGATATGAAAGTACATGTACTCCAATAACCCCGGATCCAGGCAATGCCACTTGTGATATCTTCGCCGACGACGGTACTACATGTGTAGGATCTTGGACTTGTAATATAGACTTTACACTTACAGGAAGCGGAACTACATGTACTCCAATAACCCCAGACCCAGGCAATGCCACTTGTGATATCTTCGCCGACGACGGTATTACATGTGTAGGATCTTGGACTTGTAATATAGACTTTGTTTCAATAAGTGTTACTGGCAGAATATTCCAGCACCGTATTTTCCTTGGGAAAAGCTGTATTTGAACACATCAGTCCCGGTCTGTACAACAGTGTACTGGTGTGTGTGTTTGTCTCTCATTCTTCTTGACTTTGG
>JAERRO010000005.1 GCA_016735395.1 Alphaproteobacteria bacterium | reverse complement strand
AAAATATTGATAAAGTATATTATTAGTAGTAGGTAAAAGTATACGATTTTTTTACGACTGTGTAATAAAGTTACTTACAAAGACAACCCGTGTAAACGATAAAGGTAAATTATGATAAAAAAGATATTGTATAAATTCAAGTCATTGAAGAGTTCTAATACTAGATTGACTAATAAATATATAAATATAGTGGATGAGATAAATCTATTAGAAGATAAATATACGAAGATGAGTGAAGAGGAATTGAAGGGAGAGACAGGTCGACTACGAAAAAAATTGGAGACGACAAGTTTAGACGACATTTTAGTAGAGTCATTCGCTACTGTAAAAGAGGCTTCTAAACGAGTATTAAATATGAAGCATTATAATATGCAGTTATTAGGCGGTATAGCTTTACACAAGAGTTATATAGCAGAGATGAAAACGGGAGAAGGTAAAACTTTGGTTGCTACATTAGCTTTATATTTGAACAGTCTATCTGGAAAAGGGGCCCATCTAATTACTGTAAACGATTATTTGGCTCAAAGAGATTCTAAATGGATGGGTACTATTTTCGAGTATTTAGGTCTTACTATAGGTTGTGTTATACCGAATATGGATGATATCGACAGGAAACAGGCATATCTATGTGATATTACTTATGTTACAAATCACGACATAGGGTTTGACTATCTACGAGACAATATGAAAACAGATAAAGAAGACCAAGTATTAAGGCCATTTAACTTTGGTATTATAGACGAGGCAGATAATATCTTGATAGATGAGGCTAGGACACCGTTAATAATATCTCAACCTTCAGATAAATCGTCAGAATTATATGGCAAAATATCTAATATAGTGAAACAGTTACAACCGTCATGTTATAAGATAGAGGAGAAACATAGAACTATACAACTGAATGATATAGGATTTAAAGAAGTAGAAAAATTACTTATTGAATCTGGTCTATTACAAACAGGAGACTCACTCTTCGATTTGAAAGTTTCAGATATTCTACATATGATACAACAGGGTCTATCAGCGCATTTCATATTCAAGAGGGAAGATCATTACATAGTAAGAGACGATAAAGTTCTGTTAGTAGACGAGTTTACTGGAAGAATTTTAGACGGTCGACAGTTATCGAAAGGGCTACATCAAGCGATAGAAGCAAAAGAAGGTATTACTATAAACCCTGAAAATAGCACGGCGGGTAGTATAACATATCAAAATTTATTCCGTCTTTACCCTCACCTGTCAGGAATGACTGGTACTGCATCTACCGAAGCAGTCGAGCTACAGGAGATCTATAAATTAGATGTGTTATCTATACCTACTCATAAAAATATTTTAAGGAGAGATCACCACGATAAAATATTTAGAACAAAAGAAGAAAAATACTCGGCTATAATAGACAAAGTAAAAGAGTGTCATAAAAAGGGACAACCTATTTTAATAGGAACTACTTCTATAGAAAAATCAGATATTCTGTCTAATAAATTAAAGAGAGAGGGAATAAAGCATTCAGTATTAAATGCAAAGTTTCATGCGAAGGAGGCAGACATCATCTCGCAAGCCGGTTGTCTAAATGCGGTAACGATAGCTACGAATATGGCGGGACGAGGTACTGATATTAAATTAGGCGGATCGGTCGACGACATAATAGATATTCAACTATCCGGTCAAGATTGTTCGTTACCCTCATATATTAGTAAAGTCAAAGAATTGACTATAGCGACTGAAAAAAATCGCGAAGAAGTTTTAAAATCTGGAGGACTATGTATTATAGGAACAGAAAGACACGAAAGCCGTAGAATAGATCTACAGCTTCGAGGTCGATCTGGGCGACAAGGTGATATAGGTGAGTCTATATTCTTTCTCTCTCTCGAAGACGATCTACTTAGAATTTTTGGTGCAGAAAATTTGAAGACTGTTTTAAAGAGATTCGGATTAAAAGAAGGAGAAGCTATATCTCATCCGTTCATTTCTAAAGCTATAGTTAAAGCCCAAAAGAAGATAGAGACATTACATTTTGACTCTAGAAAAGACATATTTCAATATGACGAGATAGTCCACGAACAGAGAAAAGTAGTCTACAATATTCGCCAAGAAATATTGACTGCGAAAACGTTATCACCTTTAATAAAAGAATTTTTCCACGACACGATAGAACAAATGATGAATAGTTATATTCCTGAAAAAAGTCTACCTTTCAACTGGGACTTAAAGAATTTCGAAGAAAAACTTTCTATATTGACGGGGGATAATATCCCTTTAAAAACTTTAGTTAAAGAAAGAGAGTTAGATGACGAAAAATTATTTGAGACATTGAATAAGCACCTTGAAGATAAATTGCATAATGTCTTATCTTCGATAGAAACAGAAAAACAGATTAAGGTTATCCGTTTTGCGTTGGTATCTAGTGTAGACGATGTCTGGCGAAAGCACCTAAATAGTTTAGAGTTCACCCGTTCGAGTATAGGTCTACGAGGTTATGCTCAAAAAAATCCGTTAAGCGAGTATAAACACGAGTCGTTTAATATTTTTCAAGATACCATAGTAAATTTAAAACATAACTCTATTCAATTTTTATTAAGACACGACCTACGGCAATTTACAGATAGATTCTAGCCGATTATATTATGCAGAGACTAAGAGTAAGCTATCGATAGATTCATCTTCTGCAGTATAATTAAATTAGATAAGAGAAGTTTCGTTTTGCCTAAAATTACTGGTTCTTTTGTATCTGGGAGAATCAGTTGACAAATTACATTTCCTCCGACGACAGAATTTTCAGAGTAGAAGTCGACGAACAGTTTCGTCTCTGCTTCAAATTGAGATTTAGTCTTAATTTTATTAGCATCTAGTGTAATCTTCGTGACATTATCGATAAGCCAATCGTCTAGAGCCTCGAATCCGGATAAATCGAGAGGCGAAGGCTTTCCTCCATTACGGTCCGGCTTAAATCTAGCTTTCATAGATAACATTACTAAGGTATTTTTTTTCATATGTTCGGTACACATATCTACTAGTTCAGGTCGAGAGGTAAAGGGGCTAAAAGTTCCATGTGCATCTCTCATAACGATGACTACGGCAGGTTTACCGCCTTTTATAGTTCTCCTAAACATATCGTGGACGAAAGCCGGTATTTTGACAATCTTCTTAGTATCAACTTGTGTACTCTTCGAATAGAGTTCTACATCGTTCCTATTAAATACTCGCCTATATTTATCTAACGGAGAGTTAAAGAAATTAAATCCAAAAAGACTATATTCTGCTTCTGCTGAATCGAAAAATGCAAACAAGTTTTGATCTAGTATATACTTTCCGAGGATATCGTTCGAAGAGTCTATCTCTACATCTGCAAATAATGACATTCCTTTCTGTTGCTGAACTGCCTTGAAACTTATGATCCTCTTTGATATAACATCTATATTAGCCAAAAGCATTTCTCCAGGGATATTGAGGCTTTCTAGTGCACCGATTTTAATGAGTTTTATTATGAACGACTTCGAGATAAAGGCTGAAGATCTGCGACAAAAATCGGTAAAGTTCTGAAATTTCCCATTTTCGTTTCTTTCATCTATGATAGATTTTATCAAATTTTCGCCGATACTTTTCAAACAGAAGAATCCGAGTCTAATAGTTTTCTCATCGATTGGAATTGAGAGCCATTCTGACTCGTTTATATCTAATTTTAGAATTTCGGTTTTATATTTTCTAGCTTCTATCAAATTCTCATAAATTTGATTATCGCTATTGACGGGGTTAGACAAATTGGCCGCTGTGAAACAAGATCTATAATGGGTCTTGAGGAATGCCGTTTGATAAGATATCAGACCGTATGCAATCGCATGCGACTTATTGAACCCGTAGTCAGCAAATTTTTCGATCAAGTCGAAGATCTCCAGTGCTAGTTTCTCTGGCATTTTAGATACCTTGATACACCCTTCGATAAATTTGGGTTTCTCTTTTGCCATTACTTCCGGTTTTTTCTTTCCCATAGCTCGTCGTAACATATCTGCTTCACCGAGAGAATATCCTGCGAGTATTTTAGCTATAGCCATAACTTGTTCTTGATAGATGATGATTCCATATGTCGTGGATAAAATGACTTCTAGTTTTGGGTGAAGATAAGAGACTGGAATTTTTTTAAATTTTCTATCTATATATTCGGGGATCAAGTCCATAGGACCGGGACGGTACAGTGCTAACATTGACCCAATTCCTTCTAGATCATCTGGTTTCAAAGATGCCATACTTTTTGTCATACCGTGACTTTCACATTGAAATATTCCTAACAGATCTCCAGATTGATATATCTGAAAGGTTTTTTCGTCGTCTAGAGGTATATCGTAAATATCTATGTCTATGTTATGAAGTTTTTTTATAAACTTACGAACAACTTCTATGAATTGTAGAGAGGCTAAACCTAGAAAATCGAACTTAACTAGACCTACTTGTTCCGCCGCACTCATATCAAATTGTACTACTGGCATAACATTTGATGCATCTCTATAGAGTGGGGCAACTTCCCTTATATTATGACTAGAGATAATTACACCTGCTGCGTGTACACCGATTTGTCGTAAAGTTCCATCTAATTGTTCAGCAATATCACAAACAGTTTTTGCATCTCTGTCTAGATCTATCTTTTTTAACAGATCGGGACTAATTTTTATGATATCTCTAGTCCCAAGTCTCATTTGTGATTGAGTCAGTTCTGGTATCATATCACAAATTTCTTTACTCAAACCGTATGGGAAGGATAATACTCTACAAACATCTCTTATAGCACTTTTAATTTGCATCCGTCCAAATGTGATAACTTGAGAGACCTTTTCTTCCCCGTACTTTTCTATGACATAATCTACGACTTCGCCTCTTCTGACGGGATCAAAATCTATATCAAAATCTGGGATAGATTTTCTCTCGAGATGTATAAACCGTTCAAATATTAACCCATAAGGAATAGGATCTATATGTGTGATAAGTAAAGACCAAGCTACTAAACTACCTGCACCGGATCCCCTTCCCGGGCCCAACAAAATACCTCTATTGTAAGACCAAGACATAAAATCTGCGACTATCAAGAAGTATCCGGCGAATCCTGTCTGTCTTATGATATCAAGTTCTTCGTCTAACCTTGCCTGATATTTAGAGTGTTCTTCTTGCGGTATCTTCTCTAATTTATCTTGTAGTCCCTTGTTAGATTGTTCAACGAGCATAGTAAATTCTTCATCTACAGAACCGGAAAATTGTGGTAAAAGAGGCGGGTGTCTTTCTACAATAAAGTTGCACTTTTCGGCAACTCTAGAAGTATTTTCGATGGCCTCTGGAATATCTTTAAACAATTCTATCATTTCTTCTTTAGATTTAAAATAGTGATGTTGTGTATCTCTGTATCTTTTTTCTTCGTGAAGTTTATTTTTATTTCTTATGCATGTTAGGATATCGAATGCTTTATATTCTTCTCTAGTTTTAAACATAACATTGTTAGTGGCGACTAGAGGGATAGAAAATTCTTTTGAAAGTTGTAGAAAATCGTCTTCGGTTTTTACCTCTTCTTCTAGACCGTGTCTTTGGATTTCGATAAGTAGATTATTTTCGAAGATTGTGTTTAGTTTTTTTAAAACCGTTGTAGCTTTTTTAATATTATTATTTTTGAGGTAAAGTCCAATAGGACCGTTAACTCCGCCTGTGAGACATATTAGACCGTTGCTAAATTTTTCTAACTCTTTAAAAGTAACGAAGGGGGATATATGTTTAGCATCATCTCTAAAAAACGACAAACTGTTTAGGGCGGATAAATTTGTATAGCCCGTTCTATCTTTAATCAAAATTACGATAGAAGATAAATTAGTCTCTTTGATAGTAGAGAAATCGGTGCTATCGTCTTCTATAAAACCAGGGGTTAATACTCGTAATTCGCAACCCAAAACAGGCTTAACTATATCCGATGCTATCTGTGTAGAGGCGGAAAAAAATCCAAACATAGCATGAGTATCCGTAATTGCTACAGCGGACATATCGTTTTCTTCACATAGACTCTGTAGATCTTTTACATTGACGAGACTTTGTAATATAGAAAAGTTAGAATGTAGATGTAAATGTACGAAGTCCAAGGTTATCCCTTATGATAAAAACAAGCAAAACATTAAAGTTTATATTCAATTATAAAAAGAAGTTAAAAAAATTCAAGTATAAATTTTAGTTAAATATAGAGAACTGATTTGACATATTATCTTTTAAAATTATTTCTCTTCGGGTAGACTTTTTACTGGTTTAGATTCTTCTTCTACAACTTTTTCTTCTACAACTTCTTCGTCTACTTTCTTATCTATAGGGTTGTCCTCTACATCGCTAGTAGTAGGTACAGAGAAATTCAATTCTGCATCGATTTTATCTACAGAATCTTTTTGATCTGCATTATATTCTTCTATCCCGTCTAATATTGAGGTAGATTCTTTTAAAGCATTATCTAGTAGTTCGTCTTTTATATCATCTAACTTCAGGGTTCCTGAGGTAAATTCTTTAAGTGCTACTACGGTCAATTTGTCGTCCTGGGTGTTTTCTATTAGAGGTTCCGCTCCGGCATATAAAGCTCTAGCTCTATAGGCAGCCAAAAATGACAATTCGAATCGTCCGTATTTTCTATCGTCGAAAGTCTTCATAAATGTCCCTTATTATATTTATATTTATATTAAAATCCGAAAATAGTTCTTCTTTTACTGGCATCTTTTTTAGCTCTTCTAACGGCTTCTTCCCGTTTTAATTTCCGCACTTCAGTAGGTTTAATATGTCTAGCTCTTCCTTTCAAAAGTCTATAGATACCTTCCTTCTTGTGAATATTACCTAGCACTCGTAAAGCTGCATCGACATTATTATCACGAACAACGACTTTAACCATAAAAAAATCCTTCAAAATATTTGATATTAAATTACTATAAACAATTATAAAATAAAAATCAAGTATTAAAACAAAACAATTAAAAATCTATTGTAAAACGGCACAAGATATTATAATGTAAAATAAAAGTTATAAAAGGATAAATTATGAACAAATTAAAGACTTTAGAAAATGTTGAGATGAGCGATAAAACTGTAATTTTGAGGGTAGATTATAATGTTCCTATGGCGATAAACGACATCAAAACTGTCAAGAGTTATCATAGAGTAGAGGCTACTATTCCGACTATAGAAGAGATATTTAAAAAATCTGCTAGTAAAATCGTTATTATATCTCATATGGGACGGCCTGAAGGGATAGATAAAAAGTATTCTCTGTCTATAGTCGTAGACAATCTTTCGAAACTTACCGGAGAAAAGGTAGAATTCATAGATCCGTTTACGGAGGTAGATGGCATAGTAGTTTTTAATTTAGAAGAGACTAAAGCTAAAATCGACGGGAGCGATTCTAAAATTATTTTGCTAGAAAATATCCGCTATTCTCCGTTAGAAAGTAGCAATGACTTTGAGTTTAGCAAAAAGTTATCCCAGTTGGGCGAAGTTTATGTAAACGACGGATTTGCGGTATCACACAGAGCTCATGCTTCTGTAGAAGGAATTACTCACCATATGGAAAATACTTGTGCAGGTTTTCTAATAGAAAAAGAATTAAGTACGATAGATCACTTTTTGTCTAAAATGGAGAAAGAAAGCACTGTGTGTCTAGTAGGCGGTAGCAAGGTATCTACAAAAATAGGGCTAATAAAACATTTTACAATATTGTCTAGTCATATATTGTTGGGGTGTGCCTTCTCGTGTCCTTTTATTAAACGGGCTGGGAAATCTATTGGAAAATCTCCGTATGCACCTGAAGAGCAGATGCACTTGGTAGAAGAATTATTGACTAGTGCAACTACAAATAAATGTGAAATTATGGTAGCAAAAGATATGTATGTTACAAATGTAGACAACAGCATAATTCAGACATTAGAACATTTCGAACATTTTCTACGAACATCGAACGACATAGAAGATCACGAAACTATCAACGATCTAGGAGATAGTACTATACAAAAATACAAAGAAATAATCTCAAAAGCTAGTACTGTTATCTGGTGTGGTCCTGTAGGTTGGAGTGATCTACCGCCATTTAATAATGCTTCGAACGAATTGGCGAAACACATAGCTCATTGTTCAAAGAAAAACGGGCTAGTTAGTATCGCGGGAGGCGGAGATACTGCATCTACATTGATAGAGACATCGACATTCAATGACTTCACATTCGTTTCTACGGCGGGCGGAGCATTTATAGAATATATAGAAGGTAATTCTCTACCAGGGATAAAAGCCGTAAGTGAACGATAAAATTATATTTAAGTTGAGAAGAATACAGTGCCGTTATTTAGTAAAATAAAATCGTTAATTCTTTCAGAGAGTAATACTCTCGGGTCTAGGAGTTCTGTGTCTCCTATATCGCAGGAAGAAATAATTCAAAAGGTTCTAGACTATTTTATAGAGTCTGATTTTCCCCTCAAATTGTCTACATCGTTGTCGAAAATGATAGGTGAGAAGATAAAGAAGAACTCTACAGATATAGACGGATTTATAAAAGATGTCATCTATAGGGTACTTCTCCCAGAGTTTAAAGAGTTAGAGTTTAAGGGGGATACAAACGAATCTATATTGAAGATACATATGGTGGTAGGTGTAAACGGTGCAGGAAAAACTACATTTATACCGAAATTAGCTAATAGACTCAAAGCGGACGGAGAAAAGATAATCGTGGCGGGATGCGACACCTTTAGAACATCTGCGGTAGAACAGTTAGAAGAGTGGCTATCAAAAATAGGTATCGATTTTTTCAGTTTAGCAGACAGTTCGCCATCGACAGTCTCTTATAAAGCTATAGAATATGCTAAAAGAGAAAAGGCCGATCGTCTAATTATAGACACGGCAGGACGACTACCTAGCAACGATGCTTTGATGAAAGAATTAGGGAAAATTTATACTGTTTCAAAAAAATCTGCGATCGACATCGACATTGATGTATGGCAAGTGTTAGATGCGACGAACGGACAGTCTGCGATAGAACAGGTAAAAAAGTTTAATAGTTATCTTCCATTGACGGGGATAATTTTGACAAAAGTAGAAGGATTATCTCAAGGCGGTTTTATATTGGGATTGAAAGAATTGAATTTACCGGTTCTATTTTTGAGTCACGGAGAAACTATAGACACTATTAAGAACTTTTCCGCAGAAAGTTATCTAGAGTTCCTTTTAGATTCTTTCGAGTTATAAGGAAAACTATTTTTTTCTTATTTTTTTAACTTCATTAGATTTTAAAGTAAAAATAAATCTCACCCAAAATTTTGGAGATTTTATTTTGACATCGTTATAATATCTTCTAGCCATTATCAAAAAAACGGTTCCGATAACTGCAAAGATATACATAGAAAAAACGAGACTTAACTCTAGACATATGAAACTTATAAAATAGAGTTTAACTTTTTCTATTTCTTTACTATTTAATATAGACCAAAACCAGAACGATAAAATTATGGAAACTGCTACAGTCAGTAGATAAAAAAAGTAGGTTCCAGTTATTAAAAATAATATTGTGATTGCAATTAGTCCTATCAAAAATGACAGGTATATAAGAAGATTGGCTAATGAATCATTAAATTTTTTCATCTTATTTTTAGAAATTCCACGAAACAACCATAAACCTAATAGTAGACCTATTATACCTGCAGAGTCGGCGAGTAGTAGTAATTGCAAAAATCCTATAGATTCCCCGCCGGTATATATAAATGTCGGGTTCATTAGCATGACGGCGGTGATTATTATTATACCCGTTACAATTCCAAACCCTTCAAATTTCACTTGTCTTTTTTTATTTTTGAAGGTAGTAGCTTTGTATCCTATATAAAATCCCACCATAGAACATATCATAGCGATAATTCCCCACAAAAAATTTGGAGTAAAAGAGATTATTATTGCAGTAAAGAATAAAATAGATATAATCTGTTTCAACTTTTTAGTAATTACAAAATCTGAACCTATCCTTTTTCTAGAAATTTTCATTATTACTATAAATATTTGTAATCCTATAAGTACAAGTAGAGGTAAAAAATATAACATTATTTATCCTCTGATTTATTGAGGTGTAATTTTTTCTTAATAGTTTTCTTCATTTCGACAAAAGTAAAAATTATCCAAAAAGACAGTATGAAGAGGGATATTATTCTAACAGATATAAAAAACATAGGTAGCAATTCTGTCGATTCAGGTTTAGCTAAAAGTAGATACATCAAAATAGAAAATGCAGAAGTTAGGCTTAACATTTGGATGATAAAAGTCCTAGAATATTTTTCTACGACATATAAAAAAGATCTCCATCCGACTATTATTATTATCGAAGTAGTAATAATACTGGAAATTAGAGAGACTGTATTAACCGAGTATGAGTTATAGATTATAGTAGAAAGATTTTCAAAAATATTAGCCACAGGTTTCTCTTATGTCTATGTATCTAGGTTAAGGCAAGAGTGTTTATCATTAGTCGCAATAATAAATGGACTATTATAGATTATTCCCCCTACGGCCTCTTTTACTATCAATAGAGCTGGACTAATTTGAAATTTTGGCATCTCTTGAATAATAGCGGAATCTATCTTCCCACTGGCTAACAACATCAAGTCGTAAATAGGATTTCCCGACATTCTAAATTTAGTATGATATTTTTGTTTTATAAGTTTACAAGCCGTAGGAACATCTTCTACATGAAGAGAAAAAAGCAATTCTTCACATTCTGTCCTTTGAGATATCCGCAGTTTAGATTTTCCGTCTACTGTCCATCTGTTAGCCCCTTCTCCCTTTTCTGCAGAAAAGATAATTTCTTCGATAGGATCTAAAACTATGGCGATATTCAGTTCCCCTTCTTGAACTAGACCTAAAGATACTGATATATTAGACAAAGCATGTTCAAAATTGTCTATACCTTGAATATTCACAACGATGTAGTCTCCGCTAGAAGGAGCTTTATTAGAAGTAATTAATTCTATCTCTGGATATGATTCTGCAATATTTCTCTTAATTTTATAGGCGATCCGTTTCCAAGTTTTAGTCGAAAAATCTTTTAAAGAAGACTTTGAAGATTGTAAATTCTGCAGTTCTGTCAGTTCTCTTTTCAGTCCCCAACATGCATTATCAAGAATACTACAAAGTTGATTATGTTTAGGAGAACCTACGAGAGGAAATCTCAAATTAAAGTCCATCGTTAACCTCCGAAAGAAAAATTAGAAGCTACCGAAATCTCCGAACCGTTTCTGAAAATTATTTCCAGCTTGTCCTGAGAGAACTTCCGTCCTAGATTTAGTCCAAGCGGTATGATTAAATAAATCACGGGCTAGAATTAGATCTTTTTTGACTGTAGAAAAGATAACAATTTTTTCGCCATTAGTAAAAGTCACTTGATTCTCGTGAGTCTCTGGATGTAAATTTTTTTTCATTATATATTCCTTAAAGATTTTGGGAAAATTATATTATATATATCATAGAGGAATATGAAACTAAAGTCAACCTATAGAGATTTTATTTCGATCTTTTTAATTAAATCTTTTATCGGTTGAAAAGATTTTCTGTGATAACGGGAGAACCCCATTTTTTTAATTACTTCCATATGATTTTTAGTCCCGTAGCCTTTATTTTTATTCCAGTCAAATTGAGGATATTGTTCGTGTAAGTCGACCATAATTTTATCACGGCTAACTTTAGCGATGATACTAGCTATTGCTATGAGGAAACTATTTTGATCTCCTTTTATGACGGTATCAAAATCTATACCTACATTATCGTCCCACATTTTATTACCGTCGACTAGACACTTTAATTTATTATATTTTATATTATCGGTACAACTTTGCAGAGATTGTTTCATAGCTAGCAAACTTGCTTGCAAAATATTTATATCGTCTATGACTTCTGCCTCGACGGTAGAATTTTTATATATACAGTGTCCCGAATTTTCTTCTATAAAAGACTGTACGAAGTTATATATTTTCTCTCGATTACTTTTAGATACCTTTTTAGAATCGTCGACTATTCCCGCGATGGGAGATCGTATAATTTTGTCGAAGGCATATTTATCTATAAGGAAGGTAGAGGCTACAACGGGGCCAGCTAGAGTCCCTCTCCCGACTTCGTCTATTCCACAAACGAAGTTATAGCCATCGTCGAAGACATTTTGATCAAAATCTATTAGTTTCAAGTTATCGCTCATCAGAATTTCTCGGGACAAAAATGTGTTTTCCCATCAGTAAATTTTCTAGATCGAAGTCTTCTTTGATACCGGTTTTATACATCCAGTAATTGGCTATTACATATTTAATATATTGTCTAGTCTGGAAAGAAGGGATAGATTCTAGAAGGATAAGTGGATCATCTGACTTTACATGTTTCTCCCATTTTTTCAAGTTCCCTCCGCCTGCGTTATATGCTATTAAAAATTTGATTAAATTATAATCTACATAAGAAAGTTTCAGTGTCCAGTCTACGAAAAGCGAGCCTATATAGATATTTATTTTTGACAAATAAAGTTGATGATTATGTTGAATGCCTTCTCCATCGTTTTTGTTGACTATAAATCTGACTGTAGACGGCAAAAGTTGCATTAGTCCCATAGCTCCGCTTCGACTTTTTATTTTTACATTAAATCTAGACTCTCTCCTCATGATGGCTAATAGCAAAGAACGGTCTACATTTTCAACGGCTACATCTACGGACGGGATTCTAGTATAGCTTAACATATACAACTCATTTTTTTTAGAGAGATCGTCTTTTATAATAACTGCAAGTTGTTTGGAAGATTCTGGCAAATTAAATTCTGTTGCGAATTTGAATAATACTTGAAATTCTTCTGTTCCATATAATTCTACTAGTTTTAACAACTCCAGATCTGCATCTTGAAACCGTCCTATTTGAAGTAGACACAGCAGTCTAACCCCCCTCTCAAATTGAATCATCCATTTCATATCGTTCTTTTTAATTTTATCGACATTCCGTCGTATATATTTAGGAGTCTTTTTCAAGCTACTATTAGCTATCATCCCGTAGAATGAGAGAGGATATTTATCTGCAATAATTTTAAGTTTTGTTTTGGATCGTTTAGACATATCCATTCTAGACAAGACGACGGCTTGCCAAAATATTGAAGCTTGATAATGAGTAGAATAATTTTTAGATATCTTTTCTAGACTTTCAAAGTGATATAAAGATTTTGTAAAATTTTGTTGTCTGTAATGAATGAGACCTAGTACCCAATGGGAGTAAATAGTATCGTGGTTATCTAGAATCTCTACAGATAATTTCTCTGCTAGTCCTAGATACCCGTCTAGATAGTAGACAAAAGCCAAATAAGATTTTAGTTGATAAAATTGTTCTAAAGAAAGTTTGCCTTCTATTTTATCTAGAATATCGCTAGCATTTTTAGTTTTAAATCTTCTAGCGAATTTTTTAAATTGAGCGACATCTTTTCTTACAGAGGAGGGAAAAAGATTAGGATCTATTCTCTCCAGAGTCACATCGTGAGTCATAAATAGAAATTGACTATTGTCAGAGACCTTATGATCATCGACTTTCATCCCTTTATGTTTAGCGACAGAAACGACTTTATCTGCGACACCATAGTCTTTGTAATTATTTATCCACTCTTCGAACTCTTTTCTTTTAGTCCTATAGAAAGGACCTACGAATCTGTCCGCTAGAACATAGGGGACGAGAATATTACTCTCGAGAGATTCGATGATATCGTCTGCTTCGCTAATTTTACCGTAATCTTGTAGATTAAAGATAATTTTATATTTCTGAACATCGTCTTTATTTAGAATAGGATTAAAGTTGTTTCTTTTGAAAACAGTATTGATTGTTCCTTGAGATGCTAAATTTTGTTCTGTTGCACAGACGAAAAACAGAAACAACAGTCCACATTTTAAAAGGCTAGTAATTATATTCATATTTGCAATTTTCCTTGATATGTTTTAAACTTTAAAATGAGTATAATCAATAGCAAACTAAAAAAGTTATCTTAAAAGAGGAAGAAAATGTCTATAAACAAAAGTATGGAGTCGATAATATCGTTATGTCGTCGAAGAGGATTTGTATTTCAAAATAGCGAGATATATGGCGGTCTAAAAGGGGTATACGATTTCGGTCCGCTTGGCATAGAGTTAAAGAAAAATCTACGGACATCGTGGTGGAAAGCTATGATATATGACAGGACTGATATGGAAGGACTAGAGGCTTCAATTTTATCTCATCCTAAAGTGTGGGCTCATTCTGGTCATACGGACGGTTTTTGTGATCCACTGGTAGAGTGTAATAATTGCAAAAAAAGTCTTCGCGAAGATAAAATAGTAGACGGAAAATGCGAACATTGTGGTGGCGATACCTTCTGTAAAAAAAGAGAACTAAATCTGATGATGCAAACTCAAATAGGATGTTTATCTGATTGTAAAGAGTTCGCATATTTACGAGGAGAAACCGCTCAATCTACCTATGTTAATTTTAAAAACATCTTGAACTCTAGTTTTAAACAATTACCGTTCGGCATCTGTCAACAGGGAAAATCTTTTAGAAACGAGATATCTCCGAGAAATTTTGTATTTAGAATGGTAGAATTTGAGCAGTTAGAAATGCAGTATTTTGTGAATCCTAAAGAAGCAGACAGGTGGTTTAATTATTGGAAAGAGAAGAGATATAATTGGTGGTTGGCACAGGGGCTATTGAAAGAGAACCTAAAATTTGAGACACATAGCGAGAAAGATTTATCTCATTATGCAAAAGAGGCTGTAGACATATCGTACAAATTTTTGTGGGGTCTAGACGAATTAGAAGGCATACATAACCGTCAAGATTTTGATCTAGGTTCTCATACGAAAAATCAAAAGGCTTTCGACATACAAGCGACTGTAAAAGAGAACAAAGAATCGACTACGAAGCTAAATTATCAAGATGTAAAAACGGGCGAAAGTTATATTCCGTATATCATAGAAACCGCTGCTGGCGGAGACAGAGGATTTCTAGCATTGATGACGGAGGCCTATAATGAAGAAAAATTACCGAACGGAGAGACACGGATAGTTTTAAAACTTAAATCTCATCTATCGCCTATTAAAGTCGCTGTTATTCCTCTAGTAAAAAACAACGAAGAGATATTAAAAATTAGCAAGGACATTTTAGACAAAATACAAAGGTTAAATCTTGGAAGAGTCTCATTCGACAATACAGGAAATGTAGGACGATCATACAGGAGAAACGACGAAATAGGCACTCCATTGTGTATCACCGTAGACTTCAACAGTCTAGAGACAAAAGTCGTTACTATTAGAGACCGTGATAGTATGAAGCAAATTGATTTACCTATAGACGATGTAGAAAAATATCTCGAGAAGTATTTTAAAACTGATCTATCTAAAGAGAAGCAAACAGGATCTTAATATGTTATCAAGGACGAAATTTTTGTTAGTCTCTTTATTTGGATTTATTTCTCTATCTCTTATATTTTTGTCAGTTAAAGAAACCTTATTTAAAGACAAAACCGAGACTCACTATAGTCTAATATTTAATGATGTATCAGGTTTAGTCGTCGGTTCATCGGTGATGATTTCAGGAGTAGAAGTCGGTATAGTTCAGGAATTAGATATAATAAAAAACAACGATGTGAAAGCTCAAATTTATCTATATGAAGACATATTATTACCAATAGACACAACTGGAGCGATAGAGTCTAGTGGTCTACTAGTAAAAAAACACATTTCCATAATTCCAGGTAGTTTTGACGACGAGTTTTTATCTCGAGGAGATATCATAGACTATACTCAGTCCAGCATCGATCTCAACATGTTTTTGAATATGTTAATTGATCGTCAAAGAGGGACTCAAAAGAAGACGAACTAATCTGTAGTAGTTGTAAATTGAATATTAGAGAATGTTCTAGTCCGCAGTTCTCGTAAAGATGGGACATTCATATTTCTATCGACTTCTACCATCTCGATACCCCTTCCGACGGTACAGTAGACAGATTGTTTATCGAAGAATTTTCCTAGATAAGCACCGGCATAACTTCCAAGCGCACCACCTACACCTACACCTGCAGTTATTCCTACGACCTGTTCGCTAGAAATATCGGGGGTCGTGTTTTCTTTAGAGCCCATATAATTGTTAGCCATATTACCACCTACGAATGCTCCTCCTCCGGCACCTACGATTCCTAAAATTTGTGTCCATTGTCTGTTCAGAGCCATTTCAAAAGTACCTTGAGAACAGGCGAAAGAAGATCCCATCTTGACCCAGTCAACTGCATGTTTTGTAGGTCTACCGATAAGTTTATCCGCCGCACCCGAGTCCATAGTTATGATAGCATCTTTTGTTCCGAAGCTAGCCAAGGATGAAGCTCCATGTCCGGTATATCTAGCCGCTACTATAACGTAGCACTCTCCGGAGGCATAGTCAAAATATGATATTGGGTAATCTTCAAAACCATCACTAGCATATCGTCCGGTGGTAGTCTGTAGTCTTTCACAAACTCCTACGGCGTCGTTAAGAGAGAGACCCGTCTTTTCATAAATAAAGATGGTGTATTGTGGTGTGACTATATTATCGTAAAATTCTGTCCAAACTTGTTCTACGGTGTAGCCTTTATAGTCGGCAACATTTTGAATACATTCTCCTGCAGTAATTGCACAAATAGACTGTAGCTGTTGAAAAATAGACCCCTCAAAATTTTTCCCGTAGAACAGAGGAGCTAGATCTTCTATTCCGTAAGAATCTTTAGCACATTTAATTAGTCCTGCATTACAAGTGGCGATATCTTTAATTATGTCATCTCCTGTAGGAGGTAAATCGATGTAGATCTTATCTGACGGTGTTGAAGAGATTGTAGTTGCTGCTCGATCAGACGAAGAGATTGTAGTTGCCGATCGATTACTCGGATATTGACCGACTGTAGATCTACTACTCGCCGCCCTATTTGATATTGTATTAATTTCCGGGACGATATCTTTGTTAATTACTATAGGCTCTTGAATAGGGTAGATTAAATTATTATCGTATTTAGTGGTAGTAGCATTATTTGCATTTAGTAAAATCGGCGATATACAAACGGCAATTATTATAATAAATTTGTTAAAATAGTTTTTCATAAAAGGACCTTATAGAAATTTCTGATATCATTATATCATATTTATATAGAAAAGACAAGATTACTCTATCATATCACAAACATTTTTCACATCTTTACAGACTTCTATAATCAAGTTCTCGTCGTCGGTTAATCCGCTAGTAGGTTTATCGAACAATTTCATTAGTTCTTCTGTACTATATTTTTCATCTTCATCTTCATCTTTATCTTCTAGTTCAAAAATAGTTTTAGCATCTTTTAGACATTTTGTCAGTCTAATCTCGCAAGAGTTTCTAAACAGAACCATAGAAGTCATCTGTGAGTATTTGACGGCGGAGAAAAATGACTCTTTATAGCTAATGATTACTTCTGACTTAAAGTCTTGACAAGATTGCAAAACACTATCGCATTTATTCAACTGCCTTTCATAGAATTCGTCCCATAGACTTTTATTTTTTATCTGATAAATTTTAGGGAACCATTCGAGGGTATCTTTATTATATATCATCCCTTTCCCATCACTATCAAAGACAAAACTAGTCGGATCTAGACATTTTTTAAAGTTATCACTGCATACATCCTCGGTCATAAAACACTTATTAAGGGCATATTGACAACCGTCGGGAGTACTATAGTTATTCATCAAACTTTGATTAGCGATACTCCCGGCGATGATGGTCGCATTAAGTGTTATTTCTTTCTCTGTTAGACCTTTATTAACCTTTTCTAGATTCTCCACGACTGATTTACAGTCTTTATAAATTTTGAGGGTATATTTATTTAACAGCAAGTCCAAATTAGTCTTTTGACACCCTTTGAAAGAATAATAGCATTTGTTATATGTATCTAAAAATAATTGTTCTCCTATCGTTATCTCTTCTTCCTCTTCGTAGTCGTTGTAAATACTATCTTCTATATCGACCCCGTAAAATCCCGTATCTAGGGCCGCGACTATATCAGTAAGTTCATCTAAAATAGAAGAGTCTTCCGCCTCAAATTGATTTAGATCTTCAAAAATGGAGTCTAACTTATCTTTAGAGAAACCCATAAACTCGACCTGCTCGAGTTTATCCATCAAACTTTGCAGTTTTTTCTCTTGTTGTCTTTCCAGATCTTTAGCAGTATTTATAAGTTCACTACAGTTACATCTTTTATATTTTTTATCGGAGATACAGATATTATCCATACATTCACTAAAGTAGTTACTACAAGAAATAGCAGACAGATTATTTATAGAGATACAGAAGGTTATAATAACTACTACAAAATTCAAAACAAAATTCATAAAATATCTTTTTTTTAAAAAACTGTTAAGGATATATGACTATTATTTAGCAAAGTCCTCACACTTGTAAACACCGTCATCATATTCTGCATCGTCATCATTGCATGCAACGACAGGTGATGATGCCCCAGTATCATATTTTTCGTTTGATGGACAATATAGTTTGCTTGAGTTATTATTAGCATTATCATAACACTCCAAACCTCCATTACTATCTGACTTCATCCCGCTCCAAAGAGTCCCACCACAATTATCTTCACTAGTCCATACTCCTTTTTCATATGTCCTATAGCCTAAACAACTACCAGTTGGACCACAATTTCCTGGAGCAATATAATAATATCCTGAAATTTCATCACAACTCTGCACAGGACAATCCTTCGATCCTATTTGTGCCTTTTTAGAGTATTCTTGACCGACTGTTGCATTCGTACATGCCTTCGCAGTACAAGATGTAGGACCACCGTCAAATGTCCCCTCAGCTAGATATTCTCCGACTTTATATGTGGTAGTACAAAATTCATAACTACAACTAGTAGCACCAAAATTAGTATTTATCACAGGATATTTTCCTACTTTATTCTCGAGACAATTCTGTACAGGACAATCCTTCGATCCTATTTCTGCCTTTTCAGAGTATTGTTGATCGCCTATTGCATTATTACAGTTCGTCGCAGTACAAGATGTAGAACCACCGTCAAATGTCCCCTCAGCTAGATATTCTCCGATATTATATTGGGTATCACAAAATTCATAACTACAATCCGTAGCTTCAGAATCGGTATTTATCACAGGATATTCTCCTACTTTATCCTCTATACAAGTCTGTACAGGACAATCCTTCGATCCTATTTCTGCCTTTCCAGAGTATTGTTGATCTTCTGTTGCATTATTACAGTTCGTCGCAGTACAAGATGTAGAATCCTGAAGTGTCCCCTCAGCTAGATATTCTCCGATATTATATTGGGTTACACAATTTCTATAAATACAATCTGGATGAGTGTTAGCATTATTCATTTCCAAAATATAATATTCACCAAGTTCTCCATTACAATCACCTTCTTTTGTGTCGCAGATTTTGCTCCCAGTCGGCGCACCGCTACTATAATACTCTTTATCGGCTAATGTGTTAGTACAAGACAGAGTAGGACATCGTTTGATTCTATCTTCATTTATTTCATACTGGCTCATCACATTACCAGGTCCACTATAGTATGTCCCGATAGGTGCATAATATGTGGTGTTGATTTTTTTCTCATAACATTTTATACACTCGGCTACCGGAGAACTCAAATTTTCTTTATCACTCCTTACCCAACCGTCTTTACATTTGAAATTAGTGCAAAATGTACCATCTTTCACGAGAAATCCCGGCACACATCCCGCAATTCCAGTCTTTAAAGTATTCTTAGAATCGTTTGTCCATATATCAAACTCTTTTCCACTCGTATATCTAATGGTAGTCTGAGCTAGCAGATATGTCTTTTTGATAGAAGGCAGAGCAGTTCCCAGGAACCAAGCCTCAAATATATTGTTTTCTTTATCTTCATTCGACTTCACGGTTCCTATCCGTGCTGTGTGATCTCTTGCATAGTCCGCTTCTGTATACCTTTGATTTTCTGGGGTATTCGCACTGTCGTTAATTAGATTGTATTTATTAGGTAGATCCGACTCGACATACAAGCCTCTATCTGCATCTTGACAAAGATCAAATATATTACTACAGCTTTCTGCTTTAGACTCTAGATTACTATAGATAGGATAACCTTGATATTCATTAGGCAATAAACTTCTCCCTGTATTCCCCGCGATTTCATTTCTTTTAGTCGGTTCTAAAGTCGCATTTATATAGTTAATTACTCCTACGAGAGAAGCATTATGTCTAGATTTTTCTAGAGAAATATCACCCGCCCCCGTTGTGCTATCATACTTCAAAGATAATGCCGGAGAGCTATAAGTTACATCACTTGATCCAAAGGAGAACACACTATATTGATTATTAGTGATACAATTACCGTATTCTTTTCCACATTTTTTTATTATACAGTCGTCTAGTTCAGCCAAACAGCCTTGAAATTTCAGTTTATTATTCGATCTATAAGATTGTTGTGTAATAGAAAGAGCTAATTTTTTAAGGGCAGTTTCAGTTCTAGCGATAGTTTTATCCATACCACTGATAGCCATGATATATTTTTTACAATCATATACAACTTTACTACTATATTCTATAGATACGACGGTAACATTGACATCTTTACACACAGAAGAAAACAAGACTAGTTCACATTGTTCTTCCAAAGCCTTATCGTATAGATCTTTTCCTAACCCAAATTTGGCCCAGATATCGTCTGTTGACCCACCGTCTATTCCTTCTTCTTCTTCTTCGAGTAAATTTCCGTCTTTGTCAAAACCGCTACTGTCTGCTCTGGAGCCTCCAAAATAGTCTTCTAAAGAGGCAAGTGTGTTTTCTATATCGTCTACATTAGTCAACCGTGTTAATAGAGCAGGATCATTTATATTTTCTAGTTGTTGCAGATATGATGCAGTAGCACTCAAATCTTCAAGAGTGTTTTCTTGCCTCTTCTCTTTAGTATAATACCCTTCTATCTTTATATTTCCGTCTTCGTCTTTGATATCGAGTACATCTGTAGAACAGGCACACCTAGACATCGCTTTAGATC
The DNA here is from genome assembly GCA_016735395.1 of Alphaproteobacteria bacterium. Lineage (GTDB taxonomy): Bacteria > Pseudomonadota > Alphaproteobacteria > Rs-D84 > JAERRO01 > JAERRO01. The sequence goes on along the minus strand of JAERRO010000005.1, from coordinate 15,083 downwards.
TACTCAGGTCTTTACAATAAGAGTCCATACATCCGCTATAAGTTTTCAGGCACCTAGAATATGCTATACCTGTAACGGCTCCGACATTTTTTAATCCGAGTTCATCTCCTTCTTTATAGACTGTACTTCTGTCGAACTTTTTCGCGGTAGAAGAAAGTCCAGTCCTAGAATTAGTAGAAGGTCTTTCAAGGGGGGGTACACCACCGGTAGCTGATCTTCTAGGGGCAAAACTTGTCCGTTTACTACTTGCACGAGTTTCTGTACCCTCTGTTGTAGCAGTTCTATCAGAAGCACCAACGGATCTTGCATCTATATTTTGACTAAACATCAAGATGGCGATAAAAAATATCGTAAAAATTTTGTAAGCTATATTCATAAAATTCTCCTCAAGTTGATTCTACCATATAACAGAAACAAAAATCAAGCTTTTTATTATAATTTGTTTATCCAATTTTTACAGTCATATTCTATAGCCGTCTCATACCGATATATAAGTTTATCTTTGAACTTTATACATTGATCATTTTTCGTCAAACACGAAGTACTTCTATTTATCTTTGCAGTATTTTTATCTCTATAAAAATTTGTCCAATATTGAATGCTATTGTAGTCCCCTCGATATAGACCTTTAGCCGTCAGAAACTTATCAGGACTTTTTTCTATAAAAATTCGTATTCTAGAACTACATTGACACCGTTTCTCTATATTACCAGATTGCAAACAAGTGTTATCCATACATCTAAAAAATTGATCCGTACATTCTTTTAATTGAATATCGAACAACCTCTTTTGCACAAAATCGTCGTCTCTATTATATTGCGGATTTTCTTTAAAATTATATTCTGTATACGGATTTTGATCGACATTTGTCAGTCGCAAATGGTATCCTTGGAGGTCTCTTATCTCGTTATCTCTAGCAAGTAGAGAAATTTGTTGAACTTTTTGATCGTTATAAGCAGACAGATAAGTAGGTCTAGTCTCTTGATAGAGGTCTGCCATAGCATGTTTTACTCTTCCGAAGTTATCGCTAAATCTAGAGTTAGATTGAATCCATACTGGGCGGGGATAAGGGTTAAGGTACGAAAATCTATTAGGGTCCTCTTTAAGTCTTGCCGTTAATACCAGAGGAAACGAGACTATAAGAATGACATACAAAAATTTCACCCTCTACTCTTTATAAAATAGTAGAATCTAGCACAGTCGTCTTGAATTTTTTTATTATATTGTTCAAAAGTCTGACTATAAAACCTCATACAGTCTTGTGAGATACAGGCCTGAATTTTTGTAGCGATAGATCTCTGTTTTTGTAAAATTTCATCGATATATGACGATATAACATCCTTTGCTTCGACGGTGTTATAAAAGCCCCTTCCCTCGATAGCTAGAGTTTGCCTCGGAAAGGATATCATCATTTTAATTATGTTTGCATCGCATAGACACCTCTTAAAGGTATTACCTAAAACTAAACACTGCTGTTCTAGACAATATTCGATCTCCTCGCTACAGGCTTTAGAGTTATTTCTTTGAATTATATCTTTTGAGTTTGACCTTAATGTATCATCTTCGAACTCCGCCCACGATGTATTATAAGTAGAAGCATAGTCCATAGAGAGCCCCGCTACTGGTTTACCTGTAGTATTATTATCAGATATATCTTTAAAAGCCTGAACCCTCTCCTTTTTGAAGGACGGTAAGAACATACCTATAGTCTCGTTACCAAGTTGTAGCATCCAATTTTGAGTTTTATCTAGGTATCCAGGTGTATTAGCATATGAGATAGGTCTAGTCATATATCTAGGCAACCCAGATTGATAGTTATCATTTTCTCTGTCTATTACTGCATTGACTTGATTAAACGATATGATGCTACAAAAAAACAGCACTATCAAATTTTTCATAGACATCTCCTGTATAAACGATAGAAGAAATAGCGGACAAATTCAAGCTAAACTTATATATGTTTTTTTAAACTTAAAGTTGCAATCATAACTATAACATTACACTATGTATAAAAATAAAACAGAGAAAAACATAAATATAAATGAGTAGAATTAGATACTTATTATCAAACATCTTGAAAAAGATAGAACTATTTTTTTCGAGACACTATAACGATGGCTACTATACATTATGGTTTCCATTTATAGTAGGATTGAGTCTACTCGTCTGTATTATTCCGTTAAAAACTCAAGTTTCTATATTGACTTTGTTTATATTATATACATCTGTTGTTTTAGTTATATCTTGCAAACTATTTCCCGTATTTCTATCGTCGACGAACAGATTTTTAAAATTATTAGTCATAGGTTTCTCGCTAGGTCTATTATCTTTTATATTACATGTTAACTATTTAGATATCGGACGGGTATCAGAGGCTAGACACAATGTAGATATATTATGTAATGTTGATAATCTATCAAAAACTTCTCACGGCTATAGGTTATATTGTAAAGATATAAAGTTGACGGACGATAGAAACAGTTTTCAAGAGGATTACAGAGTCCGGTTTAAGGTTAATAAAGATATATTGTACGATGTACCGAAGATCGGAGACGAGGTAAAATTTCGTGGGTCTATATACCCTATAGAAGTAGGCATTTTCAAAGGTCTCTTTGACTTTAGTCTCTGGTCATTTTTCAACGATATAAATGGAACTGGGAATATGACACATCTTTACTATAAAAAATCTACAGAAGGAGATTTAACTATAGGCGAACGAGTATCAGAGTTCAGGAAGTATCTATATAACAAGATAGAAACTGCACCGTTCGTATCTCCGCTAGTGAAGTCATTCAGTCAGTCTTTAATAATCGGACAGAAACACTCGTTACCGTCGGACACATTCGAACAATACAGATCTTTAGGATTGGCACATCTATTATCGATTTCTGGGTTTCATATGTCTCTACTATTTTTCTGGGCATATTTCATATTATATCTATTTTTTAAGAATTTTACTATATTATTGAGAAGATATAATCTCCGTCCGGTGATTAGTCTATTGTCAGTTTTAGTCTGTTTTATATATCTTACCTTGAGCGGTTTTCAAACTCCGACCTTACGAGCATTTATAGGACTATCCTTATTCGTTTTGGGTCTATTATTTGTGCGAAGTATTATCTCATATAGAAGTTTATCTATTATAGCGACGATTATATTGTTAAGTCGACCGTATAGTGTCATTAGCCCAGGTTTTTATCTATCATTTTTATCAGTGATTTGTCTATTATCTATAAAAAACATAGTTATATCTAAAAAGATATACACCCATATCTACGATGACAAGGACAAGTTTAGAATTGTGTATATAATCTGGTCCTATATCAGAGGTATAATTATATCTTCTATCGTAATTAGCATAGTGATATCTCCTCTGTTAGTTTACTTTTTCGGCACTGTTCCCTTGTTGTCTGTGATAGGCAACATCATAGCGATGCCCATATACAGTTTTCTAGTAATGCCCCTACTATTATTAGGTTCTATAATATTTTTTATGAGTGGAAATTCTTCTATATTAAACTTAACCGAACCTATTTTAAAAACATTACATAATATCTTCAACCTAATCCTAGAGATACCTATAACCGAGTTAAAAATACCGGTATTACCTCAAAGCTTTTATATCTATTTTTTCGCAGGCTTCATTTTGAGCATAATATTATTAAGAGAATACAAGAAAATCGGCTATATTGTTATGTTTATTTCGATACCGATATTATTTTTTCCTAGAAGTGATACATTTATGTTTATTTCACCTGAGATAACGACTATAGCAGTTAAAGTTGATGGCAACGATTATGGTCTCACGAATAGAGCATCTGACAATAGATTTCTAGAAAACTTGAAGCGATTATGGGGAGTAAAAAAGTTTACCTCATATAAAAATGAAAATTCCGTTTATGACATAGGAGTAAATCAGATCTCAATTTTATACAACAGTGCGGGGCTACATATAAAAACTATAAATGAGAACCATATAAACGACAGTTATGTATTTATCCCCAAAAGTAATATAGCCTTGATAGAAAATCTATCTAAAGTTTGCTCGGTTAAGAACAGTATTATAATATCTACGATGAGCCTATCCTATAATATAAATACTGTAGAATCAGAAAAGTGTAAATCTTTACTAATTACTAAAAACCAAATACCTAGAACTTCTACAACTTATTTAAGGTTAGAAAAGATTAAAAACAATCAAGACGGCGAAGATCTAGTAATCCGTTATTACACCCACCCTATGTTGAGACCATGGCACCGCCTAAGTCCTCCGTCCATAGACTAACTACCTTTTATAAATTGAGTAATTTCATCCGTTGTGATTGAACATTATCGTCTATAAAAAAATCCAGAGATTCGTATAAAGCTTCCATAAAGAATAATCCCGAAGCTGGAGCTAGAGTCATATTTTTTATACCGTGTGGGTTGTCTAACATTAGTTGAATATCGCGATCAGATTTCTTTTGAGAAGCAATGTCAGTCAAAGCCCCAACGATGTGTCTAATTTGATTATGGAGAAAAGAAGAGGCGATTATATTTATATAAATTAAATCGGAGTTTGGTTGAAACACGATTATATTGTCTATGGTTCTTACAGGAGATTTTGCTTGACATTGAGAAGATCTAAAGCTGTTAAAGTTATGTTCTCCGACGAACATTTTAGAGCTACTTTGTATTGTTGAGAAGTCTATTTTATTTTTGAACCAGGCGACTTTATTTGAGTCCAAAACAGGCGGGGCAGGTCGTTGAAGAATTCTATATTGATACCACCTTTTATTGCAAGAAAATCTAGCATGAAAATCATCGGGAACAATTTTAACAGCGGTAACTACACATTTAGCAGAGAGTTTATTTAGCCAAAAGTTCACACCATTTGCGACATTATTTTCTGTTAAATCACTCCTATCTGTTTCGAAATGAGCGACCATAGAAACGGCATTTACTCCGGCATCAGTCCTCCCTGCCCCGACGGACTTTGTATTTTCATTCAGCAGTTTAGAAATAGCCATATTGAGATAATCTTGAACGGCGGTATTATTTTTTTGAGATTGAAACCCACAAAAGCCATTACCTAGAAATTCTACACTTATAGCAAACTTCATTTATTATCTTCGGCAATTTTGTCAAAATCATCTACATCATTTTCTGTAATTTTTTCAAGTTGATCGTCATTAAATTGAAGTCCTAAACCTTTATCTTTCATATTTTGTTCAAGGGATTTTTTACCACCGGCTTGAAGTTTTGAGAGGGTTCTACCACAGCTTAAAATTCCACCCTTCCCCTCAATAACTGTTATCACTTTTTGATATCCGTCGTCTGCTTTTTTGAGTCCATCTCTAGCACTAGAAATACCATCAACTACTCCGTTAATTTTATCACTAATAGTATTCGCAACCTTTAAAATATCTTTCACACTTCCAAGTTGTTTATCGACTTTCCATAGATAACTAGCCATAAAAAGCATACCGCCAAGCAGGGCTGGAGAAACTAGAGAAACTCTTTTTGTTATAGCATATTCTATTAGTTTAGAGTCAAAGTTTTGAGCCTCAATTAAAGCTCCATCGCTAGGTAAAAACATATAAACAAAATTAGGAGAATTATCATCTAGGGCTTCATAATTTTTACTAGAAAGATTATCTATTCTACTTTTTATAGCCACAATATGTTTTTTCATAGCCTCTGTTTTTTCTATAGAGTTATCATCAAACTCGCAGGCTCTATCATAGTCAAACAATGTTGCTTTAGCATCGATAAACAGAGTTTTTCCTACCCCTATATTAACTTTAAAATCAGGTATTTTACTTTTTTCTCCGTCGACACCTTTATGAAATTTTTCTTTTTCGAAGGGAATATGAAACCCATTTAAAAGCACTTCCAGATAATCTTCTACGGCGGTGCCTTGAGCTTTAGAAGGAGTAGTCAAAACCTTACGAAGTCTTTTAGTTTCATTTTCTATTCGCAGGTTCATATTATTTAGAGAGGTAAAACTTTCATTAAAAACAGTTTTCAGTTCTACCTGTTGATTATTAAATTTTATAAATCGTTCATTTATGTCGTTAATTTGAGGGGTTAGCCATTCTTGGTGTTTTTTCTTTAGTTCGTCAGTCTGTTGAGACATAGCAGTATTGCTAGAAAGTTTAAAGACATCGGTCATCTCTTGTCTCAACTTTTCGATATTATCATTTCTTTGTCGTTCATGAAGCAGATTATTTTCAGCGGTAGTCTTCTGTTCTATGAGTATAGAATTTTTGTCTTTCTCTTTTTCATTAGTCTCAATGAGTCTATCATTTTCCTTCTTAATGTGGAAAATTTTAGTCTCCAGATTATTTATACCTTCGGGTGTAGAATTTTTATTAAACTTTGAAGCTAGCCGAAGACCGAACAGTGTCCCTATAATTAGAGAGACGATAGTTATTATAGAAAGTAAAATCATTAGAGTCCTTTATTGTTTATTATCACGAAATTTTCGCCATTCTTTTCTATACTCTTCGTGTTGGGCATAGGTTTTAGAAAATTTATGTCCTCCAGAACCGTCGGCGACGAAGAAAATCAGATCTGTTTTTGCAGGTTGTAGGACAGCAACGATTGATTTTTCACCAGCATTAGAAATAGGAGTTGGAGGCAGTCCATAGATTTTATAAGTATTGTAGGGGCTATCTATTTTCAGTTGATTAGAGTATACAATTCCCTTTGTGTTAAAGCTAGAAGACAGTCCATTAGTAACGGCATAAATAACGGTTGGATCTGTCTGTAACCGCATACCTTTTTCTAGTCGATTAAAGAAGACACTAGCAACGATTTTTCGTTCACTATCAAGAGAGGTTTCCTTCTCTATGAGGCTAGCCATAATTAAAACTTCATTCCACTTTAGTTTCGACTCGTTTATATATTGTTTTTTAATTCTATTAGTATTTTTCGAGAAGGCTTTATTTATCATTTTCAAAAAATCTATTCTATCCATTCCCTTGTGTACTTTGTAGGTGCTAGGCCAAATACTACCTTCATATTGTTCTATTATTATTTTCTCCCCGTCGAGAAGAGGAGTATTATTTATAATTTTTTCGACCTGTTTATTAGTGACACCTTCAGGGATTAGTATATCGTGTAGGAGAATTTTACCATTAAAAATTTTGTATGCTACATCTGATAGGCTATCTCCCTTTTGAAATACATACACTCCATATTGCAACCCCTTACTTTCTCCTAGCAAAGCTACCCACCCCCTAAAAACAGAAGATGACACAATGATATTTTCTTTTTTTAATTGGTTTGCGATCTGAATAGAAGAGGCATTAACAGGCACCTTAAATTCTATATCATTTTTAATTGGCGAGTAGAAGAATATTGAGAATATAAGAATAAAAGAGCTAATAAAAAAACATAAGTAAATTCTAGTCTTTATATTTTGATACTTTGATATTTTTTTTAATTTCAGCCTTTTAACTTTAGAACTTTTGTTAATTTTATTGGCAGAGTTTTTACCTTTCACATTATTAGTTTTATTAGATTTTACAGATAGATTTTTGTTATTAGGTTTATTCATTATATATTCTTTTTAAAAGGATAATTTTCTCTCCACGAGTTATCTTTTCTAGAGTGTGTGAAGGCTCCCTCACCTACAGCAACTTTAAAGTGTTGATCTTGCCACCACTTCCGCAATATATTTTCTGGTGTTTGAAATCCATTGGTAGTTTTCTTTTTGAGGTTATCATTTATATAAGGAAGTAGTGTCTCAAGAAAGAATTTTCTTTTTAGCAAAACAGCTCTATTGGTCCAGTTTATCACACTAGAGTCTACAATAAAGAATTCTCCAACTTTAGATATTTTTTTAGGAAAAATTTTATGCGGATTTTTTTCTACATAGACAGCTCTTCCGATAAATTTTCTACGATTTTTAATTTTCACAGTATTGTATAAGAATCTTTTAAACATAGAAGATTGTAATTTTTCGACATTGTGAGATATAGGATTTTGTAGTTTATAATACCGCAGGTATTTTTCTACATCAGAAAACAGATCGCCAGGATTTTTTTTAGAAAACAACCTTACGACATCGGCACTATTTTCTTCTAACAGTTGTACAGAATTTTCGAGTTGTTTTTTGAAATTATTATGAGAGACGATTAAAGGAAAATCATTTTCTAAAAACAACACATAGTCTGTTTTAAGTTCATTAAAAATTTTCACCATACCACCAAGAAAGCCTGAATTTTTTTCGAAGGAAGCCTTGAAGCCGAATTTTTTAGCTATAGTTTTATCATTTTCATTTCCATCTTGAAAGTGTATTAAAGCCTCGTCAAACAGTTTAATAATTTTTTCTTTTTTGTAGGACTCTAGCGATTTAGAAAGAGTTTCTTCAGCCTTCCATTCTAGCACCCCTACCCCGACAGTTTTGTTTAGTATGGTCCGTTTCATTCTTTAAGAAACTTTTTTGAATATAATAGAAGCATTTGTTCCGCCGAACCCGAAAGAATTAGATAGAGCAAAGTTCACAACTTTTTTTTGAGCAACATTAGGAACAAGATTTAAGTCTTCTGTTCCTGACTCTGGATTTTCTAGATTTAAAGTTGGAGGTAAAATTCCATCTTTAATAGCCATTATTGAGAAAATAGCCTCAAGAGCTCCAGATGCTCCGAGCAGATGACCTGTAGCGGATTTAGTTGACGATATAGGAATATCTTTAATATTGTCTCCAAACAGTTTTCTTATAGCGGAGATTTCCATCATATCACCTAGAGGAGTTGAAGTTCCGTGAGCGTTTATATAGTCTATTTCATTAGTGTTTATTTCGGCAGTTTCCATAGCCCTTTTCATAGATAAATAAGCACCTTCTCCTTCTGGATGCGGAGCGGTCATATGATATCCATCGCCGGACATTCCATACCCTACGATTTCAGCATATATATTAGCCCCTCGTTTTTTGGCATGTTCGTATTCTTCAAGAACTAGTGTCGCCGCACCTTCGGCAATAACAAAACCGTCTCTTCCAGTATCCCACGGTCTAGAACTCTTTTCCGGTGTGTCATTATAAGATGTAGATAAGGCTCTTAAAGCACAAAAACCAGCGACAGATACACTAGTAAAAGCAGACTCAGCTCCTCCACAAACCATTATAGTTGCATCACCGCTAGCAATAGTTCGAGCCGCATATCCGATGCTATGAGTTCCGCTAGCACAGGCCGTAGCAATCGCAGAGTTAGGACCTCTAAACCCGTATTCTATAGCAATCTGTCCTCCTACCATATTTACAATCATCATAGGAATAGCAAAAGGAGAAAGTCTAGTTAAATCAGTTTCTTGTATTTTTTTTATATTATTACTTAGGCTAGAAATACCACCAATACCAGATCCAACAAGCACCCCTATTTCATCTTTATTAGGCAGAGATTTTATACCAGCATCGTCAATAGCCTCTTGACTAGCTTTTAAAGCTAGATGAATAAAGATATCCATTTTATTTTGATTTTTTACAGATAGAATTTCGTTAACATCGAATTCTCCCTCGGCGGTTCCTCTAGGCACGATTCCAGCAACTTTAGACTTTAGCATATCAGCACCATCGAACATATCGCTAGGAATTTTCACAATCCCGGATTTTCCATTAACTATTTTTTCCCAGTTATTTTTGACACCAACACCAAGAGGACTAACAGCCCCCATTCCCGTAACAACAACTCTTTGATTTTTCTGTAGCAACATATTAAAGCTCCTTAAAATATATTAATTAAAATTATTATAGATAATATATTTATAATTTTCAAGAAGTAAAGCAACAAAATCTACGATAAATCTCAAGAACAAAGATAGAAAAATAAAAGTGTATTCCCAACAAAAAATTAAAATAAAAAAAGCCCTCTTTAAAAGAAAGCTTTTTTAATTAACAAGAATTCAAAAAACAGAATTCAAAGTTTAATATAGACTATTTATGAAGCCGTTTTTTTAGCAACAAAATCTACGATATTTTGAACAGTTTTAAGTTCTTGAGCTTCTGTGTCAGAAACAGAAATTTTACATTCTTCTTCAAGAGCCATAACAAGTTCTACTGTATCTAGGCTATCAGCCCCTAGGTCTTCCATAATAGTAGAGTTCATTTTTATTTTTGTTTTTTCCACACTTAGTTTATCAGCAATTATATTGATAACTTTATTTGAAATTTCTTCGATATTATTAGTCATATTAAAATCCTTTTTAGTTAATAACTTTTTTTATGATAATCAGTATAGGCAATAAAGTCAACAAAAAAAACAATACTAATAAATGTATAGTAATAATAAAGGTTATATAAATATATTGCAATTTCCAAAAGATATATTATATTATAGTTATTAAAAATTAAGTGCCTGTAGCTCAGCTGGATAGAGCAACGGTTTTCTAAACCGTAGGTCGAAGGTTCGAGTCCTCCCAGGCACGCCATTTATACACAGTTAAGTAGTATATAAAATAAGTATAATAATAAAAACAAGGAAATTTTTATGAAGAAACATTTAGTAATTTTGACGGTAGTAGTTTTGTTAGCAGGTTGTTCAGCAGGTTCACATAAGAAAGCGGTTAGCGGAGACACTAAAAACGGTCTTTCTATAGCGAATGTTCAAAGAGATATAAAAGTTGGGATGTCGTCAAGTGATGTAATAGAGGTATTAGGTTCACCTAATATGGTTACGACGGATGACGATAGAAGAGAGACTTGGGTCTATGACAAAGTATCTACGAATTCGGCTGTATCTTCTAGCGGATCAGGTCTAAATTTACTTTTATTCGGCGGATCTAAATCGGCAGGGTCGGCATCTAAAAATCAGAAAACTCTTACTATAATAGTTAAATTTGACGAAAGCAGTAAAGTTAGAGACTTCTCTTATAGACAGACATCATTTTAATAAAACGGGAGAAGCACTAAAGCAGAGGTATGAAAAAAACAGTTTTATTATTATGTCTATTATTATGTTTATCTTCGTGCGGAGTTCCATCGGATCTTTTAAAAGGCGATGCTAATATATTAGAGCTTAGATCTGTACAGACGAAAGTCATAGACGGTTATAAAGAATCTGATGTATTGCAATCTATTATGGAGGTCTTCCAAGATATAAGTTTAGTTATCGTAGAAGGAAATACCGAGTTAGGTATGATATCTGGAAATAAAGAGCGACTATTGCCGTCTGAAGCTAAAACCGACAAACGAGCGAAAGTCAGAGTTTATAATCGCAGGCAGTGTGTCAACCTAATTTGTCATACTATAACTACCTATGACAGAACACAGAAATATTCTATGACGGCGACGACTATTTCTTCTTCGGAGGACAAAGTTAAAGTCAGATTGATGATATTACAAGACAAGTATAACGACTCTAGAAAAAGTATAAACGGCGATATAATTTGGGTTGACTATCCAGAAATATATCAAGAATTTTTCAACCGTTTAGACAAATCTTTATATAGGAAGCGGGGGTTATAAAAATGAAGAGATTTATATTATATCTATTTATGTCTATTTTCTTATCTAGTTGTGTATCGATAGATTACCAGCGGAGTTTCTTTGACCCGGGAGATATTGAAGAGAGGAGATATTTACAGTCTAGAACTTTTGACACAACAGATAGTAGTAAAGTATTTAGATCAACAGTCGCCACATTACAAGACACGGGGCATACGATAATAAAAACAGATAAAAAGTTAGGTCTAATTACGGCAAGAGGGAGTTCTAAAACAAAGAGTGAAGAGGACGACCTAGATGTGGTTGTTTCTGTAATTAAAGACAAGGACAAAATGGTGGTTAGAATAAGTTCTAGTCTATCTATAAATCCGTTTAGATCGTCTATATATTATCAAGATTTTTTCAAGAAGTTATCACAGTCGTTATTTCTAGATAGTAACGGGATATAGTATGAGGTTATTGTTATTGATATTCCCCCTTCTATTCTCGTCTAGTTTATTATCTGCTTCCACTTTATTTATGGTACCTACAGATATGTTATCTGTTAGATCTATGCAGACGAAAAACATAGAGACAAATTCTAAAGAGGAAATTACGAGTATAGTTATAGGCACTCTTCAGGATATGGACTATAATGTACTAGAATCAGATTACGATTTAGGAGTTATAGTAGGTCAAAAGATTAGTCCTGCAAGAAACCTTTTAGGCAAATTCTTCAACTTTATATTATATCTATTAGACAACGAAATATCTTACGATGTTAGTGTAGAGACAGTAATAACCGTTACTATAGATTCAGTTAAAAATAAAAGTTCTAGGGTTCGTGTGAGTGTTGCTCAAATTACGATAGACAATTTTGGATATATAACAGATAGTGTATTGATAAAAGATGCAGTAATATATCAGTCAATTTTCAAAAAAATAAGTCAGTCAAGTTTCATAGAAAATTATTAGGAGTTTAATAATATGTTAAAATTAAAAACACTTTCGGTTAGATTGTTTACGGTATGTAGTTTATGTCTTTTGTTATCTAGTTGCATTACACCATCGTCTAACATATTAGGAGACGAGACACAGGTAGAGACAAGAGTGTATCAAACAAAGACATTTAAGGAGTCGGACAAAAACAAGATGATGCGAGTCGGCATAGCGACGATACAGGACTTCGGCTATTCTATAGTCAGGGCAAACGGTAATACAGGTGTTATAACGGCTAGCAAAGTCTATAAAAGTGGTATGAGCACAGAAACAGTATTAGTTACGGTGAGTTTTATGACTATTGGAGAAACTAAAACTAGAGTAAGGTTAAATATCAAGTATGGAGATATTACAGTCAAAGATGCGGGCATATATCAAGATTTTTTCGCATCGTATGATAGAGCATTATTTTTGTATAACAACGACATATAGTATAGTATAGATAATAAATTGAGGAAAAAAATGTTTATAGACAGTCATTGTCATTTAGAAGATGCAAGTTTAAATAAAGACATAGAGTTAATAATAGAGAGTTCTAATAAAGCGGGAGTGAACAAATTTATATCTATACATATGCTTGGCAGTGGTAGTGAGATAAAAGTTTTCAGGAATCAGCTAGACAATTTCAGCGGTATTTATGGTAGTATAGGCAAGCATCCGGATTGCATATTAGAATCTAAAGACATTGTTAAAGAAGAAGAGTTATACAAGTTAAGTTGTGGCAAAAAGATAGTTGCGATTGGAGAGACTGGTTTTGATTTTTACAGAACGGCTTTATCGGATAGATCTAGTGTGTATGAGTTACAGAAGGCAAATTTTGAGACACACATAAAAGTAGCTAGTGAGTTAGGATTGCCGTTAATTTTACATAGCAGAGATTCGGACACAGAAATGATAGATTTTCTAACCTTAATGAAAGGCAGATATACTTTTGATTTTATATTACATTGTTTTTGCGGAGGAGAGGCATTAAAAGAAATGGTTTTGGATTTAGGAGGATATATAGGGCTAGGAGGAATAATAACATTTGGGAATAGGAAAGTTAAAAGAGAGAGGGAGTTATTATTAGAGGAAGATATAAGGTCGATACCGATAGAAAGAATATGTTTAGAAACTGATTCTCCGTATCTTAGCCCTCACCCCAACCGAGGAAAGAGGAACGATCCAAGTAGTATACCTATAATAGCGAAATCGTTATCTATCATACATTCTAAAAGCCTTAAAGAAGTAGAAGAAATCACAACGAGGAATACAGAAAAATTATTTAAAAAACTATTAGATTAAGGAAGAAACAAAGTTTAGATTTTGAAGAATATATCTTCTTGATTTTTACAAACCAATAAATTATTATCTATAAAAACATAAGGAATATATAAAATGAAAAACAGCAAATCAACAGTGGTTAAAAAATCTACCAGTCAGTTTAATAAAGTTTGGGACAACTTCGTCCTCAAAGAATCAAAGTTCGAGCATATAAAGCCCTTTACTAGCAAAAACAACATTCCAATAGTTCTTGCTACGGACAACAATTATTCGAAATATATGTCAGTAACAATAGAGTCTATTATAAAAAATTCTACTACGGACAACAATTATGATTTTATTATTTTAGACGGAGGAATTAAAGAAACCGTCTGGACTAAAATAAAGGGTCAGTTTAAAGGATTAAATAATTTTTCTTTAAGAAGAATTGATATGAGTAAGTATATTAATTTGATAGAAAAAGACTTATTTTTCGAGTCGGGACATATCAAAGTATCGGCCTACTATAGGTTATTTATTCCAAACATATTAAGTTATTATAAAAAGTGTTTATATTTAGACATAGATACTATTGTCAAAAAAGACATTTCAGAGTTGTATAATATAGAATTAAAAAACAATGTAATAGGAGCTTGTGAAGATCCAGGTTATATTATCTTTAGAAAAACAGATATAAAACTAGATGAGTATGCTAGAGAGAAGTTAAAGCTTTCCCCAAAAGACAAGTATTTTAACAGTGGAGTTTTGTCTATAAACATAGAAAAGATGAAAGATTATTCATTTAGTTTTTTTAGTTTATTAAAGGAGTTAAAAAACCCTAGATATCACGACCAAGACATTTTAAATTCTGTTTTAAATGGGAAGGTAAAATTTCTTGATAGTAGGTGGAATTTTATGTGGCATACTGTCAAATATCTAAATAATACATTACTAAGTTTAGAAACAATAAAACACGATAGAAAAATAATAGAAGAAGGCTCTTTTTTCGTAATTCATTATATTGGTGGTGTAAAACCTTGGCATAATAATAATTTATTAGGAGCAAAATATTTTTGGGAATATGCAAAAACATCACCATTTTATTTTTCTTTATTATATAATCCATATAAGACAAAAATATTAAGAATAGGAGCAAAAATTTTAACAAGAGTAGTAAGAATTTTAACTTGTTTAATCCCTATAAAAAACCTTCGAAAGAAAGCTCGAAAAATATTATTAGACAGCATATAATAGACATATTAAAAAAACATAGGGAATATATAAAATGAAAAACAGCAAATCAACAGTGGTTAAAAAATCTACCAGTCAGTTTAATAAAGTTTGGGACAACTTCGTCCTCAAAGAATCAAAGTTCAAGCATATAAAGCCCTTTACTAGCAAACACAACATTCCAATAGTTCTTGCTACGGACAGC
>JAERRO010000017.1 GCA_016735395.1 Alphaproteobacteria bacterium | reverse complement strand
AAAAAATTAACGAAAAATAAAAAAATTTTAACGAAAAATAAAAATATCAATAGTAGATTAAAAGTTCTTTTAAAGATTTTTATACCATTCATAGTCATAATTCCTATAATATTCTTGATATGGCCATCATTGTTCTATAGGATGATTCCTGTCAAGACTCCTAGTAACGGAATGGACTGCTACTCGTATAAAAGTAAGATTAAACATCTGAAGATATATGCTTTGCATGAAAATAAGTATCCGTCCCTTGATAGAAAAATTATTCGACAATACAACGATATGATAGACACAGTTCGTGAAAAGTGTACCACTGAAAAATAAATCTCTTGATTTTTATGTAAATATATGATATACTGTTTTTAGCTAGGGACGATTGTGCCCTTTTAAATAGGTATAAGTTAAGACGGAATTTCCGTCTTTTTTTTGTGCCATATTAACTATTCTATTTTTAAGGAGAGACTATGACGCAACTTTGCGACCATCTTTGTAATGAAAATCTCGAAACTATGATTTATCTCATGGCTAGAGTAATCATGACCGAAACGATTACACTGCAACTAGGAGTAAAAGAGGCTCTTGCAACTATGATCGTCAATAGGGCTAACGATGATAATATCCCTCTGAATGAAATTTTGCGAGATACCAAATTGTTTAATTCCTGGAACTCTAAAAAAATTCAACCGATGCAAGTGCCTATCTACGATCCAGAATTTCAAGTTTGCTTGAGAACTGCTAGAAGAGCCTGCTCGGGTTTACTCCACGATAGAACTCTTGGTAGTACCGCTTTTCACCACCTGTCAGAATCCCCGGAGTGGACTCTTGACTGGTTACCTATAATCGAGATCAATCCTCTTGTCTTCTACAAGTTTGATCATAATTTTAAAATCAAGGAGCTTTTATGAAACTTTCAACCATATCTAACGGGGGATTCCTCAAAGATAAAAAAATTCTGCTATCTGCTATCGTAGGTATCATTTCTGCTATAACTGCCTGGGCTATCGGCGATATGAATCTGGATCTGATGATCTCTACTGTAGCTTCGCTATGTGGAGTGATTTTCTTCAAAAAGAAGATATCTTCTACTTTTTCCGTTTTTAACCCTAATAAAACAACCGCTAAAGGAACTAAATAATGATAGACAATAATATAAATAAAAATAATGTAGCTCTAGATAACAATGCCGTCGATAATAAAAATGTGGACGGTAATATAAAATCTAATACAGAATATAATATAAAGTCCGACATATTAGAGGATAACTCTGATATAAATAAACGACTGATTCAGGCGGGACTAGATAATAAACAGGCTCAAGAAGTATACAACATTATAGAAGAACTC
Source organism: Alphaproteobacteria bacterium (assembly GCA_016735395.1). Taxonomy (GTDB): domain Bacteria; phylum Pseudomonadota; class Alphaproteobacteria; order Rs-D84; family JAERRO01; genus JAERRO01. The sequence goes on along the minus strand of JAERRO010000017.1, from coordinate 57,109 downwards.
GTTTTGCCAGAACTAGAAAAAATGTCTCAAGATGACTTCTCCTCCTCCGAGGTAGACAAAATTGTCGACTTCTTTGGATCTCAAGATGCCTGGAATAAAGTCGCAGATAAACTAGAACAATGGGGAAACGCTTTTCTAGAACCAGACGAGTTTAAACTGCTAGCATCTTCGGCAAGAGGTATAATGTCTATGTACTATCTAATGAATGCACAAGAACCAGACTTTAACGATAACCCAGATAAAAAGTCTGCAGTACCTACGGAAAAGTCCCTCAAAAAAATAATGCAGGATCCACAATACTGGAGAGAACATAACCCAGAGGTCGTCAGAAAAGTAGACAAAGGGTTCGCAATCTTATACGGTAAAAAATAATCGATATAGATCTAAATTTTACTTGACCTTTACCTTTAAAATTTATAGTATAGGATAGAGATAAAAGGAGAATATAATATGACTAATACACCCAAAGCCAAGATTAAAAAGTCTAGTGTAAAACCGATCGCTCGTAAAACTCACCCTACTATCGTTAGAACTAAACATGTAGGAAACTCTGTAAATATTATCGGTAAAGAGATAAATAATGTTGTCAATACCATAGGAGTTCAACTGATTATGAAGATATGGTGCTGGATATCTTTCATCTATTCTTTTGTTCTGTCTTTGAATTTCTTTATAACTCAATATAGAGAACTCTCCTACTTTTACCCTAAAGATACAGGACAAATACTCTATGCCTCTATGGCCGTCGGAGTCAAGACTTTTACTATTCTGATGTTTAGTATGTTGTTTATGTTCATTGCTTTATTCTTCTTTATGAAACTACATAATAAAAAATTAGCTAAAAGAAAATTTCCTAAAATTTTAGTCTCTAATATTAAGATATCTTTCTTTTTTAGTACTTTTATAGGAATATTCTCTTATCTAGATGCAACGAATATTTTCGGTAGAGTATATCTCGTTATCTGTCAAGGGCAAAGCTTTTGTCTCTCATCTGTAGATGCCATGCAGTACGGTTTCTTCGTGGGTATCGTGACATTTTTCGTATCTTTCTTTATAATATCCGCTATTAGATCTATTTATCAACAGATAATGAGTGTCTTCTATAGAGAATAATCTGAATCTATCATTAAAAAATTAGAAGTCCCTCTATAAAAAGAGGGACTTTTTTATGGCTATAAAAAAAGCTCATATATCACCTGTATATGAGCTTTTTTTATATTCAAAATAACTTGCACAAAAAATATATATAAGTGTCAAGTCATACGAATATAAATGTAGAAATAAATTCTACGAAATTTAAATATTTTATATATAATCAAAAGGATTTTTAATGTCTGTAAACATTGAATCAGCTTTTATCAAACACTTTGAAGCAGAAGTTCACAGTTGCTACCAACAAATGGGAACAAAACTTCGTAATACCGTTAGAACGAAAAATAATATTGTCGGATCTAACACTGTATTTCAAAAAGTAGGTAAAGGTGTCGCTAATACTAAATCTCGCCATGGTATGGTTCCTGTAATGAACCTATCTTATGAACCTGTAGAATGTCTTCTTCAAGACTATTATGCAGGAGACTGGGTCGACGCTTTAGACGAACTTAAAACTAATATAGATGAACGAAGAGTAGTCGCTAGTGCCGGAGCTTATGCTCTAGGGCAAAAAACTGACGAACTCATTATCAATAAACTAAATGAAACGACCCAAAATTCTGGGGACTTTTCTACAGGTCTGACGAAAGAAATCATCTTAAAAGCCGTCGAACAACTTAACTCTAAGAATGTCCCTGACGACGGACAAAGATTTGCCGTTGTCGGAGTTCATCAATGGAACGAACTTCTCCAAATGGATGAATTTGTGAAGTCCGACTATGTCGGCGATGCTCACCCTCTTTTAAACGGAAGTGAAAATAGAAAATGGATGGGTATCGTATGGATCTTACATAACGAACTGCCGATCTCTGACTCTGATGAACGATCTTGTTTTATCTACCATAAAAGTGCTATCGGACACGCCGTAGCTCAAGATATCAAAACAGATATTTCTTGGCATGGTGAGAGAGCTTCATTCTTCGTGAGTAATTCTATGAGTCAAGGATCCGCTTTAATCGATGATACAGGTATCGTAAAACTTTGTTGCAACGACCTATCTTAACTTAACTTAATAACAAAAAAGGATTTTTTATGTCTTTCATTTCAAAAAACTTGGCCGTGATATCTTATGCTAATGGATTTACATTATGGCACTATAAATCGGTCGACTCAATCGTCGATATTTTCGACCCAAAATACTTCGGAGAAGTTTCTAATATGATTAACCCACACGATCTAATCATAATAGCAACAGATACCGCGGGAACTCCGCAACTCGCTTTTAGAGTCGTAGAATCTGTCTCCGATCAAGGAGTCGTTCTAGCTTCTCTTGTATAGAAGATGAACGATATCGATATCTGCTCTCAAGCTTTAATTAGGCTTGGGAGTCAACCTATTCAGAGTTTTGATGACTCTACGGTAGCATCACAGATAGCCTCTAATTTATACAACAATACTCGTGATTTCGTCTTCTCCATTTACCCCTGGAGATTTACTAAACGGTCTCTACAACTGGTAAAAATGTTAGATAAAACTGACAATAGTAATTACTATTTTGAACTGCCGAAGGACTGTATTAGACTAATTCAAGTTTCTTCAGTAGAAAGTTCTCCTTTACTAATCGACTATAAAATTAACGGTAGAAAGATTTTTACGACATCAAATACAGTTTATATTATGTATATTACTGCAGTAGATGAAATAGATTTTCCTATCTATTTTACTCAAGTACTAATCGATAGACTCGCTATGACTTTCGCTATTCCTCTTACTCAAGATTCTAGTTTGCACTATTTGCATTCGAAGGCTTTCGATATAAGCTTTGCTCACGGTAGACAAATAGACTCTCAACAAGATGGTTTAACTGTTGTTCAAGACAATACTCTTCTCCACTCTAGAAATAAAAACTAATAGGGAAACTTATGACTAACTCACTATACACACAATTTAATTTTTCTCAAGGTGAAGTCGCAGAGACACTCATCAATTCTGTCGAAGAACCTAACCAAAGCGATGCTCTTTTTCTCTTGCGAAATATGATAGTACATCACTCTGGCGGTATCAAAAGGAGAGACGGCACTATGCTCCTACATGAGATAGGATCCGTAGGTAGAATTATCGCACTCCCTTTTAGTGATAAACGGTCAGGAGTAATAGTTTTAACCGAAAAAATTATCTATGTTTTTAACGACGATAAAATTATTACTACTTTTAAGTCTTTCTATTCGCCCGAACAAATTATGGATATCTCTTGGACATTTATAGATAAATTTGTTTTGTTTACACATGAAGATATATCTCCTCATCTTATCTCTTACTCTAAAGATGAATCTTGGAATATAGTCAAGAAAGACTTTTCTCCAGTTATAAAATTTAGAGGCTGGGAGAATGTCCAGTTTTCTATTTCTAGCGATGTCGATGACGAAGGAAAAATAATTTATTTTATTAACTCAGATAGATCTATTTTTGAATTACAAAATCTACACGGTGTTTTTATCTTCAATGTCGGCGACGATGTTAAAGATATCTATGAAGTAGAGACCGTCGAATATATCTCTCCTAAACAGATGAAAGTAAATTTTATCTCCGGTGAAAATAAAGTTATAGATAAGACATCAAACTGGAGAGAAAAAGTTTGCTCAATCGCTAGAGGGTTTCCTATCCATACTATCGTTCATCAAGGGAGACTCGTCATCGGTGGGACTAGAGATATGCCGTACAGAATTTTTATGTCTAAAACTTTCGAGTTATTTAACTTCGAGTTCGGTGAAGGACTCGACGACGATGCTATGGATTTAACTCTTATGTCGTCAACACCTTTAAGAATAAATAGTATGGTTTCATCTCTGAATTTAGAGATCTTGACCTCCATCGGTGAATGGGTAATATTCGGTAGTCCTATAAAGATGGATACTGTTAAGATCATAAAACAGACTAATGTCGGGACATATAATAATTCTTTTATCCCACCTAGACACATGGAAGGTGCGACTTTCTTCGTAGGAAGAAATGGAAAAGAGATCAGAGAAATGATGCTAGACGATACAGGACTGAAATATGTCACCAGAGATATCGCTAAGGTAGCTAATCACCTAATGAACTCTCCAGTAGATCTAGACTATAATGATCTCGATCAAAAAATATATATCGTAATGCAAGATGGATCGCTGGCAATAGTAACTTACCTCAAAGACTCTAGAAAATATGCATGGTCTCTCCATACATGTGTAGGCAAATTTAAGTCTGTGTGTGTCGTTAATCAAACCGTATATGTAATCTGTGAAGTCGATGGTAGATTTTTCTTCGAAAAGTTTTCCGCAGATATATCTGTCGATCACTCCGTCGTATGTAAAAATGATAATAACTTTTTGATCACTCCTAAACATCTTATAGGAAAAGATGTCATCGCATATCAAGATAATACCGTTCTGAGAGTCGATAAAGTAAATAAAATTATCGATACTACAGATACACGAAAATTAAACTGGATAGTCGGTACACCGTACACACATACCGTAGCTCCAATGCCATATCGGTATGGCCCTTTTAAGGGACTGAAATATTGTAGAATAATAAAGTTTAATGCCGTCGTAAAAGATACCAACCGGATATCAATAGATCTAGGTAATGGATATAAAAATGTCTATGTCGATAACAATATAATCAACACAGATAAATCAATCACTCAAAATAATGCTGTCCGAACTATAGAAATTAATTCTATAGGATGGACTCATAATATGGAAATACCGCTTTGGAAAATACAGGGAGACGACCCCGTTAACTTCCATCTGATAGGAATTTCCTTTCACTCAAATCTCCAATTTAACTAAAAGGACTTTTATGGGATTCTTAAAAAAAACATTTAATAGTTTTAAAAATGTAACAAGTAAAATAGTCAATAAAACTGATCTGAAATTTCTAGATCCTCTTCTAGGCAAGAAAGAGGAAGTAGATCATATGGTTTTTGACCGACAATTAAAACAAGCAGAAACTAAATATAGAAATAAAAAACATAAGACCGCTGTCAAAAAGGAAAATCAAAATATAAAACAAAATATTGCAAAAGATAATGCCTCTTTAGGGGCTAGAGGAGTTTCTCTGTTTTCTTCTTCTGCTAAAGCTCTACAGACTAGACGGAAAAATGAATCTGATGATAAAATTTCTGTGCTAGACGATGATAACAAATACGAAAATACTAAACAAGATATTCGTTATAGACAAAAAAAATCGGTCTTTAAGACTCCTCAAAAACGAAGTTTGTTCGACAAAGGGAGGTCAGCGATCACTTCTATTTTAAAATAAATAATTTAATCAAAAAAGGATAAGCTATGGCTTTTATAAAATATATTACCGATGGACAGAAAATATTTTCTTTTCCATTTTCTGTATACTCTGCAAATGATGTGAGAGTATTTATCAATGATCTGCTAATTAGTCAAGGAAACTATTTAGTAGAAATTTTTGCCGAAGGTGGAGAAGTGTCTTTTAATAAGACTCCGGAAAAGGGAGATATTATTACTGTCGATAGAGTTCTGGAAATAGAAAGAAAAACTTCATTTCAACAATATAAAAATATTTCTGCAGACGATCTAAATAAAGATCTCGACTTTCTGTTTATGGCTATTAATGACATTAAGGAAGTTCTCGATAGAACCTTTAGAATAAATAATTTTGAAGACACCATAGACCCTATTGAAAGCGGGGAAGATGCCGTTCTAGAGATTAAAAATAACCAGCCTTCTAGAAGGAGTACCGACGATTTTGAAAAAGTCGTCTGCGATTTTAAGACGACTATACGGAAAATTCAACAAGATGTAGACGATTTAACAAGTAGTCAATCTGTTCATATGGTAATAGGACTTTTTAATAACCTCGTGAAAATCGTTAAGGAAGCTCTGCCAAATATAATCGATGATCTGGGTAATATCGACGAGGAAGCGATAGAGACTACGGACTACGGAAGCCTCACCGACATATAACTATGCCTCATGAACGATAGAAATACCGTTGTAGCATTCTCAAGTTTCAATTTCTTTATTCAATGTTATGATAAAAGTATACCTCTGCATATGCAAAAGATGGGGGCATATCTACAGTGGATAATTTTAGCTAAACGGTCTAGAGCAGTACTACTCGCTTTTCGATATTCTGGTAAATCTACACTCGTCGGAATGCTCGGAGCCTGGCTATTATTTAGAAATCCGCAGACTAGAATACTTATCCTATCTGCCGAATCTAGACTCGCTAAAAGGTTGTTGAGACATATTCAAAATATTATAACTAATCATCCGCTGTGTGAATATCTAGTGCCGGAGAAAGGGACTAAAAAAGAGTGGGGAGGCGATAAGTTCTCTGTTAAACGGATAGGTGTATTGAAAGATCCTTCTGTCGTAGCTACTGGGATATTTGCTAATGTCACCGGAATAAGAGCAGATATAGTTCTGTGCGACGATGTCGAAGTCCCTAATACTGTATCTAACCCGTCCAAAAGAGAAAAACTTATGGATAGACTTGTCGAATTAGAATTTATTCTGGGAGGACAAGGACTGCTACTTTTTATAGGGACTCCGCACTGTTTAAACTCTATTTATAATACCGAACAAAAATAGTCGACCTGTTTTCTTTGTTGACAAAATAATTAAAATAGTACTTGACAAATTATATATTGTGTCTTATAACTATTTTGAGGTTTCTAGGTGTTGAATCTATTTTATATTCTCTCTCCTCAACTCTGGAGACCTCTTTATATTTTTATATAATCCCCTATTTTTTAAAGATACACCATGACAGATGATTTTTTTCATATGCCTATCATCAATAGAGGTAAGTCTATTTGGCCAGAACAATTTCCTGAAGAAGTCATACAGAGGTTAAGACTGAAGGTAGGTGAATTTGCTTTTATGTCTCAAATGATGCTCGAATTTTATGACACAAATTCTACCGTTTTTAAAGAAGAACAGATAGTCCACTATGACGACGACATCATAGTTCATCATCATAATAATGAGATTTTATATTTATTAAATGAAGAAAAACTTCACAGGGGAGGGTGCTTTTGGGATCCCTCTCTAGGCAAAAGTAATAGTGATGCCAGTGTCGTAGCTTTCGTTTTTGTTAATGATGAAACACAACATTATTTTGTACACGAGATGTTCTATTTAGATTTTTCGAGCTTCTATTCTCAAGAAGACTTTCGGAATCAAATTAGAACCGTTATCCTCAAAATTAAACAACTGAAACTTAATCACATATTCGTCGAAGTTAACGGTATAGGAGCCTTAATACCTACCCTGATGAAACAAGTTGCCAAAGATATGAAATTCAAATTATACATAGAACCGTATTTTTCTAAAACATCTAAAGTTATGAGAATCTTTGAAACTCTAGAACCTCTGATTACCTCTAAATCTATTTTATTCCATTCTAGAGTTTTGCGAACTCCGTTTATTCAAGAATTTGTAGATTTCTCTTTAGCTAAAAAAGATCAAAAAGATGACGGTCTAGATGCTTTGACTATGGCCCTGAAACACTCTCTACGAGTTTTACCTAGGTTCGAAGGACGAGTTCTTTTCTCTAACTAAAAGTAAAATCGTATTCTGTTTTCATCTCCGCTATTGCAGATATTATCTACATTACGGTCCTTGTCGAACTTCAATAGTTCAACGGTATTTATCTCCTTGCTTTTTAATCTCTCTATATACTGTTTGTAAAAGTATATGCAATCGCTATAGTCGAGATTGTTATATTCTATATAGAAACTTTCTCCTAACTGACTAGAACCGACCACTAATTTACCGTGCATTTGATTTTTATCAGTTCTGACGACACCAGCTTTAATCAAGTAATCGGTTGATAAACCTTCAAAAGATCTCCCAGCATATAAGATATTAACTCGATCAGATATCGTGTGAATTTCGTCCAAAACTAAAATTCTAGTCTGCTTGCTTTTTATCTGTTTATAAGTCAATAAGGCCCCAGAGATTATCATACTGCTAATAGCTAAAACTCCTAGCATCTCAATCATAGATCTGCCTGATTCTAAAATATTAAATTTTTTATTAAACATTTATATCACCTTTTAAATTAAGTATACATTTTTTTAAGGTTAAAACAAGATTTTATTTTTTATAGGGGTGTTGACAAATAGAATAATTGGTGTATATTACTATCAACATAATATATAAAATAGGAACAAAATATGAACGATAATAAAAAAATAACTAAACGAAAATCTAAAATTCAGTTTAAAAAGTTGTCTTTTAAAAAGTTGTCTTTTAAAAAATGGTCTCCGAAAAAAACCATAACGGCACCCTGGAATTTTATTAAAAATAGAACTTCCGCGACAGCCAGATTTGTATTCGCTATAGTCGTCCTGATGTCAGTACTGCTATATCTGTGGTTTATGATAGGATTCAAATACTCTAATATACTAGCAAAAAAGAAAATAGATTCCCTCTATAAAAGTATAGAATTTGCTAAAATTTATGAACAGAAATCTCCTGTGATAGATACAAAAAGTATCGATTTAGACAGTAGCTCAATCGATGTAGATAAAGTAATCTCTAAAACTGAGGCAGTATATAGAAGAGAAATTAATAACAAGTTTATTTATCCTGTTGCGAATTTAACTAAAAATAGAGAAAAACAGAAATTTGTAGATGAAATTCTAGAATTAGAGAACAGAAAAATTAAAAAGTATACAAATGTATCTACTATCGCTATACCGCACGGTGGAGGTACTTCTACTTATGTCGTGAACTCTAGAAGAATCCCAGTTGAGGAACAAGTCATAGTCCATAACGGAGACCTGAAAATTACAGGCAATAATCTTGTCACGATAAAACCTAATACTATCGTTAAGGGAAACTTATTTATTAAAGATATCTCTTCCAATTTTAGACTGCCAAAAAAATTAAAGGTAGAAGGACACATCATAGTCAGTAATGTAAGAAAAGTTTCCTTCTCTGATCAATCTATTTTAAACGGGAACCTATATATACATAATGCTAGTATTTCTACAATGCCAGAGAGAATGGTCTTTAACGGGCAAATTATTATTAAATAATGGTGGCTAGAGAGGGAATCGAACCCCCGACACAAAGATTTTCAGTCTTTTGCTCTACCAACTGAGCTATCTAGCCTTGTATTTTATACATAGAAGTTTAGCCGTTCTTTACCGTAAAGTCAAACTACTTTTTAACTTCGAAATCTTTCTCCTTTCATACTAGATTTATTCGCTTTTTTATGATATAATAAGAAGGAGAACATATATGGTAAATAGTGAATCTAATATCGGAATAATCGCCGTTGGGAAAACTCAACTTGATATTATTCAAAGAGATATAGAACAATTTAGTTCAGATAGTGAAATAAATACAACCTTTTTCGTAATAGACGAAAATGTCTCTGTAACTGACGATGAGGACTGTATAGAGAAAGGTGTCGACGATAATAAGTCTGAATCGACAAATAAACTAGTAGAGTTTTTAGAGCCATTATCTGTTGTTTTTGTTTGTCTGGATTTAGGTAGTGTCGGTGAATATAAAATAATAGTGAAACTTTTAGACCTAATAAATAAACACGGTAAACTTTCTATAGTAATCGCATCTCGTCCGTTCCAATTTATCTCTTCAAAATTAAAACAACAGTCTCAAGATACACTAGATATAATATATAAAAAAGCAGGTAGCATTTCCGTTATCTCTAGGGATCAATGTGCAAAATCTAGTGAAGATGAGGATGTAATTATCGATACCATAATGAATATAGTTCAAGGTGTAAAAGTAATTATAATAAAGTCAGTTTTAACATTTTTAGCCGATTCTAAATCTATAAATGTGTCTAGGGTAGATTTTTTAGAGGCACTTTCTAATCATAACGAAATTTTGACCTCCGTCAATGTAGATGACTATAGCTCTACTGTCGAGGATGTCGTAAATAAATCACTTCGACAACCTTTGTTAAATGTGCAATCAGCTCAAGATGCATCTAAAATTTATGTGCATTTCTCCGGTAATAAAAAAGTCGTAAAATATACTAGGATAGAATCTTTTATGAAGTCTCTACACGAAATAGTTCAATATCAAGATAATATAAATATCGCAATCTCTTATGACGAAAAGTCCACAATAGACGACGGAATGAAGATCACTCTAGTAGCTTTTCAAGACGAGTTTATAAATTCTTTTGAAAATTTTGACAACGGAAGTCTAGAGTCTGTTTTGTCCGGAACGACGATAGTCGAAGAAAATGTTGTGGGTTTTTCTACCGTCACTACACAGATGGTAGACGAAGATGAAAGAAAAAATATAATATTCAATGATGAAGATGATCCTCTGTCTGATTCGGATTTTTTGAAGAAAAAAATAAGTCTAGATGATAAACCTAAAAATGGGATCGGATTTATCGATATGTTGAGTCAAGGTTTGCCTTTTTCAAAGAAGAAACCTAAAGATAAAGATGGATCACTGCTAGACGATTTACCTAAAGATAACTAATATGTTATCAAATGGAGATAACAATTTTTCTGAATATCTAGAGATTTGGAGAGGTCAAGGTCTAGAAGTTTCAATGAAGTCCTATAGCGACGGTATCTATTTTTTGCTTAAAGATCCTATGTGTACACCTGAAGTATTTACTAATATTTTTGATATGCTTTTTCTAGTGTCTCAAATTATTGCCGGTCTGCTATTTTTCGGTTGGGCAGTAGGACTGATTATAAAAAATATATCTATACGGGGAGATCAAAATCCGCCGAAAATTATAGATAGTATTAAACATCTGTTTTTTGTCTTTCTGATTTTTACAGCTCTGAACCCTATAGTAAAATTTGCTACAGGTATGTCCGTCGACGAGATAAAATGTCAAAGCTTTTTAATAAAAGCTGATCAAGTAGACAATTATTTGCCTAACTTGCCTAAACTATAAAATTATTCTGTATATAATTATAGTCTTTCTAATTTAATAAAATGCCTATTTTATAGGTCTCATAATGCTCGCCCGTAGCTATCGGGTAGTTTTCAATTAAAGGAGTTTAATAATGAAATCTAATATAAAACAACTCATCACAGAGTATCATAAACTAAAAGATAAAAGACAAGAACTAGAAAAAAATTGGAGTGAATGTTTTAAGTATACACTTCCCATAGAGGTCAAAGATCAAAAAGAAATTTTCGACTCAACGGGACTAGATGCCGTAGAACAATTAGTAGCTTCTATCTTTTCCGTCGTAACACCAGCTTCCACACCTTGGTTCAGTTTGTCGACATCTACAGATCTAGAGAATAAATTGTATCCCGAAGAGTTTAATCTAGTAAAGGAACAAGTAAAAGATGCCGATAATCTGATAAATTCTAATCTAGATATGTCTAACTTTTCAACAGAAATTCATCAATGTTATAACGATCTAGTCGTTTCTGGGACGGCCTGTATGCTAATGAAGAATGCTCCGCTTGAAAGTGATTCTATCTTCGAATTTAAAGCGGTGTCTATAGCTTCTCTAGTTATTAGCGAAGATAACAATGTTATGTTTTTTAAAATTTCTATGTTAGCTAGAGAGTTTCTAAATAAGTTTAGAAGTCGAATAGATAACCCTAGACTTATACAGGTATTAGAAGAAAATTCTACCTATAAAGTTAAAATTCTGCACATTATAGAAAAACAAACAGTAGGTTTTTCTAGTAAAAAAGTTTTCCTCGATAAGTCTATTTTAGGTGAGGACATAACGAATCATAACACACTAGAATGTGGATCTTTCAAGACTAACCCTCTGCTTATCTTTAGATGGAATCAACTGATAGACGGAATTTACGGGTACTCTCCAGTGATGAAAGCACTGCCGGATATCAAGACACTCAATAAAGTTATGGAGTTGGTTTTGAAAAATGCTTCTATAGCCGTTTCTGGTATGTGGCAAGTCGAAGACGACGGAGTAATGAATATATCTAACCTTAAATTAGCTCCCGGAGTTGTTATACCTAAAGCAATAGGATCTCAAGGGTTAACCCCGTTACGAGTGCCTAGTGATTTTAATGTCTCAGATAAACTTTTAAATGATCTTCGGAGAAGAATTAGATCTTCTCTTTTTACCGATAAATTAAGTTCGATAAATACCTCTAGTATGACAGCCACAGAAATTATAGAACGACAAGCCGTTCTGATGAGGGTGCTCGGGGCAACATACGGGAGAATTCAAGAGGAACTTATGAAGCCTCTACTAGTTCGAAGTATAGATATTTTAATTAGTAGAGGTCTTATTAACCCTGTCTTATACGACAATAGCCTGTTTAAAATGTCATACCTCTCTCCTGTAGCACAACTACATCAAAATGAAAAGACTAACAAACTGTTCGGCTTTATAGAGGTCGCTAATAGTATGGGATGTAATGATATTTTAGAACATAAAGAAATCTTAATATGGGTCGCGAAAACTTTGAATATACCTGCCTCTCTAATTAAAGATAGTATCGATAAAGAGGAGACTGCCATATGAATATAGCTAAAGAATGCTTCCTATGCTTCAATAATCGCAACGGTAAAGAATTTTTAAAGTATCTAGAGAATATAACACTATATAGATCCGTCCCTCACTCTGCTACAGATTCAGAACTACGGATGCTAGAAGGACAACGGACTCTGGTCTTGATGATAAAGAGGATGATAGATTCTCATAAGGAAGGTGGAAAAATGATAAAAAAACTTGACTTATAAGTTCTTTCAACCTATGGTAGATTAGGTCGTAGGTAATTTGTTTTATTTACGACTTATTTTATCTCCACATATCAATTATTAGACTTTAAATATTTCTCTCCACCCATAAACGGACGAAGCTTTGTAGGTATACTCACACGATAACCCGACTTCTCGTCGAACTCTTGGTGATTTTCTAAAAGAGATATAAAAGTTCTCGGTAAAGCTAACATCGTATTATTTAGTGTATACACAAATTTAACTTTTCGGCTCGCAGTTTCACGATATCTTAGATCCATTTTGCGGGCTTGCCATTCTAAAAATGAAGAAGCAGAATGTGTCTCTCTATAACAATTTTCAGACGGAACCCAACTATTAATGTCAAACATCCTGTGTTTCCCTTTTCCCATATCTCCAGTACAACACTCCATAACTTCAAACGGTAGTTCTAAATCTGTCATCAACTCCTTCGCATTTTCTAAAATAAAAAGGTGCATCTTCTCTGCAACTTCGTCATCCGCTTTACATAAGACTACCTGTTCTACTTTGTTAAACTGGTGCAACCGCATTAGACCTTTAGTGTCCTTCCCATAAGAGCCTGCCTCTTTACGAAAACATGCAGAATATCCCCCATATAATTTAGGCAATTCTGCCTCTTCTAATATTTCTCCGCCGTGCCAATTTGTCAATATATACTCGCTAGTAGGAACTAGAAATGATCCGTCGTCTTTTAACTCGTAACTGTCGTTTTCCGAGACAGTAGTAGATCTTTTAAAGACTTCTCCTCTGATTAAAGATGGAACCGAAAATAATTTAAAATTTTTAGACCGTAATTTTTGTAGAGTATAACTGAATAGTGCTTGCTCATATAAAAATAAATCTCCCTGTAAAGTATAAGATCTGGCACCGCTGACTTTAGAAGATCTCTCGAAATCGCCCCAATTATTTAACCTAATTAACTCCATATGACTCAATGGTGTAAATCCCTCTTCTTCAAAATTTCTAGGTTTGCCTACCGTCTCTAACACGATATTGTCTTCGTCGCTTTTACCGTTAGGAGCCTTTTTACTAGGAACTTGCGGTAAACTATAATATAAATCTTTCCAACTGTTTTCCTTTGTTTTTAATAAATCTACATCCACCTTCAACTCGTCTTTCAATTTTTTAGATCTCTCTATCAATATATCCCTATCAAGAGTATCTGAAGACTGTATCTCCTTCGATAATATATTCTGCCTAGATTTTATGTCCTCGGTCTTCCTTTTTAACTCGCGAACCTCGTCGTCTAACAATAAAAATGACCGCATATCAAAGTCTATGTTTTTTGCGATAAGAGCCTCCTCCATAATTTTGGGGGACTTCCTGATTTCAACGATATCCATAATGTGTTCCTTGCTTTCTACTTTGATTACAGAAACTATAAGTTAGTATAGATATTTAGTCAAGATGGAAAATTACACTTGACTTCTTAATGTTTATATTTTATTATGCAAATGTTATTAAAAGGATTACCTATGTTCGCTGTTGTAAAAACAGGAGGCTCGCAATTTATAGTTCGTAAAAACGATATAATTGAAGTCAACAAATTAAGTCAAGATAGTGGTGAAATTACACTGGATCAGGTATTATTAGTCGATGGAAAAGTCGGTACCCCTCTAGTCAAAGGTGCCACAGTAATCGCAGAAATTGTTAAACAAAAAAAAGATGACAAAGTCCTAGTTTTTAAAAAGAAACGAAGACAAGGTTATAAAAGATTACAAGGTTTTAGAGCTCAATTAACTGTCCTCAAAATTAAGGACATTAAGTCCGCCTAATCGTTAATATAATCTAGTAGGTCGTTCGCGATCCTACGATGATTTAAACCAGGAGTGAAATATGTCAGCAAGTGCATCAAGCGGTTCGTCGAATAATGGAAGAGATTCCGCAGGAAGAAGATTAGGTGTTAAAGTTGGCGGTGGTCAACTAGTTCTAAGTGGACGGATCATCATAAGACAACGAGGAACTAAAATTCATCCTGGGTTATATGTAGGTATGGGTAAAGATCACACTTTATTTGCAACGGCTCCTGGTAGAGTACATTTCTATCGTAAAAAAGGTAATAGAGCTTATGTTGAAGTATTACCAGAAATAGCTACTGTTTAAAATAACTCGGTTATATACAATCTGAAAAGTGCTATAAGAAATTATATTTTTTATAGCACTTTTTTATTATAAATCTTTTATGATTTATCTCTGTATTTAGACAAGTGTAGTTTTTTGAAGTGATGACAATTTAGAATATAATCCGTCTAATTTTATAAGATCCATATGACTGCCTTGTTCAACTATTTTGCCTTGATTCATCACTAGAATACAATCTACATCCTGTATCGTAGATAATCTATGGGCTATTATAATAACTGTCTTGTTTTTCGTGATTTTCTTTAGAGACCCAAAAATCTTTTTCTCTGTACTAGAGTCTAACGAGGAGGTAGGTTCGTCAAATAACAAGATAGGGGAATCTTTTAAAATAGCTCTGGCGATTTCTATCCTCTGCTTTTGACCGCCCGAGAGAGTGTTCATATTTATTTCTGCATTATATTTCTTGGGAAGAGTAGAAATAAAGTCGTGCATCTCTGCTTTCTTACTTGCCTCTATAACATTAGAATTACTAGAAGATATTTTACTATATTTAATATTATCCATAATACTGTCTCTAAAGATAAAATTGTCTTGAGAGACCAATGTTATCATTTGGGATAGGTTAGTGGGCTTTATATTTTTTAATGGGACTCCGCCTACCTTAATAGAACCCTTATACTCGTCATACCAATTCATCAATAACTTAAACATAGTAGATTTTCCGGAACCGGAGAAACCTACTATAGCATACGATTTGTTAGGTTCAAATGTAAAAGATACTTTGTTTAATGAATATTTATCGTCCTCTTGTTTAGGATAACTAAACGACACATTTTTGAATTCTATAGGTAGAGGAGCATCGGTTTCTATAGTTCGACAAGCTTCAGGCATATCTGTGTTTGTGTCTAATATTTTATAATAACCTTCAGATAATACTATTTGTTGTTGTAGCATCACGATAGTGTTTATTACTCTTTTAAGTGGCATAAAGGCCGTTTGAGTAGCCAAAATAAATGCTATAAAATCTCCAATAGTTATAGTGCCTTTAGCAATATTTATTCCGCCCATATACAATACATAACCTATGCCAAGTCCAATAGACATCTCTGTTAATGGTTTTATTTTCGCAGTAATAAATTCTCTTTTAAGATTTATTTTGTATAACAAGTTTTCCATCTTCTTTTGCTTCTTCATTTCGAAGTCTTCGGTTTGATAATTTTTTACCAAATCGATAGCTAAAAATGTTTCGTTTATTTTACCCTGAAATGTATTGTTCTGTGTCATAATTTCTTTACTGAGGTTTCTCAATTTTTTAACTGCTTTAAGCATAGGTATAAATATTAGAGGTGTAACTAATATTAGTACTAGACTCAATGACGGAGATAACCATATCATAGCTCCCATCATAAATACTACCGTGATTCCATCTTTAATAATATTTATTATCGGATTCACAGCAAGACTTCCTACTGAACCGGAAAACTGAAAATAGATGTTCTGTAATGTACCAGATGCCGTAGAATGAAAGTACGGGATGTTCATTTTTAATAATTTGTTTAATAATCTCAATCTGATCTGACGACCCAATCTTAGGTTCAACACCGCCGATACCCGCCCGATAATATACAAAATAATATTTTTTAGAAGATAAGCCGATATTAGACACAAAACTAATATATTTATTTTATCTATATTTTTCCCTACTAGACCTTCGTCCAAAAAGTGCTTCATTACCCATATTATAGCACCCTCGGATAGACCCACTAATATAGACATAATAGCAATAAATATTATGTACTTTATATTAGGCATCGTCCAATCTTTAAAGATTCTGACTAGAACAGATTTCTTCTGTTTTTTGTTATTCTCTCGGTTTTTTCTATTAAAGATATTCATAGGTTATCTTTTACTCGATTTTTTGTTGACCTTTTTACTGTTCGAAGATTTCTTCGACTTTTTCGGCTTCCGTTTTTTACACACAGCCTTTTTGTCTAGAAATTTCTCTAGCCACTTGTTATCGATGTTAAGTTTTATAACATCTTTGTTTTGCAACAATCTTTCTAGAAGAGGAATAGTAGTTTCTATTCCGTGGACTATAAACTCGTTCAATGCCCTTAACGATTTAGAAAAACATTCTTCTCTGGTAGGAGCATGGACTATCAATTTTGCAATCATACTATCATATGTCGGAGGAACATTATAACCAGTATAAACGGCAGAATCTACTCTGATGCCGTACCCTCCAGCTGGATGAAACAGTTTTATTCGTCCTGGACTAGGTATAAAAGTTTCAGGATTTTCAGCATTTATCCTCAATTCTATAGCATGACCTTCAGGTCTTAAATTTTCCTGTTTTACAGATATTGCTTTACCTTCAGCTATACGGATCTGTTCTTTTATAATGTCTATTTTATAGACGACCTCTGTGATCGGGTGTTCTACTTGTATTCTTGTGTTCATCTCTATAAAATAAAATTTTCCGTTTTCATACATAAATTCTATAGTACCAGCATTTAAATAGTCCATCTTTTTTAATGCTTTATATGTAGTATCTATAATTTCAGCTCTGACTTTATCTGTTAAACAGGCAGCAGGGCATTCTTCTAAAACTTTTTGCCTCTTTCTTTGCAACGAACAATCTCGTTCTCCTAATATAACTATATTACCGTGAGTGTCGGCTAATATTTGTAATTCTATGTGTCGTGGACTAGATAAAAACTTCTCTACATAGACGGCACTGTCGCCGAATAACTCTTCTGCCTCTTTTCTAACCATAGGGTATAGAGTTTCTGCTTCGGAATCGTTTTTAACTACTACCATACCTTTACCACCGCCTCCAGCACTGGCCTTAATCAGGACAGGGTAGCCGTATTCTTTGCCTAATCTTTTGACTTCCTCTATACTCTCTACTGCTCCTTTAGAACCTGGAACCGTAGGTATTCCGCAATCTTTTACGGTCTCTCTTGCCATTATTTTATTACCCATACGGTCTATCATATCTGCAGTAGGCCCTACGAACACTATATTGTGTTCCTCTAATTTTTTTACAAAATCTGCTCTCTCACTCAAAAATCCGTATCCTGGATGGACGGCATCACAACCAGTCAATAAAGCTGAAGAGATTATTGCACCTTGGTTTAGGTACGATAATTTAGATGGCCCTGGTCCTATGCAAACACTTTCGTCTGCTAACAAGACATGCATAGCATCTCTGTCTATAGTAGAATATACCGCTACAGTTTTTATGCCTAACTCTTGACAAGCCCTAATAATTCGAACCGCTATTTCGCCTCGATTAGCAATTAAAAGTTTCTTTATCGTCTTCATATTTTGTCTTTTATAATAGGTTTACTTTATAGAAAATAACGGTGTGCCGAATTCTATCATAGAACCGTCCTTCACTAGAATTTTTACAATCTTGCCGTCTCTAGAAGCTTTTATCTCGTTAAAAGTTTTCATAGCTTCAACTAAACATACAGTCTGACCTTTTTTAACATTTTGACCTGTCGATACAAAAGAAGGTTGGTCGGGTTTAGATCGTAGATATACGATGCCTACCATAGGAGATGTGATTTTTTCTAGGTCTTCTTTCTCGTGTTCGGAAACTGCCTTTTTAATAGAAACTTCGTTGACTCTGGGACGAGGTATAGTATTGACCGCCTCTGTATTTCCCCTTTTAAGATGGTATCCTCCCATATTAAGTTCGCTCAGACCGTTCTCTTCCATCACAGTCACTAAGACCTTTAACTGCTTTATTTTGCTTTTTATACTCATAATAAATCCTTGTTTTAATAATTATTAGATAATAACTTTATAATACTTTCATTATAATATTGCAAGTTTTTTATACTATACATAGTCTCCCATATTATAAGGCTAATAAATCTGGTTTGAATATAATTATAATTCCTAACATAAACATAACTATCATTCCTATCCATTTGAGAGGTTTATCTAATTTATGTAGAGATGCCGTTTTTAATGTTTTTAATGCTATGAAAAAGACTATAAAGTTTTGAGTCATAAATGCAATATCGTATAATAAAAGTTGTAGATAATACTGATAGCTAGGCAAAGATAATGTCGCTAGAACGGATGTATATATCAACGGTAGCTGTATAGAACATAAAAGCTCTACCATCGTTAACGAAAGAGATAGTCCTATGATACCAGCCAATATAGATAGAGATACCGTCGGAGAACTCCCTATTTTGTTAGCCAATTTGTCTAATTTGTTTTTCTTCTCAATACTTATCATATTGCACTGACTCATATAATTAACCACTATATGATAGGCAAATGTCAAAGCTACTACAAGAGATAGTATGCCTATAGCTATGTGTAATATACGAATGATAAAGGCATTTTCTAATACCCACTGTTGAGCCTTTAATAAACTTAATAACATAATGTAATAACTAACCATAGAAGTAGTCAAAAAGACTCCTATCACTAATAACATTCTTTTATAATTGCCGAGTTGAGATAAAACTCCTACTAAAAATGCTAATACCCATAACTCGCAAGGGTTAAATCCGTCTAATAGTCCTATTATTATCGATAACCATACAATAGGAAATGTGCCTGTCGGAGCTGTCCAACCGAAAAATGATAACTGGTTAGAATCTATATTTATATTGCTTATGACAAAAAATATAGTCGATAGAATTCCGATGACTAATAACAAATTTACTATAAATTTTATAGACAATTTATCTGTAAATGACTTTATTTTATTCGTCAAAATTGTCTCCCTATTTCTCAGAATCTATAAACTTTTTAATTTTTTTTCTGCACTCTTCTCTCGTAAAATCTTTATCGTCGAAACCAACCATTACTTCGTCTCCTATAATTATAGTCGGAACTCCTTTCGCTTTGATGTCTCTCGAAGCTAAATTTTGTTTAAAAAGTTTGCTTCCAGATAAACTAGAAATGTCAATTTTATTTACTTTAACAGTCCCACCCATCATAGTAGACATTTCTTCACCGTCTAAAAAGTCCATCGCCTTATGACAATATGTACATGTAGGTAGATAATATATGTCTATAGTTTTTAGGTTAGTCGATTCTTGTGTCTGTTCCTGTACAGTTATATTCTTATGTGTGATATATAAGACAGACGATATAGATAAAAGTAATGATAAAACTATGACGATTTTAATTTTTATATTCACAAAAGTATCCCTCTATCTTTTTATAATCAATTACTAGGAATGCTTGCTTCAGGTAATAAATCTTTAAAATTTTCTAGTCCTGTTTTTTCGTCAGGTGCCTGTTTGCTAACGGGTTCTAGACCTTTAGGAAGACTAGATTCTCCCATCTGATTTTTGCTTACTAGTGCTATTAGAATACATAAAGCGAAGAATATTATAGCTAGATATACAGTAAATTTTGTGATAAAAGACTTCGCATTAGAACCTGACATCATACTGCCCATCAATGTAGCGGCAGACTGATTAGACATTCCTGAACCTTCAGACTTTTGTAATAAAATTACAACTATCATTAGTATCGAGACTATTACTAACAGTGTTATTAAAAAAGAAATCATATATATACCCTCAATCTAGTAGATCAATCCTATTATAAAAAAATTGATTAACTCTTATCTTTGCCTTCTTTACTAAACATTTCACTCATATTTAGTGGGACTTTATTCTTAATTTGATCCGTAGTAAGTTTCTGCTTTAAAATTTTTATTGCTTCGCTGGTGCTATCCATTGATTTGTCCTTTCTTTATTTATACACTTCCCTTAGGCTGATAATAGAGAAATTAGTATAGATTGTCAAGAAAAAACTTGCATTTTATTTTCTAGTTCTTTAATATAATTTTATGTACGGTGGAGCAGTTTATGTTTAAGATCTTTTATAATATATTTTTCGCAAGTTTGACGATGTTTGTGTTCGCCATAAGCCCTGTACTAGAGGCAAAAAAAGTGGGAGATATCTCTAGATCGTCTGCTAGAAATTTGCTTAATTCTATTGACCCGTACCACAAAAGGGATAGCGAGGTGTTTTTTCAGCATCTAGCTTCACAATATAAATCTTTTGCATTATATAATTTAGACGGATTAAAACGGGATGATGTTGCTACATATTTTATCAATAAAACTCTTGCCTCTATAGAAGGTGTAAATGTCTATCCAGAAGAACTTCTTTATTGGGATATAAATCCTGCTTATCTAATAGAACTACAACTTGCTAGAGAAGATTTTATAGCCGTAAGAGAAGCTGGAAGAATCGCATTGCCAGAAGAAACTTCTAATGCTCAAGCCAAATTTGACTGCTGGGTCGTTCAAGCTACTACTACTCTAGGACAAGAATATATAGATGTATGTAAAAATGATTTCTATACTTCTCTAGACTTCATAAAAGAAAATACAAATAAAAGATATATAACTCAACGAGATGTAATAATAGCAGATCAAAAGAATAAGACACCTAAAGTTAAATCAGTAAAACAAAATTCTAATGCCGAAGTAGTCGACCATATACCGTCTACCGCTAGTATAGGATATTCTCCGTTTTCTTGGAGACCAGAGAGACCACTGACCGTCATAAATCAGATTACTATCCCTGTTTCTACATCTAGTAATAACATAGATGACAATAGTCTAGCTAAATTATTTTCTAGAGAGAATACCGCTAGATTACCGTCTGATAATGCGATCGATATAGGTAGTCTGCCGATTAGTAATGATGTCGTAAAACCGTTAACAGATGATAATATAGTTAGAGTAAACAATAGTGTAAATAAATCGTTGCTAAAGGCTATCAATGTTGTAGGTAATAAAGTCGATAGAATAGATAATAAACTGAATATAATCGATAAAAGGACTGCTACGACTTCCGATAAGATAAAGTCTATAGACGGTCAATTTGCCACGGTCAACAATAAAGTAGATACGATAAATGATCAGATCAGTTTAATAGATAACAAAGTTAAAGTTATAAAGATAGATATGTCGGAGGTTAAAGAAACACAGAGAACTTTACTTACTGTCGAAGAGTTTAGACAAATTATGGATAGTATAAATTCCGGGATAATTAAATCTACAAAAAATATGAAGGTCAAAGTCGAAGATAATAAACCTTCAGAGAATATCCAGGTTCTAGTAAAACATTTAACCACTAAACAAGCCGTCACAGAAAAAGTTCTCGATATCTATTTTAAATTCGATCAAGACACACTAGATATAGAATATAAAGAAGCAATTAAAGAATTAGCACAACTTATGAAAAATAACGAGGAAGTTTCACTGTCTATCGTAGGACATACAGATTCTAAAGGAGATAGAGCCTATAACTACTCTCTAGGTGGAAGGAGAGCAGATGTTATTAAAAAACAGCTAGTTCTAGCAGGACTGCCTGGAGATAGAATTAAGACAGTGTCTGCAGGAGAAAGTCAACTGATTCACACTACCGCAGACGGTGTTTCTAACGATAAAAATAGGCTCGGACAGATCATAAGAGAGGTTAAAAAAGTTGAATGAGAATAAATAGACCTATAAAATCTTCGTCATCAAAATCCCACATAACAAGAGATCTTTATGGAATTTAATTTTATATTTTGGATAGTGCTAATTATAGTAGCTTCCGTTATCGTTTCTGGAAAAAACTCTAACTTATATTCTATCGCAGTGAACTTTGTGAGGATTCTTTTAGGGCTAATAGGACTAATAGTCGTGATTTTCCTATCATATTTTTTCTTCATCTCTCTACTATATTTTACAGCCTTCCTATTTGCAGTTATAGCTTTGATTTACATAGTAAATTTAATCACCAATATATTCGATAGAAGATAAATTAATATTTTTTAAACTTATAGACTAACTCTCCTATCTGTATCGCACCGTTGCGATTAAGGACCAGATTCGCATGGACATTAGATCCTCGCTCTACTATAATATTATCGTTCTTTCTACTAGCTCGGCATATCAAGAACTGTACATTTGTTTGTAGTATCATAGAAAATTTTAGTTCTTTCGAAAATTTTGTGGTTTTTTTAAACAATAATGTGTCTCCCAACATAATGCCGAAAGTCTCCATCGTATCGTCAGGCATTTTTATCATAAAATACGATTTATCGCTATCTAACATATCACTGGAAAACGATGATGTACTCAATTTGTGCCAGTCGTCTACATTTTTAGTTAACTCTTTAGGAAATTCATAATAGTCCACATCTATTTTACTTTTTAACCTCGTAACCTTTATATTCTTTATTAGCTCTATATTACGAGTCTTCCCCACGGACCTTCGAATGTACCCTTTTCTTTCTAATATTTCTACAAAATAATGGATGCTGGATTTTGATCGTAGATCGCTTAATTCTTTTAGCTCTTCAAATGACGGACTATAATTGTTAGTCTCAATAAAATTTTGGATAATAATCATCAACTGATGTTGTTGTTTTGTTAACGGCATATTGTTGCTCTTCGTTCGCTTTTTGTTCTATATATAATCGAAGGTATATCTTTTAAAGATTAAAGTCAATAATTTTTATTGTATAAATAGTTTTTTTATGATATAATATATAAAATTGAGGAGTTCAATATGTTAAAACAATTTTCAGTATATATATTATTAGTCTTTGTTATCACTATAGTTCACATAGATGCAGTTGCTAGAACTAGCAACACCAGTTCTAGTAGATCAGCTACTCAGAGAGCTGCATATACAATTACAAAATCTCCAGCTGCCATAGAATCCACCGAACAGAAAAAGCTCTGCGACGATTTGGCCGTCAAAGGATATAAGATTAAATTTCAGAAGATCCATGAGTATGACTTATATGAGTCTTGTCTCGTAGAAATAGAGTTGCGACAAACTAATACCGGTATATTAGTTGGGACTACTCTTCGTCCGTTAAACGATATCTTTACTTGTTCTGTAGGATCGCTTGAGATTATATCTCCTTCAGCTAGTGAAGTTCGACTGCCCAATATAAACAATAAGCCGACATACGAAAGTGCTATCTCAGAATTAGATACAGAATATAGAGATACTAGATTTCAAAGAATGCTAATCGGTGGAGTAGGCGGTGGTGCCGTAGGATACATCGTCGCACCTAAATAATAAAGGAATTTTATATGAAGCATCTTAAATTTTTATCTCAAACTTTAGTCTTAACATGTTGCCTCGCAATTCCATTTTACGACATTATAGCTAACAATGTTCCTTCTAAATCTGTAGGTATGAAGTCAAATAGACTTGTCGACGGAAAAGTAAACAGAATCATAGTTGAAGGTGATAAAGGAAAGGATTTCTATCTTAAAGGTGATGAGAAGGTCTTCGTTAATAAAAAGGAAAGCGATAATTCGGGTGTTCTAAATAATCAATCTATGGGATATGCCATCGGAGGAGCTTTGATAGGAGCATCTGTACCTCTGTTGTCTACTGAAATGGGGTATGAAACTGGTAATACCGTAGAAGGAATCGTCGCAGGTGGAACTGTAGGATATGTCGGGGGTAATATCGCCGGAGGAGTAGTCAAAGGAACCGGGGACGGACTAGTTGACTCTACAGATAGCAATAGAACCATTACTAGTGTAGCTGGTGGAGTTGTTGGAGCAGGAACCGGAGGATATCTTGCTAACTCTTCTGCTGCAAAGAAAGTCGATGATAGATATAAACAACGGTTGCTAGAATACGAAAATAGTCTTCGAGATTTTGAGTGTAGATCTGGAACGATATCACTGGGAAACTATTATTCTATCGTTAAAGTCGAATAGTTAATATGTTTTCAAAGCCCTCCTTTATAGTAATATCCTCGTTATGTGTGCTTTGTTTTATAAACGATAGTGTTGCTAATAGATCTGCCTTTTCTATTAGAAGTAGTTCTATACCTGTCGCTTCGACTGTTCCAGTATCCCCTGTAAAGGAGACAACCGAAAGAGCGGTGACGACGACGGTATCAGAGGAAAGAGCGGTGACGAGTACTGGATCCGCTATTGGTTCTTCCGATGTCCTAAAATATAATTTGCCGATTCCTGTAATAGACTCTGCCATGGCTAAAGAACTTGCAGTCAACGGTGTCGCATCAGACGGCACTACTTTAGAAGATCTAGAAGACTGTAATAATATATGGGTAGACGATACCGTAGTTTGGGGTGCGATGCCTGGTGAGACCGATACTACATGTTTGTTCGTAGTAGAACTGAAGGACTCTAGGACGGGAGAAGTACTCGGAGATACTTTAATAGCTCAAGGAACAAATTTAAGCTGTAATCTAGATGTTATGACCACAAAAAATAATAATTCCTTCTCTATAACTTTTCCCGATAAAAAGATCGTTTCTAAAGCAGATGTAATAAACGACATGAATGAAGAATTTAAAGAGAACAAAACTTTCGATATTATCTCGGCGGCTCTCGTAGGTGGAGTAATCGGTGCTTTGTCTAGTAAGAACGATATCAAAGGTGCTGCCATCGGAGCTGGACTAGGAGCCGGAGGAATGGCTGTAGCACATACTCAAGGATATGAAACTGGAAAAGCCTTAACATATGCGGCTGCCGGTGGAATAGCAGGTGGAGTCGCAGGAAATACTCTCGCCGATAATGTGCTTCCCCCTGTCAAAAAGGAGAACGGTATGATCAGAACTGTAAACGAAGATGCATTAGAAGGTAATCGTTTGAAAGGAACCGTAATAGGAGGAGCAGGGGGATCCGCTCTAGGGTATGGTCTGGGACAAACAAAGATAGAGACCGCAGTTCAAGAACGATATAATGCAGAGAGACTGAGTAGAAAGTCTCTAGTCGAACAATATTACTGTAGTACCGGGAATAGACGGCTGAGTTTTTATCATTCAGATACACATATGCCGGTTCTAAATTAAATAGCACAATGGACTTTAGCCTTGTTGCTATCTTCTCTAAATATTTTTAGTCGTACTTCTTAAACGGCATCAGAATGATGTCGTTGTTTTTACTAGTGTCTGTAGGGCGATTGCCTGTGCTTAAATCTATGGGGATAAAGTTTATATTGTCTGGAACATAAAACGGTGTGTTAGGATGCATCTTTATAGTCTTATCCATAAACGACTTAAAAACTTTGCCAGATAAATTTCCTCCTGTGACACGATCTCCTAGACTTTGAGGTTTATCATAACCGAAATAGATTCCTACGATTAGATGAGGAGTCATACCCATAAACCATGCATCCATAGCACTATCAGAGGTCCCTGTTTTACCTGCTATAGAATACGACGGTATATTAACTTGTTTTCCAGATCCACGGATCATTACTCCTTCTAACATATTCATTATTTGATATAGGTAAGCTGGGTCGCCTATAGATTTTCTGTCGTCAGATAATTGAGGTGGACGGCCATTTTTATGATCTATATATTCGATGGGCATACTGCGATATATAGTTTTACCGTCTCTGTTTTGTATATAATCTATTAGCGAAGGAGATACATCTTTACCCGTCATAAGTTTAGCATAAGCTAAAGTCATATTTAAAAGTGTAGTATTTCCAGATCCTAAAGCTAGTGATAGATCTAGGGAAGGGGGAGTGCTATATATTTCAAAGCGGTTCGCTAATCTGTAAAATCTTTTGATGCCGATAGATTCTAATAAACGAATAGCCGGTATGTTTTGAGATATCTCTAAAGACCTTTGCATAGTCATTTGCCCGTTGAATTTCTTGTTGTAATTATGTGGTTTCCATTTCTCAAATTCTGTTTTATTAAGGACTAACGGGGCATCTAGTATCAATGTATTAGGTGTATACTCGCCACTTTCTAAAGCAGATAAATATAAAAAGGGCTTTATCGTAGATCCACCTTGACGACTCGCCTGAATGGCTCTATTGAAAGATGACCTTTTGAAAGAAAATCCTCCTACCATAGACAAAATTCTACCAGTATGCGGAGACATCACTATCATACCGCCCTCTATTTTTGGCGACTGACCAAGAGTAAAAGTGTTCTCTCCGTCGGACTCTATCGCCCATATTACATCTCCCTGTGATATTAAATCTACTAGATCTGGAGAAGGGTTTATAACTTTATGAGTAATAGAATCTATCAATTTCCATTTGTGTCCTATACTAACAGTACCTACTTTTTTGTCTAATAGTCCTATAGTAGCTTTAGCTGTATCTATTTCTAGGACGATAGCTCTACGATAATTTGACGGCATATCGATAGGATTATTGAAATTGTGTTCCTTTAGACCTGTATGCCAAATATTTTCATCTATCTCACCGTCATCGTTAAAAATATTTATACTGGTTTTGTCTTTTCTAAATCCAGTTTTTTTATCGAAGTTTATAGAAGCCGTCCTGAAAACACTGCTAGCAGTTTGCTGAAAGGTAGGGTTTAAACTCGTTCTTATATATAAGCCCTGATTATAAAATGTGTCCGAATCTAAACCTTCTACTAGTTTTCTCCTTATTTCCTCCGTGAAATATAGAAAATTATTGCTCTGCCTCTCTACGAATGTTTTAGAAAAGACTAATGAATTGTCGATAGCCTCACTGTATTCTTCTTTGCTGATTTTCTTTTCAGTCAACATCCTCCCTAAGACATAATCTCGACGGATAGTAGCTTTATGTGTATTATTACTATATAAAGTAGGTGCCTTCGGTAATCCAGCTAAAAAGGCGGCTTCACCTGGTGAGAGTTCTTCTAACGACTTATTAAAATATATCAACGAAGCAGACCCTATTCCGTATGAACGGTTTCCAAGATAAATATGGTTGAGGTATACTTCTAGTATCTCCTCTTTAGACAATATTCGTTCCATTTGTAAAGATATTAAAATTTCTCGTGTCTTCCTGACTATATTTCGTGAACGATCCAGATAGATGTTTCTAACTACCTGTTGAGTAATAGTAGATGCCCCAGAAACACTTTTACTGCTTAACCCTAATAAACCTAAAACATTGAAGATCGTAGATCTAGAGATGCCTGCAATGTCTATTCCACCGTGGTGATAAAAGTTTTTGTCCTCTGTAGATATAAAGGCATCCTTGACTAGCTGTGGTATTTTACTAGACGGGATAAAAATTCTCCGCTTCTCTGCATATTCTTTCAATAAAGTCCCGTCCTCGGCATACAATCTAGATGCAACGAACGGACGGTAATCTATCAAACTTTTAAAGTCTATACGATAATCTCTGAAATATAATATCAACGAAAGTAAAAATAAAAAAATCGATAAAACTATAGATAAAAAAACTATAGATAATAACAATTTTATATTACGACTCGACATTTTTATAGCTCTCTGATTTTAGTTGACTTTACTATTTATCATTACTATAATTCTTTTGTAGAGTTTTTCAAGTGGAGTAGGTTATGATAAACAATAAAAGTAATAAAAAACATAATGATAATAGAAAAAGAGGAAAACATAGCTCTGAAGATCTAAAGATACAAAAAAATAAATCTGTAAAACGACATTTCTCTTTTAGACATTTGTCAAAAAATCATAAGATTCAATACTATGCTATACTATGGATAACAGTTATTTTATCTCTAGTAATAGCCTTCTCAACTATATCTTTTAATAAGAAACATAAACCTTTCTACGATTTATGTGCAATAGAAAGGTTCGATCAATATCCAAAACTCGCAGAATTTAGAATTAACCCTTATTTTGATAATCTACAAAGAACCTATAATAATGCTTTTAAGGTAAATTTTAGTGCCTATTTTGAAGGACATATTTCTGTCGATAGACTCGAATATATGTACACGACTATTATTAGCAATTATGTGCAATACTCTCTCTCTTTTATGAGAAAACAATTAGAAACGGGATTCTATAATGTCGATAGCTCTCCTCAAGAGTGGCTCGTTGAAGATCTCACAATACTAATGGAAAGTTTGAACCTAGAGATGCCTATAGCACTGAAAAATTCTATTATAAATTTAGATCTGCAGACACAATATTACGATCAAATCTTTAAGGTGTTATATCTTTCTGTTATAAATATAAATAAGACTTATATACGAGAATATTTCGGCTCTTCTACAGAATTCGATCAGAAAATTAGATACCGTAATACAATTAAAAGAAATAAGTTCTGCTTTCAATAGATCAGAACATCTTGTGAATATATTATATTTAATCTTGTAATTTAACAGATAAAGTTTTCTTTAATGTGTCTAGCCCGTCCCTCGACATATTAGAAAATAGTATGATATCTAAAATATTATGCCCCGACGATTTTAATTTTGCTTTAAACTCTTTTAGAATGTCAGTAGCATCTTCATTCGTTCTCAGATCGCTTTTATTTAACAATATAATCTCGTCTTTAATTGTCAATTTTTTACTGAACGATTCTAGCTCTTTTCTAATGTCGAAATATGATTTTAACGGATCCGATGTGTCTAGATCTACTATATGTATCAATGTAGTACACCGTTCTGCATGTTTTAAGAATGTGTCTCCTAGCCCGACACCTCTATGTGCCCCCTCGATTAGTCCTGGTAAATCTGCGATGAGTAATTCTTTGCCAAAAATATATGCCATACCCAATTGTGGGTTGAGAGTTGTAAAAGGGTAGTTCGCTATTTTAGGACGGGCTGAAGTCATTAAAGATAAAAATGAAGATTTTCCAGCATTAGGAAACCCTATTAAACCTACATCCGCTATGATTTTAAGTTGTAATTTGACGGTAATCTCCTCACCCATATGACCGCTAGTAGATTTATAAGGGGTCTGGTTCGTAGAACTCTTGAAATGTATATTGCCGAAACCACCATCTCCGCCTCTGGCTATAAGAAACTCTTCGCCATCAGACTTTAAGTCTGCCAATTCAAAATTGCCGTTTTCAGATAGTATAATAGTGCCGATAGGTACGAGTAAAGTTAGATCCTCTTGAGACTGCCCCGTCTTCATCCTTCCTTCTCCTGTCGCTCCGTTCTTCGCCCCAAAGTGATGTTTGTGTCTGTAATCTATTAAGGTGTTGATATTTCTAACAGCTTTAATAATAACACTGCCACCGCGACCTCCGTCTCCGCCGTTAGGCCCTCCGAAAGGGATGTACTTTTCTCGGCGAAACGAAGTGCAACCGTACCCGCCATTTCCTGCTTTTATATAGATTGTCGCTGTATCCAAAAATTTCATATTAAATCTCTTGTGATGTAGTATATAGAAGTTTTTAGAAAAATCAAACTCTGAATTTATAATAAATTATATGTCGCTTTTTAATTTGTAAAAAAACTTGATTTTATGCATAGTTATTTGTATAATAGAGGAAGAAGAGAGCTTTATGTATCGTATTTTATTTTCTTTATTAATTCTAGTTCCTCCTGTCGTTCTAGGATATTCCGCACCAAGTGCGAAGTTTCTTCGTAGAGATTATTCTCTAGATCAGAAATATCAATATCGTGATAACTTGACTTCGCCTAGTGTTATATGCCCTCAAATTATTTCCGACTGCCTCTCATCTTACTGTGGAGAGATCTCTCTGGCTCAGAATCAACCTGCAAGATTATGCTCTAACATGGATCCTATAACTTTAACTAAAGCTGTCAAGGTTTGCCTGGCCAATAACTCTTCCGCACAAGTGAGGGCATCAGGAAATATAGTTTCAACCGCTTCTAACTGTTCTCCATATATATCGTCTTCAATCAATATCTATTTGTCTAGTTTAGTAGCAGCATCGCAACTTATAAGTAATAGATCTGAAGACTGTCTAAATAAGAAAGAACAATTAAATGCATCTATGGCATGCCATCAAACTGCTCTAGCTTTTGGACAGGAATCGGCATCTTCTTTAAAATCAAGACTGATGCTCGCATGTGGACCAGGGGTGCGAGGGGGAACAGATCTGATGGTTTCTAAATTTTATGAAGGCGGAAATGTAAGGTCTACTTTCGGTATGATATCCAAAATTATTACTCTCGACGATTCCAAAAAAGGTACAGGGTGGAAAGATGCAATGGATGAAATTTTGATAGGATATATAAATCAAATGAACCTCGCATGTCAAACACAGATGTCGTTCTCTCCGTCTGTAGGTACTGATTATACCTCGGAATCTTATATGAGTAATATTATAAAAGACACATACTCTGCGAACACAGCTAACACAGTTAATACAGTTAACACATATAATACAGCATCGACTTTTAGTACAACAGTTTCTAGTTTCAATGTCTACTCCGCACAGTCATTAGTAAATTACAATACCGCTAGACAAGTCGTAATGGCCGGACTGACGAATGACTTATATTCTCCTAACCAATTTTTAAGCTCTAAAGTAATGGGCGATATGCAAGAAGCCGTTAGAAATAATACTAAAGTTTTTATCATCCGTGATGCTCTACGATGCTATATAGTACCTATAACGAATTTAAGTCCGACAGAACATCAACAACTATTAAGACAAGAACCTTCTTGTCATGCTATGTAATTATAGTAAATTTTTTATCTTTTATCTTGAATTTTTAAAATTATAGTGTATAGTTTCTATACTATGGAGTTGTAGCTCAGTTGGTTTAGAGCGTCCGCCTGTCACGCGGAAGGTCGCGGGTTCGAGTCCCGTCAATTCCGCCATCATTTTGTAAAATTATAATTTATAGAATAAAAAATTCTATAATCCTTATATGATAAAAGCTATTTTTAGGATACCAATTAGATTTCTATACCAGTCTAAATAGTTCTGCGGTGTTCGATACCACAGAAATTACTAC
This sequence comes from Alphaproteobacteria bacterium, assembly GCA_016735395.1. GTDB lineage: Bacteria > Pseudomonadota > Alphaproteobacteria > Rs-D84 > JAERRO01 > JAERRO01. Next base: position 25,551 of record JAERRO010000017.1, on the reverse strand, counting down.
GATCTATGTCGTTATATTTTTGTAATTTTTCTATTTGAATTTTTTATCTATTGTATAGACATCTGAATTTATATTCTCTAACAGTCGTGCCAGATGCTAGAACTTTATATTTGTAAAATGGTGTCGGTCTAGAGACATCTGCAGAAATCTTGTTCTCCAACAATATAACATCGCTAGCATTAGGCCCGCACATTTGAGTCATCTCGTGTTCCGCAATATCGTTTAATAGACTAATTGCATCTTGTGATACAAATTTAGGTTTGTCATTATATATAGCTCGCAATCTCATAGACTGAATGTCAGTGTCTCCGCGGAGTTTGTCTATACGAACGACGACTCCTTTATAGTTTATAGATCTAGTTATAGTTTTATTACTCTCCCATTTTACCCCTATATCCTGAATATCTTTATCTGTTAACTGGTTGAAGTTAACGGCATTATTACTTTGAGATGATTCTAGAATCGGAGCCGTAAGACTATCGATACGGTTCGTCCCGTTGTCTATTGAGTTCATAGGTTGATTATATTTTATACAACCGACTAATGAGATACTTATACAAGCCATAAATAATATTCTATTCATAAAATTCCTCTTTTGTCATAGTATACAAAACTTTTACACCATATTTCAATAGAAAACTTTATTATTTTTCTATTTAATAGTATACACTTAATTACATTTTAAAGTACTTCTAAATTTTTTATTAGAAGTTCTGTTATATTTCCGTCAAGTATTGCCGTAGTATTAGAACTTTCAAAGTTAGAACGATAGTCTTTTACCAACTGATACGGTTGTAAAATATAAGACCTTATTTGTGAACCCCACTCGTTTTCGCTTTCCTCTGTGAAGGCCGTATGTTTGTCTGCACTTTTTTTACTCGTCTCTAGATCGTATAGTTTAGCCTTTAACATTTTCATAGCGAACTCTTTATTCTGAATTTGAGACCGCTCATTTTGACACTGAACTACAATATTTGTCGATAGATGAGTAATCCTGACAGCACTGTTAGTTTTCTGAACACTTTGTCCGCCGGCTCCACTAGAACGGAATGTGTCTATCTTAATGTCTTTAGCCAAGATAGTAATATCTGTGTTTTTATCGTTGTCAGCATATATTTTGACACCAGCGAAACTAGTGTGCCTTTTAGATTTTGAATCAAAAGGCGATATTCTAACTAGACGGTGAACTCCGCTCTCGAATTTTAGCCAACCGAAGGCAAAGCCCCCTTTAATTTCTAGTGTAATAGACCTATATCCCGCGACCTCGCCATTTTGACTAGATACTATAGATGTAATAAAATTATTTTCTGTAGCCCACTTTGAATACATTCTAGCTAGCATAGATACCCAATCACAAGCTTCAGTCCCACCGGCTCCAGCATTTATGTCTACGAAGGCGGACGACTCGTCGTCGCTACCAGTGAATAGTGTCGTAATTTTGAACTTCTCTAATTTATCAAAAAAATCTTTAAAATCTGATAGCCAATCTTTTTTAATATCATCGTCTATACCGGCATCTTCTCCATCTATAATGTCTATTAACTCTTTTAGCATTTTATGTCTAGAAACTAACGATTCTAGCGATACGACACTGTCGTTTAACCTCTTCCTCTCTCGATGAAGTTCTGCAATTTGTTTATAGTCGTTTTGAGTATCAAGTAGTTGACCGTCAATTGCTTCTATTTTTAACCGAATGCTTGGGCCGTCAAAGCGACCTCCTTAATAGATCTATAGTACTACCTGTGTCTTTAATAAGTTGACGGGACTCTTTGAATTCCATTATTGCTCCTCTAAAAAGCCTTTTAACTTACTAGCTCTGCTTTTGTGTGTTAGCCTTTTCATAGCTTTCGCCTCAATTTGTCTTATCCGTTCTCTAGTAACATTAAAAGTTTTGCCGACTTCCTCTAAAGTAGAATCCGCCTGAACCCCTAGACCGAATCTCATTCTCAAGACCCGTTCTTCTCGTGGAACCAGAGTAGATAAAACATTAGATAAAACTTCTCTCCTGTTTTTTTGAACCGCGGCTTCTAGAGGACTTATACTATACGGATCGGCTATCATCATCCCTTGAGTATCAGAGCCGTCGTCAGAATTTCCTATGGGAGCATCTAAACGGGTTATCTTTTTCGAAATTTTCTTTGCCTTAATTATCTTCTCTTTACTCATAAAAATCTCGTTAGATAATTGTTCTATCGTAGGCAACTTCCCGTGAGTACTTAAATATTCTCTCTCCTTTTTATTTATCTTCGCTATAGTGTCGTTCATATGTACCGGAATACGAATAGTACTGCCTTGTTCTGTAATAGATCTATTTATTGCCTGTTTTATCCACCATAATGCATATGTAGAAAATTTATAACCCCTCTTATAATCAAATTTATCTACCGCCCGAATTAAACCTGTGTTGCCTTCTTGTAATAAATCTAGAAACGGTAATAAAAAAGTTTGAGAATATTTTGCTTGCCTCATTACTAGCCTTAGATTAGCCTGTATCATTTCCTTTTTAGCATCAGAAATTTTTTCTTGAGCTATATGTATTTTTTTGTTAAGTTCTCTAAATTTTTGTATATCCAATTTTACGGTAGAAACAACATCCAAGATGTTCTTGCGAATTTTGATTATAGTTCCTTCGTATAGATCTGCAAATTTTGCCCATTTTGGACTCAATTTTTGTACTTCGTTTAACCACTCGGAGTTTAACTCGTATGTAAGATACTGCTTTAGGTATTCTTTGTGAGGTACTTTTGTTTTAATGGCTAACTGAATCAACTTGCTTTCTAAACCTCTCAAGATAACTTGATAAGAGTTTAGGTCGTCCGTTACTATTTCTAAAAAGTCGCTGGAAAAACTGATGTTTTTAAGTACCTTTGCTAAAATTATCTGCTGACGGTTTCTAGAACTCAATAACGACGGGGAAGGTGTAGTACCGTCGATAGAATGATCAATAATTTTGTTCTGTGTCCTAATAAAACCTGGAAGTAATTTTTTTACCTCCCCAAAATATCCGTCTATAGCAGGTCGTAATTCTGCTTCTATAGCTTGAGGTGAGGTTGTAAAAGATTCTTCATTACTAGCATCGGTAGAAGGCTCCTCTTTGGGTCTATTGTTTCTGGCATCTCGGTCAATCTTCGACTGGATAGGATCTATAAAACTTTCGCTCCTAGTATACATTTGTTCGCAATTTAAAAATGAACGGAGAGGCTTTGTCTCTGCTATCACTTCTTCGTGCCAATCTAACATCATAGATAAAGATTTAGGACTAGAAGCTAAACAATTTACCAATAGATTTTCGCCCGCCTCAATTCTCTGATATATAGCTATTTCTCCGCTACTTGTAAGTCTGCCGAAGGAACCTAGTCCGCTGATATACGATGTCATAGAATTTCGGACTATAGGAGTCTTTTGTCCTTCCCCCAGTAATTCTTCTTCCTCTTCGGCGGTATCATCTACTTTATCCACGATGATCTCTTCTTCCTCCACATTTTTACTAGAAGAAGTATCGTCCTCTGATTCTTCTTCATCTAAAAATGTCGATATGTCGTCTTTTTCTATATCTGAATCTGTGTTCGTTATCCCCAAGATGTCCTCTAGAAAAGAAGTTATATCCGAGATGTTATCTTCTACCATTTTTTCTTGAGCACAGATAATTCCTAAATTCTCCCTTGAGAAAAAGTTGTCCTCAATAGCACCGTTTACAAATTCTTTAACTTCTAACGATAATGTTTCTATAAATTCTCTGTCGTCTTTAGTAAGTAAACTTTTAGGACTAAAGTTTTTGTCTTCTTTCTGAGTCATAAATTTTTACTCGTTACTAGAGCTATTAAGTGCTTCGTACATTTTACTAGCACTGTTCGCATCTTCTTTAGATTTATCTGTATCGTTTTGTAGTCCTTCACTTTTCTTGTTTTTTTCTAATACTCTTTTTAGATCCGCCTCTTTACATAGACCTAGAACTATAGGATTTTGCGGTATCAATTGAGTAAAGTTTTTATGCGATTTATCTCGGATAGAACCGATCGTTTTCGCAGTAGATGACAATAACTTTGCTATTGTAGTATTCTTTAGATGAGGATAATTTTTTATTACCCAATATATACCGTTTAATCTGTTTTGTCTTGTCGCTATAGGTATATATTTTCTAACCTTCTTTCTGTTGCTCTCTACTTCTTGAAACATCTCGCCAGTAGATGAAATTGTCAATTTAGCATTGCCGTCATCTTGACAACGATCTATTTCTGATTTGGTTAATTGTCCGTTAGTAATAGGATTTAGTCCTTGAATTCTTCTCCTTTCGTCATTCGATAAAGCATTTATCTCTAGTTCGTTTTTACCACAAAAATCTGCTATCTGTTTGAAAGTCAAAGTCGTATTGTCTATTAGCCATACTGCTGTAGCATTCGGCATCAGAGGAAGTATCATAATATATCCTTTAATTGTTTGAAATATAATATAGTAGTATAGAAACTATTTATTCGTTTTTCAAGTCCTTTCTGTAATCTAGATATACATAGCTTTTCTCAATTCTTGTAAAGAAAATTGTACCTGTTAAAGGGGTTGTATAATAGTAGAATCTATGCTACATATAGGATCTTGTAGTAAGGAGAAAATATGTCTACAGTTCTAAAAGAATATAACACATTATTACAACAATCTTTGAGGTGGGTCGCTAACCGTATTTTGACGACTATAGCCGAAGATGGCATAGATCCTAATCAAGAAATATACATTTCTTTTAAAACTACAATGGACGGAGTCGTTCTGCCGGCATTTTTACTAGAAAAATATCCAGAGGAGATTACTATCGTAATAGAAAAAGAATATTATAACTTAAAAGTAAACAATTCAGGTTTCTCTATAGAGCTTATTTTTAATGATAAACTAACTCCTATATATGTGCCGTTTAATGCTATGACTAGTCTCGTAGATGCTAAATCTAAATTTGTATTGCCACTAAAAGAGAGTGTAGATACAGTTCCTATCTCACAAACATTATTTAATCACAACGATAAAGTACTGGAAAAAGATATAATATCTATTAAAGAACTGCAAAATATTGCTAAAGATAAAGACGGAGAAAGAGAATGAGTTTTTTTAATATAGTCTCTAGTAAAATAGAAGCGATTTTTATAATGTACCTAAAGTTCGAAGGAGTAGACTTCGCTCAAGGAGAATGGCTTCGAAGAGCAGATAGACCAGATCTCGGAGATATCCAATGTAATGAAGCTATGAGACTCGCTAGAGTCGTTAATATGAAGCCGTTAGAATTTGCTGTTTTACTCGTAAAAGATTTAAAAGAACTGCAAATAAATAAGTTAGATATTTTTGAGGATGTTTCTATCGCCGGGGGAGGGTTCATCAATATGAAACTGTCTTTGCCATGTATGTTGTCTTATTTTAAAGAGAACTTTGTAGACAACTCTATAGCAGATATGCTCGTTATCCCAAAAGAAGATAGAAAACGGATTATCGTAGACTACGGTTCTCCTAATATCGCTAAACCTCTGCAAGTAGGTAATATGAGATCTGTTATTATAGGGGAAGCAATTTTAAATATGTTGACTACACTAGGACACGATGTAATACCAGATAATCATATAGGAGACTGGGGACGACCTGTAGGTATTATCATTGCTATGCTAACGGAAGATGAAAAATATAAGTGCTTTCTGTCTCAAAATATAGACGATTTTAAAGATTGTAAAATAGACTTTAATAAAATACCGCCTCTATATATTAAAGGATCTCAACGGATTAGAGACGATAAGGAATTTCTAGAAAAAGTGAGGTGCTATACAGAAAAATTGCAGGCTAGAGAAAAAGGGTTTATGGCTATTTGGGAGCAACTTATCTATGGAACTAGTAAGAATCTAAAAAAACAATTTATGGATCTTGGTTGTCCTATTATCGCCGATGCACCTCTAAGAGGAGAATCATATTTTCAAGATTCTGCCATAGAGATTATAGAAAAGATAAAATCTCACTATCTAGTCAAAAAAGATGAGGGAGCCATAATAGTAGATCTGAAACATAAAAATCTTGTTCCTCCTATACTAGTCAATAGAGACGGAGCCTTGACATATTTTGCGACAGATCTGGCTACTTTAGTACAGAACGATAAAGACGGTTTTGATATAGGATTATATGTTGTGGACGATAGACAATCACTACATTTTGAACAACTTTTTACTGTAGCCAAAATTTTAAACCTATGTCCTAATGGCATCAAGACTAGACATATCAAGTTTGGAACATATAACGGTATAGACGGTAAACCTATGAAAAGTCGTAGCGGTGAGTCTTTAATTCTAGAAGATTTTTTAACAGGTACCGCATATTCTCCGCTAGATATTCGGTGGTTAGAGATGCAAAATGATCATACCAAAAATGTTGTTTTTAACCCTGAAGAGTTAAGTATTGTCGATAAGTCTAGTATTCTAGAATGGACGGCATTGTCTGTGCATAAACCTGTAGAAGAACTGGACGATAGTAGCCCTAGAGAACAAAAACAACTGCTTATAGATATGTTCTATAGTCTATTTGTCTTTAGAAGATATATTGAATCTGATAGCCATCAACTGATTCTAGCGGACCTAGTCGTCGTGACGAAGTCTCTACAAGGATATTTTGACCCGACTCACGGGCAAGATAAACTCGTTAATAAAGCTGTAGAACTACTACAAGTTGGCTTTAAGTCGTTGAATTTAACAGAATAAAGGAAACTATATGACCAGTATCGTAGCCGTCGGCGGTGGAGAAATAGGTAGAACCGAAATTTTAGCCGATAGTTCTATAAAACGACATCCTGTAGAGACCCTCGAGATAGAGAAAGAAATGATAAGGTTAACATTCAAACAAAATCCGACGGTAGTTTTTCTACCTACAGCTTCAGGCGATTCTGTAGGCTATTGCGATGCCGTAGACGAACACTTTGGTAAACGGTTAGGGTGTAAAGTTAAACATTTAAGGTTAACGGATGATCGTCCTGTAGATAATATAGAAGAAATAATCTCGACAGCAGATATAGTCTATGTAGGGGGCGGAAATACCTATAATATGTTCGATATATGGCAAAAGAACAGTATAGATAAAATTCTACAAAAAGTCTTTTACAGAGATATAGATAAAAAATATGGTATAGTTCTAGCAGGTATCAGTGCTGGAGCCGTTTGTTGGTTCGATTTCTATGATAATAAAGACAACGAAAAGATAGACTCAAAGTTCGAGTTAAAACTGTTTAAAGGACTTGAACTTATAAAAGGATTTTCTGTCCCGCATTATGAGACCTTTGAAAACGAAGAAAAAATTAAGCTCAAAAGATTAGCACTAGATAATAACATAAAAGACTTCTACGGTTTAGATAATTGTTCGGCGATGATAATAGAGACTTCAACCTCACCGTCAACTAGGTTTATGTCTGTCAAAAATAATAGATCTGCAAGAAAATTGTCTTTATAAATTTTGTCGGGTGTCTAGTCTAAAATTTGGCGCATCTGTAGGGATTCGAACCCCAAACCTTCTGAACCGAAACCAGATGCTCTATCCAGTTGAGCTACAGATGCATTATTACTTTATTATAGCAATTTTTTTACTTATATCAAGCTTATTTTACAAGCTAGTTAATACAATTGTGATTTTAGTAAAAACTATTGTGGCGCACTTGTAGGGATTCGAACCCCAAACCTCCTGACTCGTAATCAGATGCTCTATCCAGTTGAGCTACAAGTGCTTAATCTTATTATATAAACTTTATAGCTTTTTTCAACTAATTTTTTAGATTTCTGTTTCCAGATTTTCTCAATAACTGTAGATTCTTTTGCATACTTTCACGGATAAGATCGAATATAAATTTTTTAGCGAACGGTATCTTATATGCTATAGATATATCTCTCGCAACTTGAGCAGAAAGTCGGTTTATCATATCGTTAGTCAAAAAATAGACGGTAGATATTATTTTACTAGGATGCAACTGAACGACCTTGTTATTATCTTCTTGAGAGACAACTTCCTGCTGGGACTCGTAATCTTCGGTTTTTTTGCTATCAGTAATATTCTGTATATCATCGACCTCTGTTCTTTTAGTCAAAAAGTCCTTTCTCGGTGTCTCTCTATCTTCCATATAGTTAGACTTAACAGGAGAATCTTCCGTCATCATAGGATTGCTTAACATCTCTCTTCTCTTTACAGGATTGTTTAACTTCTTTTTAATTTTAGACATTATGTCCATAATAGAGAAGTCGTTAGTATTAGAATGATCTGGTAAATTCATCTTTATACTCCTAATGTATATATTTTATTATTATAATTATTATACATCATGATAGAACTATTACCTAATTATGAGAATTATCGAAAGTTCTACAATCTAGGGCTTTTCAAAAAGTCAATAGTGTTTTTTTTAATTTATTTTATATAATAATTGATTTCCGTTTATAAAAGTCCTAGTTTCTATAATGAAACCAGCCATCGTTCCTATTTTTAATATAGTCATCCGTGCCTTGCCTATGCTACCTATCCTAATAATACCGGCACAACAGCTTGATCCTATAAAACCGAGGGTGATGTGGAATAAAAAATTTATAACTTTATACCGCGGAGATAACTCTACACTAGAATTGCGACGATTTCCTAGGAATTTATCTCACTTTATGAATACAAGATCCAATAATAAATGGCTAGTTCTAGAAGTCGACTACAAAGAACATATCGTTAGAAATTATGTAGCAGTATAAGACTCTTTTATTAGGTTGACTTTAAAACTACTAATTTGTATCATATTTTATAAAATAACTAATAAAAGGATCTCAAATGTTGTTAAAAGGTAAAAAAGGACTAGTTGTAGGAGTAGCTAACGATAGATCTATGGCATGGGGAATAGCAAAATTAGCTCACGAACACGGGGCAGAATTGGCTTTCAACTATACTAGAGACTTTATGGAAAAAAGAGTTAGACCTCTAGCAGAATCAGTGAACTCTCCTATTATAGAGAAGATGAATGTGCAAGATGATCAACAATTAGACAATTTATTCGCAAAAATTGAAGAAAAATGGGGCAAATTAGATTTTCTAATTCATGCAGTCGCATTTTCAGATAAAGATGAGCTTCGTGGAAGATTCGTAGATATTACATCTAGAGAAAATTTTAAAAATACTATGGATGTGTCAGCATACTCGTTAGTAGATCTCTCTAGACGGGCTATGCCTCTTATGAAAGACGGTGGTAGCATAATAACACTAACATACATAGGCGGAGAGGTCGTAACTCCCGGATACAACATGATGGGTGTCGCGAAATCTGCTTTAGACTGTTCTACTAAATATTTAGCCGCCGATATGGGTGAACAAAATATAAGAGTTAATGCAATATCTGCCGGTCCCATAAGGACTTTGGCTTCTGCAGGTGTCGGAGACTTCGGAACTATGTCCGCATGGGCTAAAGTAAATTCTCCTTTAAGAAGAAATATGACTATGGACGATGTAGCAGGATCTGCTCTATATCTACTATCAGATCTTTCGTCAGGTGTTACAGGTGAAATACATCATGTAGACTGCGGTTATTCTATACTGGGAACTCCACATGCTAAAGTTATGAAACAACTACAACCGTCTATGCCGGATCTAGTTAAAGATTTGGATTAGTCGTCATTTTATTAAAGTAGAGAAAATTTTATCATAATTTTCTCTATATATTATTCAAACAGTCATTGTCGACGATAAAGATGTCTTTTATCTTTCTCGTTCATTCAAATAATCTTCGCAAACAGTATAAATGGCTTCGACAGTTGAAAAGTTATTTTTATTCGGGGTTTTAGATACCGCCTTTGCAAGTTTTACTAATAATGAAAACTCTTGTAATCTTCTAAAAGAAAATTCGCCACCGTCTTTTGAAATCTTCATTATAGCTGTCCGTAAATCACTAGATCTTTCAATTTCTAGTTTCTTATTTAATGCTTTTATACTAGAAAGTAATGTTTTAAATAATAAAAGTTCGTTCGTAGATTCGTTTTTAACACCAAGAATTTTACTAATTATTTTTTTTCTGCTTTCTATATTTGACATAATTTATATCCTTTAGTTATAATTTTGGTAGACACAATATAACAGAGTCTTCCTATTTGTCAAGTGATGACCTTTCTTTATTCGACGGTATGAGGGCCCTGTTAAGGGCCCTCTAATTATCGATAAAATTTATCTGCTGTGTCGATCTAGATAGTCTTCACATATAGTGAAAAGCTCTCCGACTTTTGAAATTTTCTTTTTCTTCTTTTTCTTAGTAACAGTTAACGAAGTTATTCTATCAGCCAATTTAACTAATAGATCGATATGTGAATATGTAGTAAATACTTTTGAATCGTCAGATTCTACAATTTTATTTTGAGCTACTTCTATAGAGTCAGATCCATATATCTTTGTCTCTTTCATTAAGGTTTTCGTAGAATTAACTAACAGTCTAAAAGATAGTAGTGAATTTTGTGATGTCTCTCCAGCCTTCAGATTAAGGTTTTTAAAGATCGGTTGCATCGTTGAATTTTTTGACATAATTTATATCCTTTAGTTATGTTTAAGTAAATGTAATATAGCAGTAAAATTCTGTTTGTCAAGCATTGACATATTTTTAAATCTTACAATATAAAGACAAGCAAAAAAGGGCCCTGTTAAGAGCCCTCTAATTATCGATAAAATTTATCTGCTGTGTTGATCTAGATAGTCTTCACATATAGTGAAAAGATCTCCGACATTCGAATATTTTTTTGTGATACCTTTTGACTTAACTATTTTATTTGCTACTTTAACCAATTGAGTAAGATGTTCTTTTAGATGGAATATACTATTTTTGTCATTTACTTTCTCTATTTTCTGATCCGCTATATCTATACTATCAGTTTTATAAACTTTTACTTCCTTTATTAAACTCTTTGTAAGATTGAGCAACAGTTGAAGTTGTAATAACTGATTTTGACTTTGATAATTTATATTAGTATTAAAATTCTTTATGTTAGGTTGTATCGTTGATTTCTTTGCCATAATTTATATCCTTTAGTTATGTTTAAGTAAATGCAATATAACAGTAAAATTCTGTTTGTCAAGTGTTAAATTTTCGTTCTCTTTTATAATTAATGTTTGATATATATAGTTTGATTGTGCTATACATTATTTATGTCTAGGAGAGGTAAATGAGTCAAAAAATAATTTCTAAAATTAAAACTGCTACAATTGTTGAGTTGGAAGAGTGGATAGACATTTGGAATAAAAGTTATTATTTAGACGGGGAAGATTCTGCTAGGAGTGTTGACGACGGAGTTTATGATTTAGCAAAAAGTAGGTTGAAGGAGTTGTCGCCGAAATCGCTTTTTATAGATCTGGTCGGGACATCACTATCTAGTAGTAATTTTCAAAAGGTAGATCATCTAAAAAAGATGGCATCGTTAGATAATGTGTTTGATGTAGAGGAGATGACTGGTTGGTGTGAAATTTTTTCTAAAACACAATATGAATTTGATTTGTGGTGTGAACCTAAAATAGACGGAGTGTCATTTTCTGCCGTTTTTAAAAATGGTATCTTGCAATATGTTTTAAGTCGGGGCGATGGATCTGTAGGTGAAAATATAACTGATAATGTTTGTTCTATAGTAAATGTTTTTGGTAAAAATAAAATTCCGTTTCCTAAAAAACTAAAAGGTGGTTCGCCAAAAATTATAGAACTTCGTGGTGAGATATTTTTTACTACAGAAAATTTTATAGCTTTAAATAAAAAATTAGAAGATGTTGGTGGTAAAATTTTTGCCAATCCTAGAAATGCTACGGCTGGAAGTTTGCGACAAAAAAACTCTAAAATTACCGCTGAACGAAATCTATCTTATGTGTTTTATTCCTGTGGTGAAGCAACAGAAACTATGTGGAAAACTCAAGAAGATTTTGTAGATAAAATTAAGTCTTGGGGGCTGTCTGTAATAGAAGATTTTCAAAATAATGAGACAAAAAGATTAGTTTATAGGGCTAATAATATAGGGGCGGTTGTAGATTATTTTGGAGCTTTGGAAAAGTCTAGGGCTTTATTGGGGCTTGACATAGATGGAGTTGTTTTTAAGGCAAATAGTCTTGAACTTCAAAATGTTGCGGGCGAAACTTCACACCACCCTAGATGGGCTATAGCCTGGAAATTTCCTGCTTTTGGCGGTAGCACAATTCTAGAGTCCGTAGAGTTTCAAGTCGGTAGAAGCGGAATAATAACTCCTGTTGCAAAAGTGAGTCCAGTTTCTATTGGGGGTGTGTTTGTGGCATCTGCTAGCCTATATAATTTTGAAGAAATCGAACGGTTGGATCTACATATTGGAGACCTAGTAGAAGTCAAAAGGGCAGGGGATGTCATTCCTAAAATTATGAAAGTTCTATCTCATAAAAGTGAAAATATAAAAATAAAAAAGCCAAAAAAATGTCCCGAGTGCGAGAGCGATATACTAGAAAAAAGTCCTGCTATTTTCTGTTCTAATAAAAATTGTTCGGGTGTTAAAAAGGAACAACTAGTTTATTTTGTTGGTAGTGGAGGGCTTGATATAGACGGTTTCGGCGAGTCATATATTAGACTATTTTATAACAGGGGGTGGATTGCTACATTTAGTGATATTTTTACTTTTATAGATAGGTTCAAAGTAGACATTCATAATGAAGATGGGTTCGCGGATAAAAGAATTTTAGCTTTAGAATCTTCGATCAATTCTTCTAAAGTTGCAAGAATAGAAAAGTTTATAACAGCTATAGGTGTGCCAAATGTTGGTGAGGAGATGGCGATTAGAATTGTTCAAAAGTTGTTTGATTCTAGTAATATTAAGCCTCTAGAAATGTTGAAAAAATTACAAGATGTGACGGCAGAAACTCTTCTTGAAATTGATGGTGTCGGCGAGATAGTTGCTAAATCTTGGCTAGATTTTTTTGTCGAGAATAAGATGGAATTAGAAAAATTATTCTCTATAGTATCTCCTACGATCGAAAATAAAAGTCTGTTAAAAACCGATACGATATTGTCTAACAAGAGGGTCGTCATTACCGGAACTTTAAAAGAATTTTCAAGAGATGTTTTAAAAGAGAGGTTGCGGAAATTAGGTGTCATTGTTCAAGCTACAGTATCTTCAAAAACTGACTTTTTAATCGTAGGGGACGGAGATGGAAATTCTGCGAAGTTTAAAAAAGCTACTAAACTTGGTGTGAAGATTATAGACGAAAATGAGATTAAAGATATTCTACTTTTCTAGTGTTATATATAGTTAAATAGTCATTGTATAAAATTTTGCTTGCTTTTTGAAATTTATTATATAATAGTATATTTTATTAACTAAAAGGAAAAAAGATGGATAAAAATTTAAGAAGATATATTAGATATATTCTTGTACTACTAATTACGATAAGTTTAGTGTCCTACTCTATTTATTTTGCCTACCTTGCTTTTGTAATTCTTCTAATAAATTCTACAAGAATTTTTATAAGAATGAAAAGAAGAGGGAAGATTTTGCCTGGTAAAGATAACGGTTTACTCTTTAATGCTTTTAATCTAGATGATTATATTTCTTCTAAAGGTGTAAATTTTACAAAGTCTAATAATCTCGAAGAAAATTTTATAATTAAAGAAGTCTTTAGAAAACAAAATTATTCTTTTACAACAGATAAGCCTACGGTGTGTATCGATATAGGAGCTAATATAGGAATAACATCAATCTTTTTTAGTACTCTACCTAATGTTAAGAAAATTTATAGCTTTGAGCCTTTTAAATCAACTTATGATAAAATGTTGAAAAATCTAGATCTAAACCCGAAGGCCAAAAAGTTAATTAAATCTTTTAACTACGGTCTATCAGATAAAAAAGAAGATCTTATGATTGACTGTAATTCAAATACTCCTGGTTGTAATTCTACTGTTGTTAATAGATATGAAAATTTTAACGATAGTTTTGAAAAAGAAAAAATATCTTTAAATGTCGCTAGTAAAGATATTAAGGCTATTTTAGACAACCATAAAAAAGAAAAAATCGTGCTAAAAATAGATACCGAAGGAAGTGAGTATAAAATTTTAAAAGATCTAAATAATAGCAAGCTATTAAAACGAGTAGATTGTATAATGATAGAATGGCATAAATTAAAAGGTATAAAGGATGCTTCTGATACTATTATGAATCCTAATTTTATTCTTGATATTCTGCATAAAAATGGTTTTGTGTGTTTTATGCAAGATGGACTCGTCGATATAGAATTTGATAAAAATTACGACTATACGGGTATGATATACGGGGTAAGGCAATAAATATTGTATAAAATTGTAGGTGTATAATTCTATTGTCTATTGATAATAAAATTATACACCTTTTTTTATATACTGTTGTCTTTTTTAGCTCTCTATCTGACTATTCTCTATAGAAGTTTTAATATCTTCTTCATCTTTTGGAAATCGTGTCTTGATGGCGATTCTAAATTCTTTCAAAGCTTCGACTCCGTTTTTAATTAGAATGTCTAACTGCTGTCCAGTATCGCCATATGCCTCTTGCCGATTTTCTTGCCAGGTTTTTACCGGGTTGAAAAATTCTTTGACCTCGCTACAGTCTTCTCGCAATCGCTCTTGTCCTTTGTACGATGGTATAGAGGTTATGCTTGTTATTTTGTTTTTTGAGTTTCTATTTATGTAGAACATTTTTAATCCTTTTTGTTGTTTGTTTATACTCTAGCATCTTCAAAATATGCCGTTGAAACATTAAAATGATAATATAGAGAACTTCCGTTGATATAATGTGTGCTTATATATAATATTTTTTGTGTGTTAGATATTATAACTAAAGATTTACTGTTGCTAGATGAACTCGAACAATAATTATACAAGAGGGTTCCTTCTTGCTGGTTGTAATGATTTTTATATAGTATTATATAATTATTATTTGAAGGTGTCACATAGTATATATCTATATATATCTTTGTAGTTATACCTTCAGGGATAGAACAATACATATCTAGCCCATTAACAATGTCTGAATAATTTGTAGAATATAGTATTATACTCGGTTTAGATAGAAAATATCCGATACCTCCGCCCGATAGTTCTGATCCTGTATATTTTAAGTACTCTGTAGCCGTTATCAATAGGCAAGAGGAAATTCTTCGTTTATATAATAGATTATTATCTATAATAGTTTGGTTTGTAGATATATTGTCTCCAGTTAATGATGTGTCGGCTATTATGTCTATTTTAGTGCAATCTTGATTGGATACTATAAATAGATGGATAGTAGTATTATCTTCTATAGTCGCTGGATCAATAGATAAAACTCCGCCTCCGTGTCCTATGGAAAATGTTTTTAAGCCTAGTTTCATTATTGACGACGGTAGCTTTATATTTATGTTGTCTCCGTCATCTCTTGAATAACCAGATGTAATTATTATTTCCTCGTCCTCGTTAATACTAGAAATTAAACCGCGGATATAGTTAAGTGGTAAACTTTTTATACTTGTCGGATAAAGATCGTTTAATAGGGACGGGGTTATAGCCGTATTATTACTTGTGGGGAAGTCGTTTTCTGTTGCTAGTTTAATAAGACCCGCAGTATCTGTAGTTGATAATAAATCATTTTTTACTAGACCTATATTAGAAAAGTCTTCGTTGCTGATATTAGATAGATCTTTTTTTGCTATATTAGATGCCGTAATATCCTCGGAGCTAACATTCGATAGATCGACTCTAGCCACTTGCAAATTGTTTATCGCAGAATCAATATCTATATTAGACATATCTGTTTTGAGTAATCCTCTAGTTGTGAAAAAGTCCGCGGTAAAATGCTCTTTAGTCGTCGTTGAGAATATCTTATTAGTCAAAACTGTATCAGATATGTTCTCCAAGTCTGCCCTCGCTAGACTATGACCAGTAGCAGTTTCGCCATCGTGTATATGTGCCGTGTTTGTAGTTGTGTTCATTGTTATCTCGCCTTCTAGACCCGTAAAGCCGTTATGCGATTCATCAGTGCCTCGTCGCAACTGTAATGCTTTGGTTAAAACCATAAGTTTGTCCTTTATATTTATAAAATGTTTTGTAAAGTTGTTCTAACTAGATACTAGCCATATAGACTGCGATCTTATATAATATTCGATGATTATAAAATTAGATTTTTTGTAGAATATTCTACTTTCAATATGACTACAGTATACCACATTTTTACGATAATTTCAAGGACTTTTTAATTTTTATAAAATTCTATAATTCTTGTGTCGACTATGATGTCTGTAATCTTGATAGCTCTCTTTAGATATATATCTTCTAGATGCTTTGCTCTACTAAAAGCTACATATAACTGACCGTGGGCGAATGTCCCCCTGCCTAGATCTATGACGATGTTCTCTAGAGTTTTACCCTGTGATTTGTGTATGGTTATGCCATAGCCCAATTGTAAAGGAAACTGCTCATACTCTCCTGTGATTTCTTCTACTATTTTTTGAGTTTCCATATTGTAAGTATATCTTATATGTTGCCATTTTTCTTTGTGGACATCTACTAACTTTTGACTTGAGTTCAAGACAACCGTTATTCTATCGTCCGACATAGATAATATAGTTCCTGTATCCCCGTTCGACCACAACGGACGATTGTTTTTGTTAAACATTATACGACAACCGTTCTTTAGTACTAACTCCTTGGGAGAGGGAAAATCCTTGAACTTCATAAATGTCCCCGTCGTACTACCGCTATAAGTTCTTTCTATCTCTAGAATCTCCGATAACTTCCTCTTGTTAATCTCTTCTGCAATGCTTCTGTACGGAGTCATTAGAACTGGCTCCCTCAATTTATCAATCTCTTCCGATCCTCTTATCCTCTGATTGAAATATCCTATGACATCCTCTAAATCGTTCAGATCTCGCATCCTGTTAAGATTCTTTACAAATGTCAAGTCCTTTTGTCTGTAGATTTTATCAAAAAATATCTTCCTGAAATTACCTGTAATATAACTTTCAGAGTCAAAAAAATACGGAGATGAATAACCGTATTTTCTTAAAAATAACGGCTCTACATCTCTGCGAATTATTGGCGGTAGTTGATATAAATCGCCTATTAAAATTAACTGTATTCCTCCGAACGGCGATAATGACCCTCTGCTTTCTTGACACATACTGTTGATAGCATCTAACATATCCGGGCGGACCATAGATATTTCGTCTATAATTAAAACTTCCAAATTTCGTAGGACAGTCTTTAACTTTCTCGAAATTACTAGATCTCTAGTAGGGAAAAAGTCTTTTGGAGGTAAGCCAAAAAACGAATGTATAGTTGAACCTTCAATGTTTATCGCTGATATCGCCGTAGGAGCAACACAAGCTATCTGTCTAGTTGTATTATTGCGGAGATAATCTATAAATGTAGACTTGCCACTGCCAGCAGAACCCAAGATAAGTAGGTTAGAACCACCATCTTCTATACACCTAAATGCTTCTATGAAATTATCAGTTTTATCTATGTTATCTATGGGGGTAGACATTATTTCTCCTGTATTATATAGTATCTGTTTTTACTTTAATGTCAAAAAATACTTGCTACAGTATAAAATTTTATCTTGCTTTTCTTATTCTACATCATATACTTGAATAATAACTGTTAAACTTTACTCGAAGGAGACTCCATGAAGAACAACTTTTTTTCTCACAACTATATAAAAATATTTATGATTTTCGCAGGTCTCTTAATAGCTATCTCTCTGTCTTTTATTATCTCTAGTTATATAAAAGAAGATGAAAATTTAACATCCGAAAGAGAAGTTAATGTTTTTAACTGTAATCATTACGGGAAAGTCGTTGTCGTTGTCGATAATAACGGTAAATGGTTTTTTACTAAAGACGGGACTAAACGGATAGAGGTAGACGAAAATCTCTATAGTGATGGCAAACTAGCTATAAACTATAATAAAGAGACACTGAAAGTAGCTGTCGGGAGAAGAGCCTGGGAAAATTGCTCTAAAAATTATAGAGAGACTGTATGGGATAAAGCCAAATTTAACGGTGTAGCATTTAGAGCAACAGGTAACGAACCAGGATGGGTGCTAGAATATACTAAAGGTAGTAAAAATAACCTGAAAATTAAAACCATGACTACAGAAGATATATACACCGTCGTAGACATAGTAAATGATCAAGAAAAACTTACCTCTACTATGAAAATTAGAGGGAGTGATATGATAATAAAATTATTTGCCGGAAAATGTCAAGATACTATGGCAGATGACACTTATCCTACTATAGTTGAAATTATAGACGGAGATAAGTCTAGATTCGGTTGCGGAAAGGACCTGTTTTAAAGTTTACTGTGTGAAACTGTCTCGTAATCAAAAAAACAATAATCTTGTCTCGCTAGAAAATATATTTTCTGCTTTTTTACTATTCAACCAGGTTGAGTAGGATAAAACTTCATTTTCTCATATATGTGGCTATTATATAATTTTGAAAGTTTATTAAAAAAACTTGTTTTTTTTCTATATTTATACTATATCATAAGTTGTATCGGCTCTAGTGTTTTCACTAGATATATTTAAAAGGTAGAATTTGAGTAAAGAAAGAAGTAGAAAGAATATTATAGTTCTACATAAAGAAATTGATTTGATTCAAAATTGTATAACGAGATTGAATCATAACTCATTTATTATAAAAGGCTGGGCGATAGCCGTATTAGTTACTTGTATTTATCTATCTAGAATTATATCGTTAGAATTATCATTATTTATTCTCTCAGTAATTTTAATTATGTTTTGGTGTTTAGACGGTTTTTTTCTACAAACAGAAACAAAATATAGAAAGATGTATAATGATATTATAGATAATAAAAGTGATGAGAATTTATACGATCTAAATCCTAACAGATATAAAGTAAAGTGTATTATATCTTTTATTTTTTCGAAGACTTTAGTTCCATTATATTTAACACTTATTATATTGTCAATACTAGGAAGCTTGTATTTACATTATACTACACCCGTTAAACAAGAACAACATACCATAACTAAAGGAGTTTATAATGGTTAAAAGACAAGTTTTTTATAGTTTTCACCATGAAAATGATGCCTGGAGAGCATCTCAAGTCAGAAATATGGGGGTCGTAGAGGGCAATTCTACAACTTCAGATAATGACTGGGAAGAAATAAAAAGAGGCGGAAACACTAGTATTCAAAACTGGATCGATTCTCAAATGAAGGGTAGAAGCTGTGTTGTCGTCTTAATCGGTGCAGAGACAGCCGGTAGGAGGTGGATAAATTATGAAATAATGTCTGCGATTGATTCAAATAAAAAAATAATAGGAATTTATATTCATAATTTAAAAAATAGTGATAGTGATGGAACACCAGCTCACAAAGGAGCTGACCCATTTCCAAAAGGAAGCGATATAAAAGCATATGATCCTACTGGTGATAATAGCCAAGAAGTATATAGTTGTATTAAAAATAACATAGAAAGGTGGCTGGAATAATTAGGTATACATTAAAAACATTAGAATAGTTTTCTTGTCTACCATTTAATCATAGCAAATTTAATAAAGTCTAATATTTTAGTTCTGATTCTTTGCAATTTTGAAAGTTTATTAAAAAAAACTTGTTTTTCTCGCCTCTTCGTACTATATAAAATATAGTGTAAAGGAGATTCGCATATGGTAAAAAATCGTTTCATATCTATAAATATCTTTCTATTTTTATTGGCGATATTTCCGTGGCAATTGAAAGCTGGATTAGGTATAACTCTACCGTGTCAAGTAGACGAAAAGATAATGAAAGATTGTTATCACATACTCAAGATAAGAAGTCTAGGGGACGAGACCGCCGGAAAAACGGAGATAAAGGTGCGGACAAAATTGAATGGAAAATTCTCTAAAGTAGAGAGGTTCTACAAGAGAAAATATAATATAAATAATGAAGACAAAATCTATTCTTACAAATACGAGATATACGATCTGAAAGATAAACAAGAAAACTCTATCGCACGGAATAAAATAGAGACCTCGTCTTTAGAAAAATACAACGAAGTTCAAGAAGAATTTATAAATTCCTTTAAACAGATCCGCCTCATAAATCGTAGTAATAATATAGGGAAGACGGACGAAGAATAAAATGGTAGATGATGTCTATTCAACTATAGTTGAAATTAGAGATGGAGATAAGTCTAGATTCGGTTGCGGAAGGGATCCATATTAAACCTTACTATACGAAACTGTCTCGTAATCAAAAAACACTAATCTTGTCTCGCTAGAAAATATATTTTCTGCTTTTTCATTCATACTTTTAAATTGACTTTTGCTAGTAGATATATAAATTGTCTTTATTTCGCTTTTATTGATTTTTTCAAAAATATGACTATCATTTTTTTCTAGAGAACCTTTAAGTTCTACAAGTTTTTGATAGCAATTATTTATCGGCTAATATTTTAAAAGCCTCACTATTCTCTCTAATAATTTTGTCAGAGATTTTCTTTTTTATATCGGCTCCAGTCTCTTCGCTAGACATTACATCGGCAAAAAAGTTAGATATATCATCCGTAGAAATAATATTATTTAGTCCCTCTTCATAATTTTTACTCCAAGGTGTCTCGTCGTGGCTCATCATTCTTAACTTCCAAGCAGAAAATCCTGAAAATTTATCGTGAGTTTCTTTAATAATACTTTTATCATCGTTATTGATTAAAGTATAGTTTATATCTTCTTCAGTAATATTACTAGCTCTGTGTTGCTTGTATTTATCATATAATGTTCTTATTACAGGACCGTGATACCAGGCTTCAATATTGTCGTCAAATAGTGTGGTCTTATTTTTAACTAAATTTAATCCTTGTGCATAGTAGCATAGTTTCTGCAACTTCATATTAGACATAAAATCGTTTTGATCTTTAGCTAGTTTAATAAAATAACTCGCGATTTCAAAAATTTTCATTTAACACCTACCTGTCAATAAGATAATGTAGAAAATAAAAAAAGTCAACATTTTGTGTAATCGGTTTTCTGTTTTTACTTTATTATTAGATAATTTATATAGCTCTATAATATTATATTTTGTCCTATAATCATACTTTGTTTGACTACATTATCGATTGCTAATTTTTCCATATCTGGTGGATATCCAAATTCTCTCAAGAGCTTTTTTACTTCAAATCGTAACTTTGCTCTAACATCTTCTTTTTCTAAAAAATTGAAATTTATAGATTTTTTACATCTAAATACTAATGACTTTGTAAGCTCTTTTAGTTTTTTGTCTCCCATAATATCTACTGCACTTTTATTATCTGATAATGCAGTATAAAAAGCTATTTCTTCTTCATCTAGTCCTAATGAATTTTTCTTTTTATCATAATCTTGTATAAATTTACTTATAGAGATGAGGGCTTCGGTCATTTGGGTAGAGTCTATTTGGTTGTCGTGATATTTTTTAATTATATCGTTTAACCTATCTCTAAAGTTTTTACCCTCTATGATATTAGTTTTTTCTCGCGATTGTATTTCATCGTTTAAAAGCTTTTTTAATATTTCTGCTGCTGTATTTTGATTTTTACATAGTCTTACTTCATCTAGAAATTCCTTAGAAAAAATATCTATCTTATTTCTATCCATACTAGAGAGTTCTAGCAGGTCGATGATTTGAACACCTTCGACAGATTGTGAAACTAGTTGGCCTATTTGAGTGTTGATATCTTCTAGTTTTAGTTTCTTCTCATTAGATATATTGGTGTTTTTTACGAGTAGATCCTTTACCGCTCCAAAAAAGACTAAGTCATATCTTATACCTTCGGCTTCTTCTGTAGTAGCACATAAACTATATGCCTTTTGTAAGTCGTTAGTAAATTTTATAAATTTTGTTAATATTTCTTTATCGTTATGATTCGTAATGAAATTAAACAGGTCGATTTCTAGTTTTATTAAGATTTGTCTATCGTCATTTTTATAGGCTTTCTCAAGGTCTGATTTATAATTAAATCCGAAGATAAGATCTTCTATTATAGATGTTTTCGTCATCATAGTATTTACAGCATCGTCGCGTATATCTTGTCCAATATATTCTCTATCTTTAGGGGAGTATATCTTTAATGCCTCTTTGAGGTATCTTAGGATTCCTATATAGTCAACAATTAATCCGTCTGGCTTTTCTTTATAAACTCTATTTGCTCGTGCTATGGCTTGAATAAGATTATGTTCCTTTAATAGCTTGTCAAAATACATAGTGTTTACTGGTGGGGCATCAAATCCAGTTAACCACATATCACAAACTATAATAAAATCCAATTCGTCATTTTCAGTTTCTATCCTGCTTGCTATAATTTTTTTATCATCATTAGATGTCTTATGTTTTGATAGATTTTCTGTATCTGTAGCACTAGAAGATAGTACAACTTTAATTCTTCCCTCATTAATGTCGTCGTTATGCCAGCTAGGATTTAGGGTTATTAACTGGTCGTATAATTTTACTGCGATATTTCTAGTAGAACAAACGATCATAGCTTTAGAGAATGGTAGTGCTTCTTTTCTAAGTGAAAAGTGCTTTGTAATATCGCTAGCTAATAATTCTAGCCTTTGCCTACTACCTAATATTGCCTCCAAAGTAGCATGTCTACTCTTTAGATTTTCTGCATATTCAATGTCTGTTTTATCTTCTATTGTTTCGAACAGTTTATTTATTTCTTCAACCTTTTCGGTGTTTAATTTTACTTGAGCTAATCTAGCTTCGTAATGAATAGGAACTGTGGCTCCGTCTAATATAGACTGTCTCATATCGTAAATATCATTATCCTCGCCGAAAATAGCTCTTGTGTCGTTATGACCTTTTTCAATAGGAGTCCCCGTAAAACCTATGAATGTTGCATTTGGAAAAGCATCTCTTAAATATCTAGCAGAACCATCTTCGATTCCATTGTGTGATCTGTGAGCTTCGTCTACTATGATTATGATGTTGTCTCTAGAAGACAACTCTTGAAACGATAGTTCATTTTTGATTTTCTTCTTAATACCGAATTTTTGTAATGTAGAAAAATATATTCCACCTGATTGTATTCCTTCTAGTTTAGTTTTTAATTCGCTAGACTTTTCAATACTCACCGGGGTAGATGCCAAAATCATTTTGCCTTTAGAAAAGGTCTTATACAACTGACTATCTAGAGCTATTCTATCTGTGATAACAAGAATTGTAGGGTTTTTAAGATCTATGTCTTTCTCAATCAATCCTGCTAGGAACATCATAGAAAATGACTTTCCGGAACCTGTAGAATGCCATACTATCCCACCTTTTCTATCTACACCAATAGCCTTCTTTATCGCGACTAGAGAGTTGTTAACCCCTCGCACTTGATGATAACCTGCACTAATCTTAATGTTTTTTCCGGAGAAATTAACAAAGGTTATAAAGTTTTTTATATAATTTAATAGTTTTTCTTTTTTGAATAGATCTTTGATAATATCTTCTATTTCAAATTTTAGGTCATAGCTATCTTCCGCCCTCCAAGGGTTAAATCTATCATAGCCAGATGATATTGACCCGACCCTAGAGAAATAACCGTCAGAAATAATGTTGATTTGATTAAAATAGAATGCCTGTGGAAATTCTCGCTTATAGGTTTCTAATTGTCTAAAAGCACCTTGTAAGTCGGCATGTTCATTAGCCGGATTTTTAAATTCTATCATAGAAATCGGAAGTCCGTTTAAGTAGATTAATACATCGGGTCTTCTATGATTGTTATGCTCTTTCAATATCAGTTGGTTAGATACCACAAAAGAATTATTATCAACATTGTTAAAATCTATGATTTTTACTGTATAGGTTTTGTCTTTGTATGGGACTTTTACTCCCTCTGTAATCAGTTGAAACACTCGCTTATTTTCTTCTATTAGGCTAGTATATTTAGGTTTTATTATTTCAGTAATCGCTTCTTCTATAATGTCGCTAGGAATAGAGTCGTTAATTCTAGAAAGACAGTCTCTCAAAATCGGCAAGTAATAGGCTATATCAAAATCTTTTCTTAAGCTATCTCCGTTTGAATTAGGGTTTATCTTATCTCCGCACAAATACTCATAGCCTTGCTCTTGAAATAGCTCAATAGCTCTATCTTCTATTAGTTGCTCTGTAAACGGGTTTTTAAACTTTGTCATTTTAACAGTCCTTTAGTTCTAGTTTTCCAGACATTAGCTTTGGTAATAAACTATCTCTAGTTGCTTCTAATGTGCCTATCTGCTCGCTATTCAATAGTATCTTATCAAACATCGGTTCCACTTGCAAGTTGAACCTCTCCATAGTCTTATCGTCTGGGACTACAATTTCACAGCTAGATAGACTCTCTATTGTTATTTGAGGTTGAGCAGAACCAGATACAAAAGATGAAAAATTATTATAAGTAGCCCAAGATCTTAAAAATGGATAATCTAACGCGCTTTCTCTAAAATCAAGCACTAAAGAATTATTAGTTATAAAGGATTTTTTCGCAGAAATATTTACTTTTCCTGAGGCAGCTCCTCTACATGAAATTAGAACCTGTGGAAATTCATATAAAAAAGAACTATACCAGCCTATTTGTCCATTACCTCCAAATACTGGATAACCATTATCTAAGAAACAATTGGTAGGTAGAGTTTTTCCATATGATATTTTGAGTACGTCGCCGAGCCTATTGATTTTCCAGGAGGGGTGAGGGGAGGAGAATGTGTTTTTAAATATAGCCTGAGATAATTCTTCTAGAGTTTTGTTCTGCTCCTGTAATAGTTCTATCTTGGAGTCTAGAGAACTTAATACTTGTGCTATCTTCTCTTGATCCTCCAACCTCTCCGGCACCCGTATTTTAAATCTTCTAAAGTCTTTTAAAAATAAGCATTTTTGAACTGCACCATCAGATAAACTTTTTAAAATAGTTTTATTAACTCTCATAGTATAATATAAAAATAAATAATTTATTTCGTCTGGATTTCCTTTTAAGATAGCTACACTTCGTTGAAAATCATAAATAGGATTTTCTTCTTTTATATAAGCCGTTTCTCCGATAGTTCCAACACTTGAAACTAACACATCATTTTGACTTAAAGAAGTTCTCCTTTTTAAGAATTCTAGTGTCTCTTGATTTATTGTTCTGTCTTTTTGAGAGTAACTAACTCTACCATTTTTTATGTTCTTACAACTTAATAAATAATTTCCACCATTAGGATCATCTATTACGGTTGAATGAGTTCCATCTGTAATTTTGTCGCACACATCACCTAAAGTAGTTTCAATCCATTTCATTGTTCTGTCCTAAAGTTTAACAAAGTCATAATTTGGCTTAATAACATTATCTAGAAATTGCCCCTTAGATATAGAATTTATAAATTGATCAAAAACACTTTTTGAAACATTAATATATTTGTATACACCACCACTATGAAAATAAACGATGATACTATTATTATCAAAACATATTTGTCTTATATTACTTGAACTAACATTCACACATTCTATCATTTTTAAACCTTTTTTAAGTTTATTATTATAAATATATGTAGCCTGTTTTTCTATAAAAAGCAATGATATTTACTGTTTTAGTCATTATATC